>JAILPR010000142.1 GCA_024699355.1 Lachnospiraceae bacterium
GGTGGACTCTGCCATCAGGGAGTAGAACCAGCCTCTGGTCTGATCGACCGCCTCGGAAATAAATGCTGCCGGGAACTGCTGCTCAAAAAGCTCCTTATTTTCAAACGGATAATGATGCTGTGCAAACGGCATCGCACCGGAATCAAACCAGCAGTCGATAACTTCCGGAACTCTCTTCATCTTGCCGCCGCACTTCTCGCACTTGCAAATAACTTCATCCACATACGGTCTGTGCAGTTCGATCTTGGAGGCATCTGCCTGACCGCTCTTTGCAGCCAGCTCTTCTCTGGAGCCGATGGCGATCTGATGTCCGCAGTCTTCGCATTCCCAGATATTTAACGGAGTACCCCAGTAACGGTTACGGGAGACACCCCAGTCCTGAATATTCTCCAGCCAGTTGCCGAAACGGCCTTCTCCGATGGTCTGCGGGATCCAGTTGACGGTCTTATTGTTGCGCACCAGATCATCACGAACCGCGGTCATCTTGATGAACCAGGATTCTCTTGCATAGTAGATCAGCGGCGTATCGCATCTCCAGCAGAACGGGTAATCATGCTCGAACTTCGGTGCATCAAACAGTTTGCCCTGTGCATCGAGATCCTTTAAGATCTCCGGATCTGCCTTCTTGACAAACAGACCTGCATACGTGGTCTGCTCGGTCATATTTCCTTTATCATCAACGAACTGGATCAGCGGCAGATCATTGCTGCGGCCGATTCTCGCATCGTCTTCACCGAATGCCGGAGCGATATGTACGACACCGGTACCGTCTTCCATTGTGACATAACTGTCAGCAACAACGTAATGTGCTTTCTTTTTCTGACGCTCCGCTTCTTTGCCGGCACATTCGAAAAGGGGCTCATATTCCTTGCCGCACAGATCTTTGCCGACATAGGTTTCGAGTACTTCGTAAGCCGGTGCATCACCTTCGGATAATTTGCCAAGAACCTTATCCAAAAGAGCCTGCGCCATATAATAGGTATTGCCGTCAACGGCCTTGACCTTCGCATAGGTCTCATCCGGGTTCACGCAAAGTGCGGTATTGGACGGCAGAGTCCACGGTGTGGTCGTCCATGCCAGTACATACGCATCCTCACCTTTTAAGCGGAAACGTACGACCGCGGAACGCTCTTTGACTGCCTTATAGCCCTGTGCCACTTCGTGAGAAGACAGCGGGGTTCCGCAACGCGGGCAGTACGGAACGATCTTAAAGCCTTTGTATAAGAGGCCCTTATCCCAGATTTCCTTTAATGCCCACCACTCGGATTCGATAAAGTCATCATGATAGGTGACATACGGATCATCCATATCCGCCCAGAAACCAACGCTGTCGGAGAACTCTTCCCACATGCCTTTGTATTTCCAGACAGATTCTTTACATTTCTGTACAAAGGGCGCGATCCCGTATTCTTCGATCTGCTCTTTGCCATCAATGCCCAGAAGTTTTTCCACTTCCAGCTCTACCGGCAGACCGTGGGTATCCCAGCCGGCCTTACGCGGTACCATATAGCCCTTCATGGTACGGTATCTCGGGATCATATCCTTGATGACACGGGTCAGCACGTGACCGATGTGCGGCTTGCCGTTTGCGGTCGGCGGGCCGTCATAAAAGGTATAGGTCTCGCCTTCTTTCCGGGAGTCAATGGTCTTGCGGAAGATATCATTTTCTTTCCAGAATTTGTTTACTTCCTTTTCACGATCAACAAAATTCAGGTTTGCGTCTACTTTGCGATACATCGTTACTTCCTTTCTTTCCGTTGCAGCCATCTGCTGCCTGCTTTGACGTTGCAGCTCCTGCTGCCTGCTGTGAGAATCAAAAAAAGGTCCCGTCCTGTATAGGACGAGACCCGATCTCGCTTTACCACCTGTACATCCATGCCGATGCCAACACATCGTTCTCCTTAACGCGGAGGCGCGTTCTCATCTACTGCTCTTTCGAGGTTCGTGAGACAGCTCGGAAGTGATTTTCAGACAACGACTACTGATGTCCGGCTCCCACCGTCCCGGACTCTCTGGGATGTTCATCCATTGCTTACTCTCTTCGTCAGCGCTTTTTGTACGTTGATTGATTTTCTGTTTTTTATCTTGCCTAGTTTTCGTGCAAAAGTCAAGTATTTCTTTTCTTATACACGCGAATATCCGTAGCTGTTGGCCAGACCGTCCACCCGAACGCCCTTCTTGCACAGCGCGCACTCTTCCGGCGCATAACTGCAGTAATCCGGCACATCCGCAGAGGTAAATACCGCGCAGATCGGCATATCACGGTATTTGGTGACCGCACTGAAGATCGCGCTGACGCCCACCACGGTACCGCCGTAATAATTGATGGAGTTGATGGTATTGGTCAAAAATTTCCCTGTCGTCACGCTGCCCATGATCAGCAGTACGTTTTTATCTTTTGCCATAAAGACGTTGTTTTCGCGGAAGATCAGCTGTCCCGTGACATCCTTTTCCGGAGACACCACATACATGGTCTGATGGGTGTTCTTGGAAATGATCCCGCCGTTGGTCAGCTCCTGTGCCAGATAGGCTCCGATCACCTCTGTTCCGTCCATGCAGATGATCGTATCCACCACGGTCGTGGCATTGTAATTCTCCGCCATCGCCCTGGCGATATTGGCCGCGCTCTTCTGGCGCGTCTTCATGGTGGTCATGTCCATATAATGGGAAATATGGGAATTGGGCGTTACAAAATGTCCCTCAATGACCTTTAACTCAATGTCCGGGTATCGTTTAGAAGCAATTTTTACAGGTTCCAGCATGGCGCATCCTCCTTTGCTCGTTCCACAAACGATTAACAGAGATCTACTTTGAGTTTACCGTGAATTTC
>JAILPR010000146.1 GCA_024699355.1 Lachnospiraceae bacterium
GATGCATATGTCGGGAAGACGATCAGGATGAGCGGCCTGATGTCGATCTTTTTGGATGAAGCGACGGAAAAATACTACTATGCCTGCATTATTCAGGATGCAACGGCATGCTGTGCGCAGGGGATTGAATTTGAGCCGACAAAAGATTTTGTATATCCGGATGATTTCCCGAAGGATGGGGAGATCGTGACGGTGGTCGGGACATTTGATACCTATGTCGAGGGTGAGTATACGTATTGCACCCTCCGGAATGCACGTATGGAATAGCAAAACTGCCCGATCGGCGCAGATACGAAATGATATGGAACCGGTGTAAAGCAGTTGCTTTGCACCGGTTTTTCCATGCCGCAGGATGGTTGATGAAGATCTGAGAATCCATTATGATAAAGAAAGGAGCGATCGTATGTGATCAGATTGTACACGCGATCGCATACAGGATCCGGAGAGGATGCCGGACAAGGAGGAAACAGGAATGAAATTATATACGATCGTGACAGGTCAGGCAGAAGAGGTTGCAGCTGAAGGCGCAGGCGGAAAATTGTATACCTTAAAGCAGCTGGGCTTCACGGTAAAAGATATGAATGAGTTGATCGACCGCTGGGAAGAGGTACGGGAGAGCCTTGCAAGCAAGCTGCAGAGCGCAGCGCAGCAGGATGCCTGCACCGATTATCAGATCATCGCACCGATCCCTTCACCACGCCAGGATGTGATCTGTCTGGGGGTGAATTACCGCGATCATATGGAAGAAACGGTTAAAGCGATCGATTTTACCAAGAAAGCGGCGACGGTGTATTTTTCCAAAAGAGTATCCCGCGCGAATGCACCGGGCGGCGTGATCCCGACCTATGACTTTGTGGATAGTCTGGATTATGAAGTGGAACTGGGCGTGATCCTGAAAAAAGATGCCTTCGGCGTGCGCGTGGAAGATGCAGGGGATTATATCTTCGGGTATACGGTCATCAATGATGTCAGTGCCCGGAATGTACAAAAGATGCATCAGCAGTGGTATCGAGGCAAGAGCCTGGACGGGTATACCCCGATGGGACCGTGCATTGTTACTGCGGATGAGATCGGGGATGCGCATGATCTCAGGATTACCTGTGCGGTGAACGGAGAATTGCGTCAGGACGGTAATACGGCATATATGATCACAAGCGTGGAAGAAGCGATCTCGGAACTTTCCTGCGGAATGACGTTGAAAGCGGCATCGATCATCGCAACCGGGACCCCGGGCGGTGTTGCGATGGGCATGGAGACCCCGGTCTATTTAAAGAAGGGGGATGTGGTGCGCTGTGAAATTGCAAACATCGGCGTATTGGAAAATACAATCGGATAAGAGAAAAGGACAGTTATGTATCAAAACTTAAAACGAATGGTCGGCTATTATCGGCCATATCTGGGAACCTTCCTGCTGGACATGTTTTTTGCGTTCATCGCTTCGGCGATCGCGCTGGTGATCCCGCTGGTGGTTCGCTATTTCACATCGAATCTGCCGACCATGGACCCGGCAGAGGCGGTACATCGTGTGGTGGTGATCGGCGGAGTGCTGATCGTTCTTGTGGCGATCCAGTTTATTTCAAACTTTTATATTACCAACATCGGACATGTGATGGGTGCACGGATCGAGCGGGATATGCGAGCGGAAATCTTTGCACATTATCAGAAACTTTCGTTTACTTTTTACGATGAGCAAAAAGTCGGTCAGCTGATGAGCCGTGTGACCAATGACCTGTTTGATATCAGCGAATTACTGCATCACGGACCGGAGAATATCACGATTTCGCTGATCAAGATCATCGGTGCTTTCATCATCCTGCAAAACATCAGCGGTTATCTGACGATCGCGGCATTTGTGATCGTGCCGGTCATGTTTGTGTATGCGTATTATCTGAATAAAAAGATGAAACGCGCATTTCGTCAGAACAGGGTCAAGATCGCGGAGATCAATACGCAGATCGAGGACAATCTTTCCGGAATCCGTGTCGTAAAGAGCTTCGCCAACGAAACGATCGAGAATGAAAAGTTCAAGGTCGGAAACGAGGGGTTCTTAAAGGCAAAAAAGAACAGTTATTTCTATATGGGCTTTTATAATTCCGGCATGAGCGCATTTACGATGCTGATCAACGTGACGGTCATCATTTCGGGCGGCATCCTGATGGCCAAGGGGCTGGTGAACGTTTCGGATTTTGTGGCATTTTTGCTTTATATCAACATCTTTACGGACCCGATCAAGACGCTCATCGACTTTACGGAACAGTTCCAGAACGGTTATTCAGGTTACGAGCGTTTTCTGGAGATCCTGGATATCGAACCGGATATCAAGGACAAAGAGGGTGCGGTAATACTGTCGGATGTGCAGGGACATATTGAATTTGCGGATGTATCTTTTAAATACAAAGATACCGCACACAGGGTACTTCGCCATATCAATCTTGATGTGCCGGCAGGTGCATACGTGGCATTGGTCGGATCTTCCGGTGGCGGAAAAACAACGCTGTGCAGCCTGATCCCGCGGTTTTATGATGTGACGGGCGGCAGCATTCGCATCGATGGCAAGGACATTCGCGATGTGACCTTAAAGAGTCTGCGCGATAATATCGGTATTGTTCAGCAGGATGTGTATCTGTTCAGCGGAACCGTCCTGGATAATATTCATTACGGAAAGCCCGGCGCGAGCAGAGAAGAAGTGATCGAGGCGGCCAAACTGGCCAACGCGCATGAGTTTATCATGGAACTGCCCAATGGTTATGAAACAGATATCGGACAGCGCGGTGTAAAGCTATCCGGCGGACAAAAGCAGCGCCTTTCGATCGCGAGAGTATTCTTAAAGAATCCGCCGATCTTGATCTTTGACGAAGCGACCAGTGCGCTGGATAATGAAAGTGAAAAGATCGTCAAAGAGTCGCTGGAGCGGCTTGCATTAAACAGAACGACCTTTGTGATCGCACATCGTCTCTCTACCATTAAGAATGCGCAACGTATTCTGGTGCTGACGGAAAACGGGATCGAAGAGAGCGGAACACATGAGGAATTATTACAGCGGGGCGGAGTATACGCCAAGCTGTATCAATGGACGAACTAGGAGAAACAGCAAACAACAGCATAGGAATTGACAACGGGATAGGAACAAGACAACGGAGCATATGATGGCAGGAGGGGGCTGGAAATGCGACGGGATAAGAAACCTCAAAACAGAGTGCAGGTGTACCTGACCATTGGGATCGCGATCATATTGATGGAGATCATTGTGTTTATCGCAATTGATACCAGCAACAGACGACAGGCCTATAAGACGTCGGAATATATGATCGAGCAGGTCGATAGTGTCCTGGCGCACAATGGTACCAGAGTACAGCTTCTGGTGGATGCGCTGAAAGAGAACTATATTGCCAAGGCGAAAGCGGTATCTTATATCATTGATCAGGCACCGGAAATCGAAAACGATCTGACGGAAATGAGCCTGATCGCGCATCTGATGTCGATCGATGAGATCCATTTGTTTGATCCGACCGGAAAGATTTATGGCGGAACGGTACCGGCCTATTATGGGTATTCGTTTGATTCCGGCGAACAGATGGCGTATTTTAAACCGATGCTGGAGGATAAAACACTCAGCATGTGTCAGGACGTGACACCCAACACTGCAGATAACAAACCGATGATGTATGCGATCTGCTGGAATGACAGCGGTTCAAGGATCACACAGATCGGCATTGAACCGCGGCGGTTGCTTGAGGAGATGCGCAGCAGTGAACTTTCCGAAGTCATCTCGGATATCCCGGTCTATGACGGGATCAATATCCTGGTGGCGGATCGAAACAATGGTGAGATCTATGGAGCGACGGTATCCAAATATGTCGGAAAGACGCTGTTTGATATTGGGGTCCTGAAAGCAAAACTGGGCGCAGAGGAGATGGTCCATAAGGCCGGGCGGATACAAAACAGGGAGACTTATATCTCCGTGCGTAGCGGTACGCAGTACCTTATTGCTGTGCTGCAGGACCGCTCGCTGGTCAATAAGGATCTTCCGCTGATGCTATTGATGGTCTTTTGCTATCTGCTGATCGCGGGGATCGTGATTTGCATTGTGTCACGGAAATTAAATGACAGGATTGTCGAAGAAAAGATGAATGCCAACGTCGATGTCATGACGGGATTGTATAATCGCCGCGCCTATGAAGAGGACATTCGGTTGATGGATACTCCGGAGGGGCGGGAACAACTGGCCTATATCTCGATCGATCTGAATGGACTCAAAGAGACCAATGATCAATTCGGGCATGAATCCGGTGATGAACTGATCATCGGAGTGGCACGGTGCATGGGGAGCTGCTTTGATGCCCTCGGGACGACTTACCGGATCGGCGGAGATGAGTTTGTAGCGCTGATTCATGCAAAAGAGCAGGAAGTGCGGGATCGGATGATCAAATTTGAGAAAGAGACGTGCCGCTGGTCTGCGGAGCACGAATGGGAGCTTAGTACTGCATGCGGAGTCGTGACGACTGCGGAATTTGCGGATCGATCGATCGTGGAGCTTGCGAGGATTGCCGATCACAGGATGTACGAACAAAAGGCAGCGTACTATCGTCAAAAAGGAAAAGACCGGCGAATTTGATTTTAAGTTGCTTTTAGGTTGGCGTTTTATACTCTGAGTAATCTCAAACAACCAAAGGAGGTTACTTAGATGAAAAAACAACAAATCAAAAAAATATTGGCGACGGCTGTTGTGGCAACCTTATGCGGATCGCTTGCAGCCTGTGGCAGTACAACGACAGATACTTCAGAGACCGTGCAGGCAGTGGTGGAAACGACTGATGAAGAAGGCACGGTAGCGGAAGATGGAGAGAAGCCGGATGGCGAAAAACCGGATGGGGAAAAGCCGGATGGCGAAGGCGGTCCGGGCGAAGGCGGTTCCGGAGAAGGCGGTCCCGGTGAAGGTGGCCCCGGAGAAGGCGGCCCCGGTGGTGAAGGTGGTCCCGGCGGTGAAGGCGGAGGCTTTGGCGGCGGCAGCAGTAGCGCTGACATCGATTATACCGGCGCGGTAGAGATCACTTCCGCAGATACACAGGATGGTGAAACCTATACCAGTACGACAGCGGATGAGAGTGCGCTCTTGATCAGCACATCAGAAGATGTGACGATCACCAATGCAACCGTGAGCAAAACCGGTGATTCCGATGGCGGCGATAACTGCAATTTCTATGGATTAAATGCAGCACTCCTGGTCAAAGACGGTTCGACGACAACTATTTCCGGAATTACGGTAACATCAGATGCAGACGGTGCAAACGGCGTCTTCTCTTATGGTGGTAACGGCGGACAAAACGGCGCAGACGGAGATGGCACGACCGTGATCATTTCCGATTCGACGATCACGACAACGGGCGATGGTTCCGGTGGTATCATGACCACAGGCGGTGGTATTACCAAGGCATATGATCTGACGGTAGAGACCAGCGGACAGTCTTCCGCAGCGATCAGAACGGATCGTGGCGGCGGCACCGTTACCGTAGATGGCGGTACCTATACGACCAATGGCCTCGGATCTCCGTCCATCTATTCGACTGCGGATGTTTCGGTTGCAAATGCGACGCTGGTGTCCAATCTTTCGGAAGGTGTCTGCATCGAGGGTATGAACTCGATCACACTGACTGATTGTGATATGACGGCCAATAATACCTCGACCAATGGAAACGCAACCTTTTATGATACGATCATGATCTATCAGTCCATGTCCGGTGATGCCGATAGCGGTACCTCTACCTTTACCATGGACGGCGGATCATTAACCAGCTTAAACGGTCATGTA
Organism: Lachnospiraceae bacterium; assembly: GCA_024699355.1. Lineage (GTDB taxonomy): Bacteria > Bacillota > Clostridia > Lachnospirales > Lachnospiraceae > SIG336. The sequence continues at coordinate 5,810 of JAILPR010000146.1, forward strand.
TTCCATGTGACCAACACCAATGCGGTGATCAATTTAAGCGGTGTGAAGATCACAAACAAAGACGCTGAAGATATTCTGCTGTCGGTATGCGCAGACGGTTGGAGCGGTGCATCGAACATCGCAACGGTAAATGCGTCCGCACAGACGCTGGAAGGAACCATCCTGGTAGGCGATGACTCTGAACTGACACTGAATCTGACAGACGGATCCGACTTTACCGGTACCTTTAGCGGCGAGATCGAGAATGCAGACGGTGAGAGCGTATCGACAGAACTCGGAACCGTGTCCGTATCCATTGATTCTACCAGCACCTGGACGTTAACAGCGGATACTTACATCACCTCATTTGACGGCGATGCATCCAGCATTATTTCCAACGGATACACGTTGTATGTAAACGGTACAGCACTTTCCGGAACCAATTAAAGTATACTTTGCAAAGAGAACTCCCGCGGAGCAACGGCACCGCGGGAGTTTTTTGCGGGGAGCGCGATCTTTACAAGGTAAGGTAAATGCAGTGTATCGTGAGATTCCTCGGATCCGTGATTGCGGGAGAAAATGGAAAAGGATATAATACAAAAGATCGCGGGTATCCAAACATACCGGGATGGGAAGAGGAAAGAAGAAGTATTATGGTTTGCAATAATGTATTGGAGTACATCGGTCATACGCCGATGGTCAGATTAAACCGGATGAATGATCCGGAAGCGGCAGAAGTGCTTGTAAAGTACGAAGGGCTAAATGTCGGCGGCTCGATCAAGACCCGCACGGCGTATTATATGATCCGGCAGGCGATCAAAGACGGCATTATTCATGATGATACGATCATCGTGGAACCGACCAGCGGCAATCAGGGGATCGGTCTTGCGCTGGTTGGTGCGGTCATGGGATATGAGACCAGGATCATCATGCCGGATAGCGTGAGCGAAGAGCGCAGACTGCTGGTAAAACATTACGGAGCGCAGGTGATCCTCGTACATGATGCGGGAGATATCGGCGCCTGCATCGATGAGTGTCTGCAGACGGCACTGCGGATGGCCAAAGAAGATCCGCGTGTCTATATCCCGCAGCAATTCGAAAATCCGGCCAATCCCAAGGTGCATAAGCATCATACCGGGCTGGAGATTTTAGAGCAGGTCGCAGGCCCGATCCATGGATTTTGCTCCGGCATCGGCACCGGTGGAACGATCAGTGGAATCGGCGAGACAATCAAAGCGCAGTATCCGGATGTGGAGATCTGGGCGGTGGAGCCGGAGAATGCGGCGATCCTGGCCGGTGGTAATATCGGGACGCATCTGCAGATGGGAATCGGTGATGGGATCATTCCGAAGAACCTGAATCGTCAGATTTATGATGATATTTATATCGTGACCGATGAAGAAGCGATTCAGACCGCCAAAGATCTGGCGCGTAAAGAAGGCATTATGTGCGGGATCAGTTCCGGGACCAATGTGGCAGCGGCATTAAAGCTTGCCAAAAAACTTGGCAAAGGAAAGACGGTAGTAACAGTGTTGCCTGATACGGCGGAGCGTTATTTCTCCACGCCATTGTTTGAGAATGATTGAATCGATGAGAGCAGAATATCCATATCTTTACGAAACACATATGCATACGGCGGAAGGTAGTAAATGCGGACAGTGCGCGGCTAAAGACATGGTGAGAGCGTACAAGGAAGCGGGCTATGCCGGCGTGATGGTCACTGATCATAACTGGGGCGGAAATACCGCGGTCGATACATCTCTTCCGTGGGATAAGTGGCTGGATCGCTTTTTTGAAGGTTACCATCATGCGAAAGAAGAGGGGGATCGCATCGGGCTACCGGTATATCTGGGATACGAAGCGACACAGGGGCATGGCCATGATTTTTTGATCTATGGATTTACGATTGATTGGATGAAACAGCATCCGGAGCTGAAAACGGCAGGGATTCCGGAGCAGTTTGAGCTGATCCATTCCTGCGGTGGGATGGTGATCCAGGCGCATCCTTACCGGGAAGCGGATTATATTGACCGCGTGATGACATTTCCGCAATATGCGGATGGCATCGAACTGTTTAATGCAGGTCATCTGGCGCACAAAGAGGGAGATCAGGATCACAGCATATGGAATGAAAAGGCGGTAGCACTTGCAAGAGAGCACCATCTGCCGGGAACGGCGGGGAGCGATCAGCATCATACAAAGCTTTTTGGCGGAGGTGTTGCATTTCCGACACCGTTACGGGATTTACAGGATTATATGGACCGTATCCGATCCGGCGCAGATTATATTCTGACAGACGGTAAGAGATGGTATGACAAATACGGCGTCGCACTTTCCGAGTAATCGGAGGGTGCAACGCCGTATTTTGATATAGAGGATGAAAAAGAAACCGTGTTTTGCGGGACTACAAGGATCCGGTAGAGCGAAAATTTGCAAAGTGTGCATTTTCCGGCAACGGATGTTTTTCTTCATTGAGTTGCCGGAATTGTGTGGGCGTAAATCCGGTACTTTTGCGAAAGGCGCGCGTAAAAGCGGTACTGCTGGCAAATCCTGCCTGATAGGCGATATCCGTTACGGAAAGTAATGGATTTGAGAGCAGTGTTTGAGCAAAATTGATACGCTTTTGCTGTAAATACTGATAGAACGTCTCTCCGGTATAGTCGTTAAAAATCCTTGCAAAATGATATTTGCTAAAGCCGGCAAAGGCGGCGATCTCTTCTAAGGTGATCTCCTCGGTAAAATGTTCCGAAAGATAAACGCAGGCACTGTTTAATGGATTTTTGTTCCGGTATCCCGCGTGGCGGAAGGTCGGCGGAGACAGTTGCAGGCGGGTGAGATTTTTGCCGGCAAGTGCAATAAATTGCATTAAAATCGAATAGATCTCCACTTCTCCGTAGGGCTCAAGCTCCGTAAAAGACATGAGGCTGTGTCCCTCTCTTCCTTCGCTCATCTGTACCGGGGGTGCAGAACCAAAATAAATCTTTTGAATATCACGGATCCAATCGCATAACAGTTGATAAAGATCGGCCGGACAAAATGCTTTTTGAATATGCAGCGCGGGTGCCATGGCGCGAAAGGCAGATTCAATTTCTTTGAACGAACCGGCTTTGGAAAAGTCTGCCTGGATATAGATCCGGGTACCCGGTGAGGTTGCAAAAATTTCATGAATGACAGCGGGGCAGATCAACAGAATATCCCCTTCCGCGAGGTGATATGAGCGGGCACCGCAGTTTACCAGGTAGGATCCGACGTACGGATAAATGAGCTCGATATCCGTATGCCAATGTGACGGATAATTGGTCTGTTCTTCGTTAATATACATCCGCAGATTGGTATTGACCTTATGCGGAACGCTTTCTTGCGCAGTTGCACCCAGAGTCATCATCTACAATCCCTCTTTTTTAAAACAACGAATATAGCAATAATAGCTCATTAAGAAGACGATAATTGCTCTCAAAACAGGCAATCTATACATATAATTTAAAGATAATTCGTGCAAAAGTGTCAATGTGCACATAAGAAGATAGCAATAATGGTAAATCATATAGCAATTTTTAGTGTGCAAAAAGAATGAGAGCAATCTAACATAAAAGAGTAAAGACCGAAATGAGTTTCGGCATCACATGATTCAACGGTGAGGAGAAGCACTCTTCACCGAAAAAGGAGGAAAGGATATGAAAAACAGGTTATTGGCTACTTTTTTGACAGCGGCGATGGTGATTTCGACGCTGGCAGGCTGCGGCGGCAGTGCGGCACCGGCAGCAACGAATGATGCATCCGGTAGCGGAGCGGCAGCAACGGCAGAGGCGCCGGCAGCAGATACGGCCGCTTCATCAGATGCTTCTACAGGGACAAAGCAGACAGACGGAAAGAATCTGCCGGAATTAACGACAGAGCCGTTGGAGATCACGCTTTGGGATATCGCAACAGAAGATCCGAATAAGACGACACAGGAATCGGCAGTTGCCCGCTTTATGGCAGATTACCCGAATATTAAGATCAATCAGGTTCATCAGCAGAACGATAACTACAAGCAGCAGCTTGTTGTTGCAATGAGTTCCGGCCAGGCTCCGAATATGTATATTCACTGGGGCGGCGGTCCGATGGCTGAATATTACAAATCCGGGTTTGTGAATGATATCACGGATATGTATGCAAAATATGATCATCCGGATTTCATCGATGCAGCAGTTGCTCAGTCCACGTATGACGGCAAGATGATGGCCATCCCGTTCGGCGGCTTATCCGGTTGCGATATTTTCTACAACAAGACCATCTTTGCGGATCTTGGCTTAGAAGTTCCGGAGACCATTGATGATCTCGAAGCAGTTTGCGCAACCTTAAAGGAAAACGGAATTACACCGTTTGCACTGGCAAATGCGTCCAAGTGGACAGGCTCTATGTACTACATGTATCTGGTAGCCCGTCATTCCGGCAATGAAGAATTTGATGCAGCTTATACACAGGAAAACGGCGGATCCTTCACCAGCCCGGCATTTATTTATGCAGCTGAGAAGATCCAGGATTGGGTAAAGAAGGGTTACTTCCCGGATGGTGTAAACTCTCTGACAGCGGATGATAATCAGGATCGAGCACTGCTTTATGATGGATCTGCAGCAATGATGCTTCACGGTTCCTGGCAGGTATCCGGGTTAAAGAGCGATAACGAAGAGTGGTATACCGAGAACATCGGTGTGTTCCGTTTCCCGGAAGATGCAGAAGCAAAGGCAGCAGGCGTTCCGCAGGATGTTGAGATCGGAACAGCGATCGGTAACGGATTCTCCTTTAACTGCTTTAACGATGACGGTTCCGTAAACCAGGAAATGCTGGATGCTTGCTATGTGCTTGCAACACAGTACTACAACGATGACATTTATAATGAGACCCAGATGGCAAACGGAAATACTCCGTCCATTAAGGGCTGTGAAGAACAGATTGAAGATCCGAACAGCAAAATTGTTGTAGACGTATTCTTTAACGCTTCCAACGTACAGCTTTGGTATGATCAGTATCTGCCGGCATCCGTAACAGAAGTTCATAAAGACTGCATGACAGAACTCTTTGGTCTTGAGAAGACACCGGAAGAGATCGGTCAGGAGCAGGATGAGGCAATGCAGAAAGCAATTGCCGAGCAGTAAAATCGTGGCGGATTTGAATGTCACTACTATGTAAATTCAATGCCCGCAGGATGTATTTCCTGCGGGCAACTTTGCAAAGAACTCGAAATGGTAAGCGAACATAGCAGAATGGACTGCTTACCCGATCTTTTGTGAGGTGGCGGGGGAAGGAGTTAACGTGGGAAATAGCAAACACTTGGGACTTGCATACACGCGAGCAAGAAGTACGGCAAAGGCGGCAGCCATTTTTCTGGCACCGGCGCTGTTGCTGATTGCGATTTTTATTGTGTATCCGGTCATTGATACCTTTGCGATCAGCGGATATAAGTGGAACGGAATCTCGTCCGACAGGATCTATATCGGATTGGAGAACTGGAATACGCTACTTCACGATGAGATGTTTTGGAAATCGTTTCAGCATAATCTGATCGTGATGGTTTGCTCGATCGTATTACAGATACCGATCGGTATGCTGCTTGCAACCTTTTTGGACGCAGGGGGTAAAAAATTTAATATCTTTAAGGTAATCTGGTTCCTGCCGTATTTGATGAGTTCGGTTGCGATCGCGTTCTTATTTAACTATGCGCTGGCGACCAACGGCGGAATCATTTCTTCTTTGGCAACATTACTTCGTGGACAGAAAACAAACATCGATTTATTGGGAACGTCACCGAATGCGCTCTTTACCGTGATAGCGGTTATGGCATGGCAGTTTACGCCGTTTTATATGGTGTACTTCATCGCGGGCTACGGAAATATCGATACGACAATCTATGAAGCTGCGGTGATCGACGGGGCGACCAGAGGACAGTATCTCCGAATGATCGCGATCCCGCTCCTGGGTCCGATTTTTAAAACGGCCTGCACGATGTCCCTGATCGGATCATTAAAATACTTTGATATGATCTGGAACATGACACAGGGTGGTCCTGCCGGGGCGACGGAACTCATGGCAACCTATATGTATAAGTTGTCCTTCCAGCAGTTCAACATGGGGTACGGCTCAACGGTTGCAGCGGGAATGTTCCTTCTCATCACTGCGATAGCCTTGCTCTTTAACAGGGTCTTTAAGGTTAAGGAGGACTATTAATCGATGAATGAATATAAAGCTTCCAAAATCAAATCAAGGATCGCCTGGACGATCGCTTTTATCTTTGCGCTTTCACAATTGATACTGACCTTAACGCCATTTTTTTTCATGGTCATGAATTCCTTCAGGAAGCAGTTTGACATGCTGCAGCAGGGCGTATTTCACCTGCCTGATCCGTGGATCGTTACCAATTATGTGACGGTGGTGACGAATGGATTTTTTGGGTATTTTTTGCGAAGCGTGATCGTTGTGGCGATCTCACTGATCCTGATGCTGATCATTTCATCCTGTGCAGCGTATCCGCTGGCAAGAATGAAATTTAAGTTAAATGTACTGATCTATGCCGGCATTGTGGCAATGATGTCCGTGCCGATGCATGTGACATTGATCCCGATCTTCAAAATGACGACCAGCATCGGACTGTATGATACCTTACAGTCCCTGATCGGACCGTATGTTGCATTTGCGCTGCCAATGTCGGTATTTATCCTGACGGCATTTATGAAAACCATTCCCAAGGAGATCGAAGAATCTGCAGAAATCGATGGCTGCAATCGCTACCAGAACTTTTTCCGGATGATCCTGCCGTTATCCAAATCGGGATTGGCAACGCTGGCAATTTATAACGGTGTAACCATGTGGAACGAATTCGCGTTTGCAAATACCTTGCTGATCAGCCCGTGGAATAAAACACTTCCGCTGGCCCTGGGACAGTTTAAGGGGGAGCATTCGCTGGATATTCCGATGATCATGTCGGTACTGACACTTTCGGTACTCCCGATGATCATTCTGTTTATCATTTTCCAGGACAAACTGGTCAAAGGTATGATGGCCGGGGCTGTGAAGGGTTAAAATTGTAAAACAACGGAGGGTGAACAATGACGATTTATGTAGATGGGAATGCCGCTTTTGACGGTAACGGAACAAAGAATCGTCCGTACAAACGGATCAACGAGGCAGCCAAAGTAGCGCTGCCGGGAGATGAGATCATCGTAGCACCGGGCGTATATCGCGAATATGTCAATCCGGTGCATGGAGGCTGCGAAGATGCACGGATCACCTATCGCAGTGAGAAGATGCTGGGGGCAGTGATCACCGGTGCAGAACTGTTGGATGACTGGAAACCCTATCAGGGGAATGTCTATGTAACCAGAGTAAAGAACAGTATCTTCGGAGACTATAATCCATATACGACACTGGTTTACGGTGACTGGTACTTTGCAACGCCGAATAAGCATACCGGCTGCATCTGGCTCAACGACCGCGCACTGTATGAGGCGGTGACGCTGGAAGAGTGCGAAAAGGGAGAGGTCTATGAGTGTTCCTGGGAGCCGGAAGCCTCCAAACTGAAATGGTTTGCAAAACAGGATCCGGAACAGGACGAGACGGTCATCTATGCGAACTTCGGCGGCATCGATCCGAACCGGGAGAAGGTGGAAATGACCGTGCGCCGGGAATGTTTTATGCCACAGGAAGAAGGCATCGGCTATATCACGGTCAGCGGCTTTAACATTAACAAAGCGGCGACGACCTGGGCTCCGCCGGCAGCATATCAGGATGGTATGATCAGCCCGCACTGGAGCAAAGGCTGGATCATTGAAGACTGTGAGATCTGGGGCAGTAAGTGCGCCGGAATCTGTATCGGTCGCTATTATGATCCGGAAAACAGCAATTATTACACAACAGAGCATGTCAAGAGTCCGACCCAGATGGAGAGAGATTCTGTCTGCCGCGGACAGTTCTATGGCTGGTTAAAGGAAAAGATCGGTGGCCACATCATTCGCAGAAACAATATTCATCACTGCGAACAGGGCGGGATCATCGGCCGTATGGGCGGTGTCTTTAGCGTGATCGAAGATAACCATATCCACCATATCAACAATATGATGGAGCTGGGCGGTGCGGAGATCGCCGG
>JAILPR010000188.1 GCA_024699355.1 Lachnospiraceae bacterium
GACCTCCGTGGTGTTGTCATATGTCTGCTTTGCGAAGATCTTTCAGAGCCGGCGTGCGGGACTGCTTTGCAGTGCACTTTACAGTTTGACGATCTACCGTCTGCTGATCTTATATTTAAAAGATCATTTGGGGCAGACAACAGCGATGGCGCTGTTGCCACTGCTCATGTATGCGATCTGGCGGCTGCTGGAAACAGATCCGAAGGCACCGGAATATCGCCGCACCTGGATTTTTTTGACCCTGGGAGAGACGGTGTTGATCCAGTGCCATGTGCTGACCTGTGAGTTGGCACTGGTCTTTGGCATTCTGGTCTTTCTGTGCAATCTGCGTAAAGTGATCCGCATCCGGACGCTTTTGGAACTTGCCAAATCCACGGCAATGACGCTGCTGCTCAATGCCTGGTTTTTGGTGCCGTTTTTGCAGTATTATGAGGCGGAGAAACTTAACATCACCAATCCGGAGCTTTATACCCGCACGATCCAGAGCCAGGGCGCATCGATCCCGATGTTGCTTGGTCTGTTGCAGTTTGCGGGACACAGTGACAATACCATCGATCAGGGACTGCTCGGTGCGATGCCGTTTACGCTCGGCGCAGCGTTGTTGCTCGGCGTGATCGTGTTATGCGTATTGCTCCTTTACGGGGAGCGTAGCAAGGCACTTTCACTTTCGCTCTTCGGCGCGGCTTTTGGCCTGTTGTCCCTATGGATGGCTTCGGCACTGTTCCCGTGGGATGCGCTGCAAACGCTCGGCGGAGTGATCGCACGCCTTGTATCGGCACTGCAGTATCCGACAAGGCTCTTAGAGGTATCGACCCTGTTTTTATGCCTCTGTGCAGGTGGGGTATATGTCCATTTGGAGCAGCGCGGCGACGGAAAACGTGCCCTGTATTTTGGCGGATGCAGCGCGGCGGCTGCCATACTCTTATCAACCCTGTTTTTAAACGGCTTGTTGGAGACGTCACCGTTGTACCGCATCTATGATGCGCATGCGATGGGCAATGCGTATTTGTCCGGACGGGAATATCTGCCGGTCGGGACTGACGAAAATGCCCTGCTTGCGGGAACCTATATCTGTGAGGATGGCGTGAATATGACAGAGACCCTAAAGCAGGGGACAACGATCGTCATGCAAGTGGAAAATACGGTGAACGATGCACGCGCGATCGAGGTGCCGCTCCTGTATTACAGCGGCTATCAGGCAATCGACAAGGAGGGTAATGCACTGCCCTTATCTTACGGTACACAGCAGGTGATCCGCGTGACAGTTCCGGCAGGATATGCAGGAGAGATCCGGATCGCATTTGTCTCGCCACTCTCATGGAGAGTCGCAGAAGTCCTTTCACTGCTTTCCTGGATCTTCTTTTTGGGGAAGCTGTGGATCGATCGAAAGAAACGGATCCCGGATGGACAGGCTTGGAGAACACAGAGTGAATAAACATCCTTGGAATGACAACAGCATACGGTGTGTTCTGGCCATTGTGATCGTGGAACTCGTGATGATCGCGCACTATGCGATCACTTTATGTCAACCGCATGAGACGATGCACTTTACGGCAGAAAACCTGCAGATGCAGGGTGGTGCGTTCCTGGAGGATGGAAGTTTTTTCATCGGGGAAGAGAGCGGGATCACGGATGCGACCGTATTATCAACGGGAAAAATGACCCTGCAGCCCGGCGTCTATGAGGTCTATCTGGCATTTACGAGTCAGGCGGAGCAGCTGACGGAAGTTTGCAGCGCTTCTGCCGGCTATGGCGCACTGTTATCTAATGCCGTCACGATGCGTATCGATTCCCAGATGGATCATGTGACCTATCGCTTTACGGTGAATCGCACTGTGACGGATGTCGAAGTGATCGTGCGCTATCTGGGCGGCGGGGATCTTCGGATCACGGCCTTTACCGTGCGGGATACGGGACTTGCAAGTGCCAAAGTTCTGGTGGCCCTTTTGCCGTTGATGCTCCTGTTTGATGTCTGCATCTGGCAGTATATGGTGCGCAAAAAACGTCTTTGCAGGGAGCAAAAGCAGGTGATCCTCGCGCTTGGAGCGATCGCACTGATCGCCTCGCTACCGATCTTTGTGGAGTATCTGCGCACCGGCGATGATGTCTATTTTCATATGAACCGGATCGCAGGACTTGCAGAGGCCTGGCGGGCGGGGCAGTTCCCCGTCAGGATCCAGTACTGGTGGCTTTACGGCGCAGGCTATCCGATCTCGGTGATGTACGGCGATTTCTTTTTATGGATCCCGGCATTTTTGCATTTGTGTGGATATGATCTGCCGCAAAGTTATCTTTTGTGGTTACTGTTCTGGAATCTGGCAAGTGCCGGCATCGCCTATGTCAGCTTTCGCGGGATCTTTCGCAGCAGGAGCGCGGGCCTGTTGGGCAGTGCACTCTATACCTTAAGTCTCTACCGCCTATATAACGTCCACATCCGTGTGGCCATCGGAGAATATACGGCGATGACCTTTCTGCCGCTGGCAGTCTACGGTTTTGTACTGCTGTTGCAGGATCACAAAGAGCGCATCCGAAAAAGCAACGCATCGATCATTCTGGCACTGGCCTATAGCGGGATGCTCTTAAGTCACGTGCTGACGCTGGAGATCGCGACGATTTCCGGGGCACTGATCTGTCTGGTCAATACGCGGAGACTGTTTCGCAAAGAGAGCATGCTTGCACTGTTGAAAGCGATCCTGCTGGCGGTGGGACTGACCGCCTGGTTTCTGATCCCGTTTACCGATTACTTTTTGCACGTCGATATGGGCGTCTTCCATGTCGAACGCGAGATCCAGAAGTTTGGACTTTATTTACCGCAGTTTTTGACCTGTTTCCCCTGGATGGGTGGCAATACGGTCTTTTATGAACAGGGCATGACCGATATCCGTCCGGCAGCGGCCGGGATCGGCTTGCTCATTGGCTTTTTGGCAGTTTGCAAAAAGCGCCTGGTGGAAAAAACGTATTTCCGGCAACATTCGAGAAGGACACTGATCTCTACCGCCTTTGGCTGCGCGCTGATCACATCCCTCATGACGTTAAACAGTTTCCCGTGGGATGCATTTCAATCGCTCTCCGATACCACGTATCGGTTGGGGGCGAGTCTGCAGTTCCCGTGGAGACTGTTGATGCTGGTGACGATCTCGATGTGTATCGTGATCGTGGCGGATGTGACCGAGATGCAGCGGCACGGTGCGCAAACACGGCAGGCCGGCGCGGAGTGGCATTCCGGTGCAGCG
>JAILPR010000259.1 GCA_024699355.1 Lachnospiraceae bacterium
ACCATCAGATAAGATTCCGGCTTATGAAGCGTTGTGATCAGTTTCCCCAGTTCTGTTTTTAATTCTTCTTTCCCCTGCGCCGTCAGCGGCAGGGTGATCTTAGAGTCAATAAATGGCATCTCTCATCCTCCTGAGTTGTTCCTTGTTTTCATAGAAAATTAATCTTTACAGCCTCTTCCCAAGTCTATCATAAAACCGCTTTTCATGCTTTAATAAATGTAATGAGGGAATTTCAAAGGGAGGTAATATGGTTCAAAAGACTTATCACTTCATTGATATCCGGGAGTTAGAGCAGGTCATCTCCAAACTACAGGCTGATCCGCTTCTGACATCTTCTACAGGTGTCCTGATGCAACTGTATAATCCGCGTCTGGATGTTGCGGAAGCCGAGGTTGTTTCCATACTGAATACCGCGTTTCCGGATGCTGTGATCAGCGGCATTACCGCTGCCAACATCGCCGGAGAAACGTATGATATCAGCACGCATCCCGTAGAACTGTCGGTCACCTTCTTTGCGCATACCAGGCTGATCCGGTTTGATTTTGATCTAAATACCCTGACCGCCTTCGTCGCCGGCCGTATGATGAACGAAGCGCTGGAGAAGTTTCCGGATGCACAGTGCCTGCAGATTTTTCACAATGTAAAAAGCAGTGCTGCCGGGATCTTTATGCGGGAGCATCGTCATCATAAGATCCCCAAATTCGGTGCCAAAGCAGGACGCAATATTTCCCGGCAGAACATCGCCCATGTCTATGGCAAAAGCGTCTATGACAATTCCATCGTCGTTGTCCTCTTCGCAGGGAAATCCCTGCGCCTTTACATGGACAATAATCTCGGCTGGACACCGATCGGTGTGGAGATGACCATCACCGAGACCGCCGACGATCATATCATCACCTCCATCGACCACCACCCGGCGGTTGATGTCTATTCCAAGTATCTGAAGGTTTCCCCGGGCGATTCCTGGGTTCAAAATGTCTGCGAATTTCCGCTGATCTTAAAGCGGAAAGGCTTTGAGATCGCCCGTGTTCCGGCTGCCTATGATGCCGGCGGACGCATCCACCTGGCTTCCGATGTCCGGGAAGGAGATCATTTCAGACTCTCCTACGCAGACAAGGCACAGCTCTGTGCACTCTCCGGCGCATCTGCGAGGGAACTTGCGGAATTTGCGCCGGAAGCAGTCTATTTATATGAATGCGGCAACCGCAGCCGTTTCTTAAAACAGGATGCGGAAACCGAACTTGATCGATACCGTGCCCATGCACCGCAGCTTTCTTCCGTCACCGGTTATGCCGAGATCTTTGTCACGCCGGATGGCACCGGCGGTGATCTCAACAGTTCCCTGGTTGCGGTCGGTCTGAAAGAATGTCCACCGGATGCACACGCTGATGCATCGGACTGCCTGCACCGCATCGTTACCAAACGATCCGTATCGTTGCAGGAAGATCCGCTTGCCGAAGACGGTGATATGGAAATTCCGTTCATCGAGCGGATCCTTGCATTCCTGGAGACGACCTCAGCAGAGCTCAATGCCCGCAACAAAGAACTGGGCAGGATCGCCTATACCGATCGCCTGACGCAGATCTATAATCGCTGGGAGCTGGAAAAAAAAATAGATGAAGCGATCGAGTTTTCCACACCGGAAAGCCCTTGCGGCCTCATCTTTATTGACATCGATCATTTCAAGGCCGTCAACGATACCTACGGTCATGATGTCGGTGATATGGTATTGCAGGCAGTAGTCCACCTGATCAAAGAACTGTTAAAGGACGGACATGCCTTCGGACGCTGGGGCGGAGAAGAATTCATCTATCTGCTGCCGCACACGACAAAAGAAGATCTCTTTGCCTTTGCGGAGTCGATCCGGAAATGCATCGACGACATCTGCTTTGTCACGGTCCAGCACCTGACCATCAGTCTCGGGACGACCTTAGCGCTCCCGGACGATACGCGCGAACAACTGGTAAAACGTGCGGACGAGGCTGTCTATGAAGCCAAACAGACCGGCCGCAATAAGGTCGTCATGCACTGACTTACGATAAATGATACATCCTGATCTGCGGGATGTCTGACAGTGCCGCCTCATCGCGGGATGCGATGAGCAGCGGCCTGGTCCCGCGTGCTTCCATGATATAGGCGATCGCTCTGTTTCGCTCTTCCCGATCCATTCCCGCAAACGGCTCATCAAACACAAAGAAATCCGCAGGCATCACACAGGCGCCGATGATCTCCACCATCCGCTGTTCAACTGCCGACAGTTCTCCAAGCGGCAGTTTCATACGCTCCGTACTCATAAATTTGGACAACTCTTCCACGGCACCCTTTTTCCCGATCCTGCGATACCTCTTTCGTACATTCCGGATCGCATTTTTCTTTGGGTTTCCAAGTCCCTCCTGTGAAACATACGCACTGTGCAGAGACGGATACTTATAATCCCCCATTCTGCGCACTTCCCCTTCGTCCGGCTTCTCCGTCCCCATAAAGAGCTTTAAAAGCGTACTTTTTCCACAGCCGGCTTCTCCCACAAAGCCATAGCATTTGCCCCACTCAATAGAAGCGGACACGTGGTCTAAAACAACGTGCCCGCCATAACTTTTACATAAGTTTACAAGTTCAATCGTCATTGCTTTTCAGTTCCGTAATGTCATTGATAAATACATAATATATGTCGCCATAGTCGCT
>JAILPR010000272.1 GCA_024699355.1 Lachnospiraceae bacterium
TCCATATCCAGATTCGCGCGTACCGCATCGGCAAGCAGATCATACTGGTGCTCTTTATACTCGCTCCGTGAGAAGTTCTTCACGGTCTCTGTACTCATCCCTTTTTGCTCCAGCACCGCAGAGACGACGCCTCCTGCAACGCCGTCGAGGTCAAAAATGCCATGTACATACGTGCCATAGACATTTCCCGCACAGGCACCGTCTTCTTTGCACGCCTTTACAGGCTCCGTCCCATCTTCCCTGTGCTCTCTTGCCGGCGCTTCGCCTTCTGTCTGCGCCGGTGTCTTCCGGTAGGTCAGCTCGCTCATCGATGTTGCCCCGGCAAGACGCGTTGATGTTCCCATGTGGATCTCATAGCCTTCAAACGGCACTCCGGAGAGACCTGCGAGTGCCCCGCTCAAATGCCCGAATGCTCCCTGCACACGGGTCCTGGTTTTTTCTTCTTCAAATTCCGTCACGATCGGAAGTAAGCCGATGCCTGCGATCTCTCCCCGCTCTTCGACCCCGTATCGATCCCGGATCGTTTCCCCGAGCATCTGATAACCGCCGCAGATGCCAAAAACGATTTTTCCTGCTGCCGCATGCTGTTTCACTCTGGCTTCCAGACCGCTTTCGCGCAGCCATTTCAGATCGCCGATCGTATTCTTGGTCCCCGGAATCATGATGATGTCAGGATCGCCCAGTTCCGATACGCGTTCCACATAGCGCACGCTGACGCTATCCATACACTCCAGGGCATTAAAATCCGTAAAATTCGAAATGCGCGGCAGACGAATGACCGCGATATCCACGGCACCGATGCTGCCTTTTTTGCGAAACCGCTCCGTCAGACTGTCTTCGTCATCGATGTCCAGCCGCACATACGGCATGACTCCTGCGATCGGCACCTGCACGCGATCATAGAGCATCTCAAGTCCAGGCTCCAGAATCTTCCGGTCTCCGCGGAACTTGTTGATGACCAGTCCTTTGACATAACGTTTCTCCTCGTCCTCCAGCAGCATCATCGTTCCCACGAGCTGCGCAAACACGCCGCCCCGGTCAATGTCTCCCACGAGCAGCACAGGCGCTTTCGCCATTTTGGCCATGCCCATATTGACGATATCGTCTGCCTTTAAATTGATCTCCGCAGGACTCCCCGCGCCCTCGATGACAATGATGTCATATTCGCGTTCCAGTTTGTCAAACGCTTTTAGGATCTCCGGGATAAGCTCTTTTTTGCGCCTGTAATATTCCATCGCCGGCATCGTCCCCAGAACCTCCCCATTGACGATCACCTGCGAGCCGACATCGTTGGTCG
This sequence comes from Lachnospiraceae bacterium, assembly GCA_024699355.1. Lineage (GTDB taxonomy): Bacteria > Bacillota > Clostridia > Lachnospirales > Lachnospiraceae > SIG336. The sequence goes on from JAILPR010000272.1 coordinate 1,298, forward strand.
GCTTTAAGAGGATCGGATTCATCGCCACTTCCGGTTTGATCCCGGCAGCTTCCGCCTGCATCACCTGTGCACGGCCCATTTCCAGACCATCCTCTGTGATAAACGAATTTAAGGCCATATTTTGGGATTTAAACGGTGCCACGCGGTACCCATCCTGATAAAACACGCGACACAGTCCTGCTGCCAAAAGGCTTTTCCCCGCATTGGACATCGTCCCCTGCACCATGATCTTTTTTGCCATATCTCCTCCGTCTGCGAGCGCAGAAGGCTCTCTATCCCAAATACTGTGTGATCACCAGGGCGATGATCGTCAAAAGTTCGTTGATCTGTAAAAAATATCCTGCCAGATCACCGGTGATCCCGCCAAATCGTTTCATACAATTGACGTAATGATACCCATATGTGATCGCGCCGACCAAAACCAGCATCGCAGCTCCGATCACCGAGATCGCACACGCAAAGATCACGGACAGCGCTGCATAGAGCACCATGCAGATCTTCACGCTCTTTTCGCCGGACGCATCCCGAAACGTGCTGACCAGTCCCTCTTTTTTTGCTTTCGGGATCGTCATTACCGCAAAGCCGCTCAATGCCCGCGACAGACAAAAGCTCATCGCCGCGACCGCCAGCAGTTCTTTGGATAATTCACTCCAGAAACCGACCGACAGCACCATATAACCGATCCCGCAAATGATCGCGAATGCGCCGGTATGC
>JAILPR010000001.1 GCA_024699355.1 Lachnospiraceae bacterium
TAGAACTTCTGGTTCCCCGTCATGCCGAATTCATAGGTCGTCGCGTCAAAATCAACGCAACACCACCTGGAAAGTTTAATATCCATCTTGAACTGCCGCCCCCTCTGCAGACATTCAACTCTTATTCTGCGTCTTCGTCATCACCAAGACTGCCAAGTACTTTATATAAAACGCCATATAACAGCTTTGCTTCTTCCGGCTCCAACTTCACGCAGGCGCCCATTGCTTCCGGCACCTTGATTGCCTCTGTCTTCAGCTCCTCGCCTTTTTCGGTCAGCGTCACGATCAGTACACGCTCATCGGCACTGTCGCGTTCACGCTTGACATAGCCCTTCTGCTCCAGCTTTTTTAATACCGGTGTTAACGTACCGGAATCCAGATACAGATACTTGCCGAGTTCTTTGACATTGACCTTCTTCTGTTCCCACATGACCATCATGGCAATGTACTGCGTATAGGTCAGATCGATCTTGTCCAGATACGGTTTATACCGTTTTACGATTTCCTTTGCACATGCGTACAGTGGAAAACATAATTGGTTTTTCAGTTTCAATGCTTCATATTTGTCACTCATTTTTTTTACGCCCCTTTTACACAAGAATCCAAACCACTCTCCCCTTTGAGCGGTAACTGTTGAAACGCATGCAAAGGCAAAACGGTTTCCCGTCTTGCCTTGCTTATTTTATAACTGTGCACTGATTGCCGCAACCAGATTCTGCTTCGGCTGGAAGCCAACGATCTGATCTACCTTGGTACCGTTCTTTAGTACCACCAGGTTCGGAATGTTCATGATGTTGAACTGCTCCGCCAGATCCGGATTCTCATCCACATCTACGTTATAGAAATTGACACGATCACCGAGTTCTTCGGATACTTCCTCGAGTACCGGTGCAAGCATCTTACACGGTCCGCACCATGTTGCGGAAAAATCGATCACTGCTACGTTACTGTCTTTTACTTCCTGAAACTGTGCTGTTGTAATTTTCTTTACCATATTCTGTTGCCTCCTAAATATTATCATAAAAAAGATCAAGTTTGTGTGTTCTAAGTGAATTCTTTGTCAGTTTTCTATGCAGATACCGCGTTATGCCTGTGCTCTCTTTAATTCCGCCAGATAATCCACTGCGGAAAGTGCCGCAACGTTTCCCTCTCCGGCTGCTTTGATATACTGATACGGCTTGCCGACGATATCACCGCAGGCAAAGAGTCCCGGAAGAGATCCCGCCATCGTGCGATCCACTTTGACATGGGCTCCGTCCACTTCAAGGCCCGGCACCAGTTTATCCGGTGCTACCGCATTGCGCAGAAGGAAAATGCCGTCCACATCATAGCTGCCGTCTCTGGTCTTTAACGTATCCGCTTTCATCTTGCCGATGATCTCGGTCGGAATTTCATGAATGACTTCGACCTGATCGGAAACCTGTACCGGATCCTGGTAAAGCGGGAAATAATAAACTTTTCCGGCCACCTCAGCCATGAAGTCCACTTCCGCTTCTTCCTTCGGAGAATCTCCGACGATCGCTACGGTTTTGCCTTTATAGAGCGGTGCATCGCAGGTCGCGCAATAGCTGACGCCGCGTCCGACAAACTGATCCTCACCCGGATATGGTTTTCCGAGGACCACGCCTGTTGCCAGGATGACTGTCGTTGCTTCGTAGGTCGCATTCGCTGCCTGAATGGAGAAATAATCTCCCATGGAATAAACCGCGCTGACTTTATCTTCGGTGATCTCGATCCCCATGGAATCCAGATGCGCCTGGAATGCTGCCTTTAAATCTTCTCCGGCAATGGCCGGAAGTCCCAGATAATTCTGAATGGCATGTGCTTTGCCGACTTTTGAACTAAGCAGTTTGCTGCCGATTAATAAAATCTTTTTATTCCGGATCGTCGCGGTGATCGCTGCTTCAAGTCCCGCAGGTCCCGTTCCGAGAATTGCAATATCAACTCGTTCCATCAGGATGCCCTCCTTTTACTAAACGATGCATCGTTGGTTTCATTTGTTGATTTGATTGTACACAATTTATTTGTTCTTGTCAATAGATTGTGTACAATTTATTTGTTTTTTATTTTTATTGCAAAAACCGAAGCACCTGCTGCTCGATCGTCACGGTCAGCGCATCGGCTCTGGCAAGGACTTCTCCGTCCGTGTGCACCCATAATCCGTCCTCGGTACGGATCGTTACTTTCTTTGCCGTATAGTGCTCAATCCCGGGATATCGATAATGATTTCCTTTAAATGCCGACGGCAGCGCACGTAAAAATTCCGAGTTCGGTACATCTCCGACCACACAAAGATCCAACAGGCCATCCTCGGCATCCGCCTGCGGACAGAACTTAAAGCCGCCGCCTTCGTAACGGTGAATCATAAACGCCACAAACAGAAAATGATCCAGATGGATCTTTTTCGTATCATCCAGTACCAGATCGCAGGCCTTTCTTGTACTTCCGGCCAGCTGCTGCAAGGCGATCGTAACGTACGTCAGTTTTCCCAGCCCGATCCGGTTTAAAAAATTCTTCGATCCGGCATTCATGGCATCATAGCAGACACCGGCATCGAAACCGATCCCGGCACTGACATCAAAGCGTCCCGTTTTGGGCAACTGCCCGATTTCACTTCCATCTGCGCTCTCTAAGATATGGTCATACTGCACGGTACCGATGTCGAGTTTTCGGCAAACCTTTCCCTGCAGGATCGTCTCCAACAGTTTTTCGTGACCGGAAGGAAATTCCATATCGCGCGCAAAATCATTGCTCGATCCCGTCGGGATATAGCCGATCTCTACTTTCGTATAATCCTGAATGGCATTGACGACCTGATTGAGCGTCCCGTCTCCGCCCAGTACCACGATCTGACTGACCTGTTCTGCAGCCGGATCGGATAATTGCCGGATCACGCTCATCATATGCTCGGAAGACTGTGAGATGATCCCCTGATAATCCACGCTGTGGCGCTTTAAGATCGGTTCGATCTCTCCCCAGATCTTCAATCCTCTTCCCGATCGGGAAGACGGGTTAATGATAAATACAAACATTCCCCTACTCCTTTGGTCTGACTCCCCTGCCAAACTTACATCCACTGCTGTTCAAACTCTTCGATGCTGACCGCTCTGCCGATATAATTTCCCTGGAACAGATCCGATCCGATCTCCGAAACAAAAGCAAACTGTTCTTCATTGGCGATGCCTTCGGTCACCACCTGCATCTTGAGCTGTCCTGCCATCGACACGATCAGGCGCAGGATGCTTCTTGCGCGCTCCGGATCATTGCTCTTGCGTAAAAAGGCCATATCCGTCTTGATCGTATCCATCGGAAGATCCTTGAGCATATTGAGTGACGAATAGCCGCTTCCAAAGTCATCCATCTCCACACGGAATCCCGCATCATGCAGTTTTTTGATGATCTTCATCTTACGCTCCACATCCGTCATCATGATGCTTTCCGTAATCTCCAGATGCAGTTTCGACGGATCCAACTCATATTTCTGCACCAGTGCGGTAATCACTTCCGGAATATCCAGATAGAAGAAATCCTTCGGCGAAATATTGATGGACACACTCAGATGCTCTTTTCCTTCCGCCTTCCATCGTGCCAGTAACCTGCATGCCTCTTCCCAGACGTAGGTGTCGATCTTGGAGATCATTCCGTTTCGCTCAAAAATATCAATGAAACGCTCCGGCTTTAAAAAGCCCTCGGTCGGATGATTCCAGCGGACCAGTGCTTCCGCGCCCACCGGCTGCTTTTGGCTGTTCACCTGTGGCTGCAGGTAAATGATAAATTCGCCGCCCGCGATCCCGTTTTCCATATCTCCGGAAATTTTTTGCTCCCAGAGCATTCGCTCCCGCATGAAATCATCGTAATAGCTGATCATCTCACGGAAGCTTTTTTTGATCTGTGAAATGGCGATCAGGGCACGGCTGAACATCACCGTCAGCGGCACCGTACGTTCTGCGACCTCATACACGCCCACATGCACCAGGATCGGATACTGTGAATTGCGATCCAGATAATTGATCTTGCGAAGTTCGCTTTCAAACACCTGCGGATAAAACTGTGCTCTCGGCAAAAAGATGCCGAACTGGTCGTTGTTGATGCGTCCGCAGATAGCACTTTCGCCGGCAGCCTTGCAAATGTGCTCCGCCAGTTCCACCAGTACCTGGTCACCGATCTGACTGCCAAAGACATCATTGATCAGCTTAAACTCGCGGACATCCACCGCCACCATATCCAGCGCGCTCTCTGTCTCCCGATCCAGCACTTCCTGTGCGCGCCGGTAAAATTCATTGCTGTTGTAAAGACCGGTCAGCGCATCATGCGTTGCGACATATTTTTCCTGCTCGATCCGGCGGACCTCTTCCGTATGATCCTTAATGCGGTAAAATGCACCAAGCAGTTTGTTCGAACGATACAATTTGTGGAATTCAAACTCCAGGTCATAGATCTGCCCGTCAATCTCACCGCGCAGCATCCGATTGGAAGACTCTCCGGGCAAAGGTGCCCCGTGCAGCCACGGTTCCAGTTTTTCGCTCCACCGGGAAAGGGACTCATCCGTCAGTGAGATCAGCCGTTTGATATTGTCGTTGGCATAGATGCAATTACCATCCGTATCAAAAAAGAGGATACCGTCCGAGATCCCCGTGACCACGGCAGAAAGCATCTGATCGATCAGGACGCTTGGCTGATAGACATTGGTAAAAAAGTATAAGAGCACCAGCACGATCGCATAGGCGATGATCGTCCGGTCCGCCACTGCCATCGACAACATAAAGATGATATTTAAGATGACCGAAATCGTGAACGAACTTAGGATCAGCAGATAGCGGATCCAGTAGATCCGCGGCGTATTTAGGATCTTACGGATCAGCGTGGAAAAGCACGCGATCACCATCAGATAACAAATGGCCAGGTGCGGATAAAACCACATGGAATGATTGGCACGCCAAAACAGCCCGCCGTCCGCACTGACCACGGTATACATCTGATAAAGACCGCCGTGGAACACATTCAGGACCAGCAGGATCGAATCCGCCGTAAGGACACCGAGAAAGATCCGGTATACCCTTGGATGTAATACGTTATATCCGGTAAAAAATACCGTAAAAAGCAAAAAGGATAAGAGCATCCAGTCAATGCTGGCGTAATAAATACCAAACAGCAGGTTGCTCAGTCTTGCATCGGTAGAGATCAGTAACAGAATATTCGACAGGATCGCAACCGCAACGATCAGCGACGGATAGCGCAGGCGGCGTGCATCCTTCTTTTTAGAGGTAAAAAAACGCGCAATGCACCAGCCCACAATTGCGATCAGTAATAGATACGTACATAGAATCGTTGTCTTCAATGATGTCACCCTCATAATGACGTATGGTACTTTGATCTGTTTCACATCCCAAAGTCTCCCCTGCCATACGCTATTATTCTAACATTTCCCGCCTGTTTTGTAACCCTTTCATCCAAAAAGGCTGCCTTTTTTCAGGCAGCCTCTTAACGCATATGATGCTTTGGATTTATGCGATTTCCGTCACGGTATAATCTTTGGCTTCCACCGCTTCTTTTAATACCGCATCGGCAACTTCCGCGCTCATCGATACGATCGCGCATCCCTTCTCGTGGCTCACCTGTGCGCTTTCCACACCGTCCAGTGCCTCTAACGCTTTCTTGACGTTTGCCTCGCAATGTGCGCACATCATGCCCTCGATCTTCATTGTTTTTGTACTCATGGTTGTTTCCTCCTTTGGTAATTGTATGGTTTTCTGCGCCCGATCTCTGGTCGGATCATGCATGTCAAACAGATTTAAACGCAGTGCGTTGGTTACGACAAAAAAGCTGGATAAACTCATCGCCGCCGCACCGAACATCGGATTGAGTGCCCAGCCGAACAGATGAATATACGCACCTGCTGCCAGCGGGATCCCGATGACATTATAAAAGAATGCCCAGAACAGATTCTGGTGAATATTTCTTAAGGTCGCCCGACTTAACCGGATCGCAGCCGGCACATCCGACAGGCGGCTCTTCATCAGCACGACATCCGCGGCATCGATCGCCACATCCGTACCGGCTCCGATCGCGATGCCGATCTGTGCTGCCGTCAGCGCCGGGGCATCGTTGATGCCGTCACCGACCATAGTGACTTTGCCGTATTTTTGCAACTTGCGGATGACCGCTTCCTTGCCGTCCGGCAGGACTCCTGCGATCACTTCGCTGACACCGACCTGCTCTCCGATGGCCTGCGCCGTCTTCTCATGATCTCCGGTCAGCATCACGACATGGATGCCGAGATCCTTCAATTCTTTGATCGCCTGCGGACTCTCTTCCTTGATCACATCCGCAACCGCGATCAGGCCAAGCACCCGGTTTCCCCTGGCAAAAAAGAGCGGTGTCTTTCCTGCTCCGGCCAGATTGAGGGATGCGGTGATCAGCGCTTCCGGCACCTCCGCATCCTTTCGGATCAGGTTGAGATTTCCGCCGACCACATTTTCGCCATCGATCACCGCGCTTAAGCCGTTGCCGGGAAGTGCCCGAAACTCCGTTACTTCCGGTAGCGTCAGCTTCTGCACTTCAGGATCATTGCAGATCGCTTTGGCAAGCGGATGCTCGCTCTTTGCTTCAAGGCCTTTGGCCATCTGTAACAGCAGTTCGGTAGAAACACCTTCTGCCGGCAGGATGTCGGTCACCTGCGGCTCCCCTTTGGTGATCGTTCCGGTCTTATCCAGGACCACGATCTGTGTCCGACCGGTCTCTTCCAGAGATGCCGCCGTCTTAAACATGATCCCGTTCTTTGCGCCGAGGCCGTTCCCGACCATGATCGCAACCGGGGTTGCCAGGCCCAGTGCACAGGGACAACTGATGACCAGCACCGCGATCCCGCGTGCCAGTGCGTAGCCGAAGCTCTCCCCTGCAAAGAGCCAGATCAGGATCGTCAGGGCCGCGATCGCAATGACCGTCGGCACGAAAATGCCGGATACTTTATCCGCGATCTTGGCGATCGGCGCTTTGGTTGCCGCCGCATCCGATACCATCTGAATGATCTGTGCCAGCGTCGTATCTTCTCCGACTCTGGTTGCCTCGCACTTTAAAAATCCGGACTGATTTAGCGTCGCCGCGCTGACACTGTCTCCCGCGCTTTTATCCACCGGGATGCTCTCCCCGGTCAGGGCCGCTTCATTGATCGCGCTCTCCCCTTCAAGGATCACACCATCCACCGGGATGTGCTCTCCCGGTCTGACAACAAACACATCTCCTTTTCTGACCTGTTCGATCGGCACGTTCACTTCGCTGCCGTCGCGGATGACATTGGCGGATTTGGCTGCCAGTGCCATCAGACCTTTTAAGGCATCGGTGGTGCGTCCCTTGGACTTGGCTTCCAGCATCTTCCCGACGGTGATCAGTGTCAGGATCATTGCCGCCGATTCAAAATAAAATTCATGCAGATAACCCATGGCCGCAGCGTGATCGCCGCGCATCTGCGCATCCGACATCAGAAACAGTGCCACGGTGCTGTAAAGAAATGCGGCACTGGATCCGAGTGCCACCAGCGTATCCATATTCGGTGCTCTGTGAAACAGACTCGTATAACCGCTGATGAAAAATTTCTGATTGATGATCATGACGATCACCGTCAGCAAGAGTTCCAGCAGTCCCAGTGCTACCGGATTGTTTGCAAAAAATGCCGGGATCGGCCAGTTCCACATCGTATGTCCCATGGAGAAATACATCAATACGACCAAAAATCCCAGAGAAGTCAGAAGCCGCTTTTTCAGCAGCGGTGTCGCCTTATCCTCCAGTGCTTCCCGCTGTGCCGCAAGCTTTGCGGACATGCCGGATGCGCTGTGCTCTTCTCCATCCAGGATCGATGCCCCGTAACCGGCATCTTCGATCGCTTTGATGATCTTTGCCGGATCAGCCGTTCCGCTGACCCCCATGGAATTGGTCAGCAGCGATACCGCACAGCTCTCGACCCCCGGCACCGCACCGACGGCTTTTTCCACGCGCGCCTGGCAGGCCGCGCAGCTCATTCCCGTAACTTGATATTGTTCCATTGTATCCCTGTCTTTCTGTGGATCCGGTGCATTATTTCATCAGCTTTTGCAGCGTTGCCACCAGTTCATCCACTTTTACATCATTGCCGGCCAGGATATCTTCCTTCACGCAGGTCTTAATGTGATTGGAGAGCAGCACCTTTGTAAAACTGTTGAGTGCACAGCTTGCCGCACTGACCTGTGTCAGGATATCGACGCAGTATGCGTCATCCTCGACCATTCCTTTGATTCCGCGGATCTGTCCTTCGATCTTACTCAATCTCGTTGTCAGATCCTTCCGCTCCTTTTCCGAGCGGATCTTATGCTCTGCCGTCATCTCTGCGGCTTCGCAGCAACCGTTCGTTGTCATCTCTGCGACTTCGCAGCAGTTGTTCTTTGCCATCTCTTCCTCCGTTTTGCGCATTTTGCGCTGCGTCATATACCCCCATGGGGTATCCTTCCTACGCATCAATATATACCCCCAGGGGGTACTTGTCAACACCCTTCCTGCATCAAAAAATCCGCTGTCCAAAGACAACGGATTTTCAGGCCGGGCCGGGCGGTTCTATCCCGGTCAAAACCGGGCACCTAGATGCTTGCGGTTTCGCCCGCCGCAAGTTTTCGCGCCAGCATATTCCGGATATGAACATAATACCAGATGACAAACGCACCGGTCAGGATCCAGCTTGCAGGATACGTCAGCACCAGTGAAGTATACGCCGCATCGCTTCCCAGCTGCTCTCTGACGGCGCCAAAACCCCAGAGGATCCAGAGCACACGCAGCGCGCAGACACCGATCAGTGTCGCGATCATCGGCACCATCGGCCGGTTCATCCCACGTGCGCAGGCGCAGGCCACGTTCATCGTTCCGCACATCCAGTAGGTCAGCATAAAGATCACCAAACGATCCGAAGCGATCTGCACCGCCTTGGGTGCATCCGGCAGATAAAACATCGTCAGCGGCACTCTCGCCGCCATGACCAGCATGCCAAGCCCCAGTCCGATCGCGATACAGTATCCCGTGGCGATCGCATAGATGCGATTGAACCGCTCGACTTTCCCGGCGCCGTAATTTTGACCGATAAAGGTCATCGCACCCTGATCAAAGCCGTTCATCGCGATCCATACAAAGCCCTCGATGCTGCCCGCCGTCGCATTTGCCGAGACATATGACGTCCCCAGAGAATTGACGGACGACTGGATCATAACATTCGATACAGAAAAGAGCACCGACTGGATCCCGGAAGGCATCCCCAGATGCAGGATCTCGCGCACCGCCCGCGGATCGATCAACAGATGCCGAAGATCCACATGACACGGTCCGTCGATCACATAGAGCCTGTGCATGACCAGCACCGCAGAGATCATCTGCGCACTGATCGTAGCGATCGCAACGCCTGCAACGCCAAAGTCAAACTGTGTGACCAGCAGAATATTAAAGAGCACATTAAAGACTCCCGCACCCGACAGGTAATACAGCGGCCGCCTGGTATCACCGGTCGTGATCAGGACCGCACGTCCGAAACTGTAGACCATAAAAAACGGTGTTCCGCAAAAATAGATCTTCAGATACAGTGTCGCCTGATCAATGACATCCGCCGGTGTCTGCATCAGCCGTAAAAACGTCGGTGCACCCAAAAATCCCACCACCATGACGAACACGCCGAAGATGATCCCGAGGGCAACAGCTGTATGCGCACTTTTGCGTACCTGTGCAAAGTCTCCCCGGCCGATCTCCGTTGAGATCAGTGCCGTCACACCGGTGGCAATGCCGATGAACAGATTCACCGACAGATTGATCAAAAACGAGGTCGATCCGACCGCTGCCACCGCCGTCTCATCGACAAACTGACCGACCACGATGATGTCCGCCGCATTAAACAGCAGCTGTAGCATCCCCGTCAGCACGATCGGCAGACAAAAGATCAAAAACTTTCCCGCGATCGGTCCCTCCGTCATATTCATTTGTTTGGCGCTTAATCGACCTGCCATTTGTAAACTCACTTTCCGTCACTTCCGTTCCTTACCATTTTTTGTAAGGACACTTACTTTTTTTGGCCGCTGCCCGAAGCTCGACATAGCATCCGCATGCCCGGCACGTTCCGGCCTCTAAATAATCACAGGACTTGCAGGTTGTCAGACGCTGTTCATACAGCACATCCCCCGCCTTCACATCCCGATCCATCTGATCGATCACCCGCAGCAGTTTGTCACGGTATGCTTCTTCATCGATTTCCTGCAACAGACATTTGGTACAGATCCGTTTTTCCGCCATCGATCATTCCCCCTCATCCGGGTGCTGTGCCTTTTCGCATGCTGCTTCTTTTTCCAGCACTTCTATGCGCTCCTCGCTAAACAGACAGGGGATCACCAGGAAGTTACTTCCCTGCGCTTTTTCCCGGTCAAAATGCGATTCCGGATCTGCCTTCAGCCAGTCGTTGATCACCGTAGACTCTGCCGCTTTGCCGGAGATATTGACGTTTGTCCGTGGCTCTTCAAAATACGAAAAGAGCAGATTCTCATGCAGTGAGATATAGGCATACTGATCTCCCATCAGCAGCCCTTCTTCCACAATCGCCTGATGGTAACGCACATACGAGGGGAGCTTTTCCGGATAGACAAAGGCGATCCGCCCGATCCGCTGTTTTCCCGGTTGTCTGCGCGCTTCTTCCCATGCTGCAAGATCCCCGGTCGGCTGATGATGATAATACACATTGATCATCGGTGCAAAGCAGACATCACCCTCTTCCCGCGGCCAGCGTTTCAGATACGGACGAAGTGCCGCAAACAGCTCTTCCGGCCGGATCCCGCCCTGCGCATGATCCTGCGCCGCCTCATCCGGCACGATCTCTTCCAGATAGATAAAGCCCATCTGTTCATAACGGTAAAAAGAAACATTGCACAGCCTGCCTGCTTCGATTCCCGCAAGGCTCTGCTGCCGGCACGTCTCGATCGCTGCCGAGAGTTTCGTATCCTCGATTCCTTCAAGAAAACTGCATCGATACTGCATTCGTCTGATCATTTGCATGTCTGCTACGCTCCTCACTACTGATGTCCTTTTATTCTATCATCTTCAGCACACAATAACACACCCCATGCAAAAACGGGCGACCTTGGCCACCCGTTTCCCACATAGATCAACTTGGATCAAAACTTCATCTCCGACATCTTTCGCAGCATCAGCTTTGCCGCATAACGATATCCCGCCTTCGTCATATGCCCCAAATACCAAAGCCCTGCATCGATCAGTTCCTGTTCCCGATACGCAGCGCTTTCCTCACGCTCCAGATCCATAACAAGCACCTTCGGACAGATCTCCGGCACCTGACGGATCAGGTCATTGACCATCAGCCCGATTGGCGTCGGCATCGGGTCGGTGATCACGATGATCTGCGCCTTTGGCCACCTTGTGGTGATCAGATGTAAGATCCTGCCATAGCCACCGGCAAAAGACGGCAGCTGCGCAGCTTCGATCTCTCCACGGATCGCGGAATCACGAAGTTCTTCAAAAGAACCCAGCCGCATTTCTCCTCTGCCGATCACATTGCTGTCGTTGGCCCCCAGGCCGATCAGATACAGATCATGTTCCTTTTGTAAAAATCCTTCCTGCGTGCCATATCGCTCATACCAGGTTTTGGTCGTTAAACCGCCTGCGGAATAATTCGTAAACGTGATCCCGATCAGCCCGGCCATCACCTGCCCCCAGGACAATTCATAATAGTCTGTATAGCATCTGCTTTGATCCGGATTCAGGGAGACCAGCTCGCCGCTGGCAAGACTGTCTCCGATCCCGGCCATGGTCGGGAACCGCTTTGCAAGCGCCTGCTGCACCTGCATCATGTCCATACCTTCCTGCGTTGCCTGTTCTGCTGCCACCCTGCCGGTACGATGTTTAACGATTTGAGGATCCGCTGCCGGTTGGACACCCTTTGCTTCCGAAGAAATGATCATCCCGTCTTGCGCCATACGAAATCCGGCCTGTTCTACCAGAAGATTCATGTTCTCCGGGCCGCAGGCATAGGTCGTCCTGCCAAAATGCGATAAGTACAGTTTGGCTTCCGGCTTTAGCATTCCCTGCTTCATCATGGCATCTCCAAGCATCCGGCACATTTGCAGGCAGTTATGTCCCGCGATCCGAAAATCGCAGGCATCCTCCCCGAGCGTGCCGTCCAGGATCACCCCGTCCAGCAACGTACTCCGCAGGATATCCCAGGTCCTGGTGATCATCCAACCGCCATCACACCCGTAAAACCAGGTGACTCCGTCTTTGGAACATAAAAAATGACTCCCCCGCTCTCCATGCTCCGCGTAATGATTTGCTTCCAGTTGTTGCCAGGTGATCCCGCAGACCGTAACCTTCTGATGTTTTCGCAAAGGGCACAGGATCAGCTTTTTTCGCTGCGCTTCTCCGAGCCCGTTGCCGTGGATCCCCGCTTTCTCCAGATCCAGATTTTTCGCCGCCCCGCAATGATAATACAAACGGATCGGATGATCGAGCCTGCGCAGCAGTTCATCCATCGTATCCGTGCTCCAATGATCCGGATGCGTATGTGTCAAAAAGACTGCCTCAATGCCGGACAGGTCGGCCTTTGGATACCGCGCTGCTGCATGAAGCACCCCCGGTCCGGCATCGATCAGGATTTTTCGATCGATCATCAACGATGCGTGATAGCGAAAACAGCTGTCCTTTTCTTCCGGTGTATCCGGCCAATCCGCTCCGCCGGTTCCCAAAAACATAAGTTCCATACTCATTCCTCTTTGGACGATACGATCTCCAATGTCGTTTCCGCAAAGCAGTAATCCTCATCCCAGAGATCTTTTGGCGAAGGATTCCACACACACGGCTCCTGATAAAACTGTCCGGGGCCTGTTTTGTAAGATTCTCCCTCCGCAAGATGATGTGGACCGAGCATATTACGCAGCGTATTGGTCAGCGTCATCCTAAGCTCCTGTGCCCCTGTCTGCCCTCTGAGCAGACAGGAATCGTTTGACAACAGCATCTGTTTTGCTCTGCCTGCCACGGCTTTGATGCTTTGTACCCCGTAGCGTTTTACCTGCAGACATGTGACTGCCTTAGGCAGTACCACATTGCAGGAGAGCACCATTTTCCCCGCAAAGAACGGGAACCCCTGTTGCTCGATATGTTGCGGATTGATCTGCCTCGGACGACGGTCTAAGATAAAGTCGCCGTGATACCGTACCGCATGCCGGGGAAGACTGATCCAGGTACCCGGCGTACTGACACCAAAGTCTCCGACCAGATAAATGGCTTCCATCTCCCGCTCGTACGTCAGCATATTTTTTTCGCTTTCAAACTGCAGCGCACGCTGCATCTGTGCATAGAAAGACGGGCTCGGCGCGTAACGGCTTTCCAGTACGATGGTATTCTCTCCCACCGTCAGCAGTCCGGAAATATCCAGCCTCCGGAAGCTCAGATCCCGAAAATAACCATGCTCTGTCCGGTCGATGTCCTGTCCGTTGACCCGGATCTCATACTGCGAAGGTGTCTCACACACCAGCGTCATCTGCTTCGGAACATAGTTCGCCTTCACATGAAATACCTGGCGGATCTGCAGATCCTCGTTTCGTGCAATGGCGCGCTCCATGATATTTAAGATATATCCGTTCTTTTCCTGCAGTTCCCCGTTGAAATAATAATCGCAGCGATCCAGCGTCAGCACATTTTCCGACATGCTGCGGATCTGATAAGTTCCCTGCGCCTGCTGCAGAAGCGGTGCCGCGACCGGCTTGGCGACCGGTGCCTGCAGGTCCTCGATCACCAGCAGACTCTCCCAGGGTGCAAAGGTCTGCTCCTTGCTAAGCACCTCTTTGGTCCCCAGCACCGCATCATATCGATAGCCGCGCACGTTGATCTTTGCCGTTTTGGTCTCGGGGGAACTGTTGACAAAATAATGCAATCTGCCATAGCGTCCCTCCCGACAGGTATAGGAAATCTCCGGATGATCGCAAACCGGATTCTCCAAAACCTCCGATACGCTGCAGATCCTGCCCCCATGCTGCCGATATTCCGAAAGCAGACGCTCTGTCGCCGGCAGGTACTTTGTGCCACAGGATGCGATCACGCAGCGATACCGCTGTTTTCCGACAATGAGTGTTTTTCCGGCAACTTTTCCGTGTCGTTCCAGGATCGTTTCATCTCCCAGATGAAACGGCACATGCTTTTCTTCCAGAATCCTGATCTGTTCCAAAAAGGCTGCGTTTAATTCTGCAAGGCCGCGATTTTCTCCGCAGTCAAACAGACTCCAGGCACTGGTCTGCGGATGGATCAGCAGCACCTCTGCCTTTGCCTTCCCCTTTTGCAGAAGCATGCCGGTTCTGGAAAGCGGTTTTAAGAATGCTTCGTACTGATCCCACCAGGGCTGTTGATAATACATGGCCGGCGGGTAATCCCTCTTACGGATCCCGCGCATGGTATAGCCCTGCAAATGCGGACAAAGCAGATTGATCCCGTGGACCATCTGCCACTCGTAGATCCCGCGCAGTTCCGCAAAGCTGACATTATGACCGCACAGCGCAAACGTCTCTGAAATGACGGCTTCTTTTCCCAATTGCTGTGCAACCGAAGAGACCTGAAGCGGCGTCAGACAGGGAACAATATCTCTTCCCAGCCAGTCCATTCCCGGAATATCAAAATATTCATAATGCGGCATACAGGCACCGTTGGTGATCAGCTGGCTCTCCAGCGTCTCTTCCAGGACCAGATGCCCCGTCAGTTTGAGGCCTCGCGCTCTGCACCAGTCTCCCACCTGTTTGCAAAATGCTTCGGAGAACAGATCTGTCACCATCTTCCAAAAGCGGATCCTGACCTGCTCATAGTCACCCACCGGAAGATACAGTTCCTCCAAATGCAGCAGCAGATCCTCGTCATATCGCTCCCGATAGACACGTTCAAACGTAAAGCTCCACGGGATCCCGTTTCTCGAGATCTGCGGCTCATCCGTAAAAAAGCCCTCGATCTCATTTCCGAAGCGCTCATAATACGGTTCATAAGCGACTTTCAGAAATTCCGCGATCACCTTCGGATCCAGCGTATCGACATAAAACGGATTCACATCATAGTAAAAGTAGTGACTCCCGCTTTTACAGATCAAATGCTCTCTCGGCATCTGATCGGACATGCGCAAATACTTCTGCTGATAGGCTTCTCCCAGCCCGTTGACTTTTCCTGCGCCAAAACCGCTTGGCCAGCCGTTTTCATCATAGGCCCAGGCATGCATGTGGCGCTTCTTTGCTTCCTTGATCGCCGCCTCTACATTGGCGAACCATTCATCTTCCATATACGGCGTTGCAAGTCCTCCGCGGGCATGCATAAAAAAACCGCCGATCCCTGCGTTGTCCATCATCGCGACCTGACGCACCGTTTCCGTTGTATCAAGTGCTTCATTCCAGCTCCAAAACGGAACCGGTCTGTAGCTTTTGTCGATCCTCTGACCAAACACTCCCATATGCTCCTCCAAAGTACGTCTCCCGCTCCTTTCGGGGGGTGGATCTGTACTCTAATTTCCAAAGTCTGTCTCTGCCCGTCGATCGGCATCTTCCGCAAAAACCTGCGGCGATAGCAGTTCATCAAACAATGCTTCACCGATGAAACTTCTGGCCCAGGCAACGCACGCCTCTTCTTCGTCCGTTCCCATCTTGCGGATCACTTCATAGATCGGACGCTTTCTTCCCGGCGTTCCGTCTTCCCGAACTTCCCGGATGCCCAGATGCAAGCCGAATTCATGCGGATTATCCAGATAAGCATGATGGGTCATCCATTCCACCTGCGGCATCTTTTTCATCTTCTGATATGCCAGGACATAGGCTGCAGCACACTGATCCTCCACAAAGCCTCTGGA
Source organism: Lachnospiraceae bacterium (assembly GCA_024699355.1). Lineage (GTDB taxonomy): Bacteria > Bacillota > Clostridia > Lachnospirales > Lachnospiraceae > SIG336. The sequence goes on from JAILPR010000001.1 coordinate 15,878, forward strand.
TCTGGCATTAAATCCCTGCTCGGAAAAGATCACCGTCCGCTTCTTCCCCTGATATAACAATTCAGGCTGTCCCAGATAGGCATCCAGCACCTCAATATTTTTAAACGTGATGATCCTCGTATCAAAGTAAAACGTCGGCATCCGGTCATTATAAAAATCCGGATAATTCAACGCTTCCGGATACGGATGATAGGCAACGCCCCACGGAAAATCTCCCGCTTCTTTGGTCTCTTTGCCAAGCAGATCCAGTACCGTTCTGCCCGGATAGGCCCGTAGCGGCTCTCCCGGCAAAAACGCATCTCCCCAAAAATGATCCAACGATACAAAGACCTGCGCATGCGCCCAATATGTCCGCGCAACTTCCCAGGCTGCCCGGAGAGCTTTGGCATACTCTTTGACATAAACGTCCACCGGTTTTTCACCGGCATTGCCCCAAACGCACTGCGAGTTGACCTCATTGGATACCACATAGCCCGTCAGACGCCCGTATCTGGCATCATCCCGCATGTAACGTTCCGACAGGAACGCAACAAATGCCTCAAAATACGCTCTGGATACAGAATCCTCCATCGGGAAGGCGCTGATATAAGCATCGCTTCGATCCCACGCATAATCCGGATGGATCACCAGATCCAGCAAGGCCTTCTCCTGTCTGCTGTCAAAGAGTTTCGGCGCATTTAATAAGATTGCCGTACAGGCAACCCCGTACTTCCAATGTGCCAGCAGTTCTTCATCCAACTTCTCTACTGCAGCCCTGCAAAAATGATACGTCTCTCCCAGGTAGATAAAATCGATGGACTCCTCCGTCACTTCCTTCATCATGAGTGCGGGCAGATTGATATTGATATGAGAATGCTCGATCCCCAGGATCTTCAGATCCTCATTGCTGCATCCCATTGCTTTTTTGGTCACAAAACGGACCGGCTCATGTTGATAAATTCCCACAGTTCCTCCTTATGATCACGCATCTGCTGTATCGATCGCTCCTGTGCTTACTGCCATACTTCAATGACATAGCTGCCTTTGCAAAGATGAACGCGATCGCCTTTTCTTTTGCCACCCTGATCGACGCCGTCGATCACCACCTTCTGTGCATCGGATGAAAAGATAAAATCTGCTTCCGTATCAAACGGAACAGTAACGCTGAACCGGTATCCGCCCCGGATCGTTTCCCAGCCGCTCTCGATCAGGCCTTTCGCAGAGTGATACTGCATGGAAACTTTCTTTAATCGCTCATCCGGATACGGACAAATCGTAAATTGTGAAAAACCCGGATGATCTTCACTGACGTTTAATCCGCACATATAGCGGTACATCCATTCCACGATGGACCCATAGGCATAATGATTCAGGCTGTTCATTCCGGTATCGCTGATCTTTCCATCCGGCAATACCGAATTCCACCGCTCCCAGATCGTGGTCGCTCCCATGTTGACCTCATAAAGCCAGCTCGGGAAATCTTCATTAAGCAGTAGGGTATAGGCCGCGGATGCATATCCTTCCCTTGTCAGCACCGGACAAAGGAGCGGTGTTCCGACAAATCCTGTCGTCAGATGCATCTGCTCTTCTTCCAGTTTTTGTACCAGGCGCCTGCTCTGTTTTTCCCGATATCCTTCCGGGATCAGATCCAGCCATAGTACGATGGCCAGTGCAGTCTGCGTCTCCTGGGCAAGTCGTCCCGTTGCGGTATAGTATTCCCTAAGGAACGCTGCTTTGATCTTTTGCGCGAGATCTCCGTAGTACGCCGCATCCTGCTCATACCCCAGCACATTGGCCGCTTTTGCCGTCAGCGATACGGAATAATAGTAATAAGCACTCGCGACAAAATACACATCCGTTGCGCCGAAACAGGTATCTTTCCGATAGTTATCCAGTGCCAGCCAGTCCGCAAAATGGAAGCCTGTGGTCCAAAGATACGCTCCGCCGCATTGCTCCTGATCGACTTTGCGGATATAATCCGCCCAGCCCTTCATATTTTCATAGGTTTCCCTAAGCAGGCTCCGGTCCCCGTACATTTCATACATCGTCCACGGGATCACGGTGCCTGCATCTCCCCAGGCACACGATCCGTGCGGTGCCTGATGCGAATGGTCATCTTTGCCGAAGCGGATGACATTGATCTGGCCCAAAATATCCGGCACCACATGCGGTACCGATCCTCCGGTCAGTTTCTGCTCCCGCTTCATGTCATACAAAAACTTTCGATAGAATGCCGGTGTGTACATGTTGTAACTTGCCGTTTGACAAAACACCTGCGCATCTCCGGTCCATCCCATACGTTCATCCCGCTGCGGACAATCCGTCGGTACATCCAGAAAATTCCCCTTTTGTCCCCATCTCGCATTGCTGATCAGCTGATCGATCTTGGGATTCGATGTTTTGATCGAGCCGGTCTCCTCCATTTGGGAGTGCAGCACACAGCCCGCAAAATCTTCCGGGCGGACATCCGAGATTCCGGTCACTTTCATATACCGGAAGCCATAGAAGGTAAAATGCGGACGAACCTTGCGCTCTTCACCGTTTGAAATGTAATGATATTCCGCCTTGGCACTGCGCAGATTTTCGTTATAGAAGTTTCCTTCCTGCAGGATCTCCCCGAAGTAAAAGCCGACTTCTTTTCCTGCTTCCTCATGACAGGTAAAGGTTACCCAGCCGGTCATCTCCTGCCCGAAATCCAACACCGTCTCTCCGGCCGGCGTCGTGATCATCTCTACCGGATGAATCTGCTCGATGATCGTCACCGGAAGACTCAGCCGCGGGCAAAGCAGTGACCGTTCTTCTTCATAGGAAACGGCATGGGCAAACTGCTCTTCATCGCACTTTGGCATCGCCCAATCCGTGATTTCCTTTCGCGCATCATAGACCTCGCCGTCATAAATACTGCTGCTTACCACAGGGGACGGGGCACACAGCCACTGTTCATCCGAAGCGATCACTTCACGCTTTCCGTCCGCGTAGGTCACATGCAGTTCACAGATCATGTGGCAGGTATCTCCGTAGAGGCAGTCCATCCCCTCCACAAAGCCAAACCGCCCTTTATACCATCCGTTGCCCAGCATGACACCAAGGCAGTTATCTCCTTCCCGGAGGAGGCCTGTCACATCATAGGTCTGATATTGCAACCATAAATTGTAGTCATTGTAATACGGTGTCAGATATTCCTCTCCGACTTTTGCGCCGTTCAAATAAGCCTCATATACGCCCAACCCGCAGACATACCATCTGGCCTGCACAGGCGTCTTTTTCAAGGTGAAACGTCTACGCATCAGCGGCTGTATTTCTTTCTCAAACGGTGCCCGGATCCATTTGGATCGCTCCAGCACTCTGGCCGTTTCAAAAAACGATACCGCACTGCTCCCCCGCTCTCCGAGATCATCCACCACCTCGACCTGCCAGTAGTAGCGTACCCCCTCCTGCAGTTCCAGCTCCGGTGCATAATCCAGCGAAGATATCTGATCGGAAAGACCGCTGTCGTGCACGATCTGCTGCATCGCTTCATCAGTTGCAACCACAACACGACTCTTTGCCGCATGCGTTCCCTTCGCTTCTTTGACGATCCAGGAAAAGCTGACCGTCTTCATCAGGTAGCCGATCGGCTGCTCGATGTGATTTACTCTCAGTTGCTCTATGACCATGTCCTGTTCTCCTCTGCGTTTTCGCGCGTATCGTAATGCTCTCCCTGACCTGCCGCGCGTTTATCCTTTCACCGCACCTGCGGTCATACCTTCCATATAAAGTCTGGAGGTAAACATGAACAAAATAAACAACGGGATGGTTGCAATCACATAGCCTGCAAACATCGAACCGATCTCCGTCGATCCCATGGAACTGGTAAAGACCTTCACGGCTACCGTGATGACCTGTTTCGAATTGGTTTCGATGACCATCATCGGCCAGATAAAATCGTTATAATAATCCACCAGTTTCATGACCGCGATGGTGGAAAGCATCGGTTTTGCCAGTGGGACCGCAATCCGTACCAGCGAATCGATCTCGTTACAGCCTTCGATTTTGGCTGCTTCAAACAGATCCTTGGGCAATGCTTCAATCGCATTTCTGCACAGCAGAATGCCAAGCACCTGACCGCCAGAGATCCACGGCAGGATCAGCGCCCAGCGCGTATTGTACAAACCGTAACGCTGGATCAGACTGTAATTCGGTGCCAGATACAGGATGCCCGGGATCATCATCAATGCCAGGATCAGCATGTAGATCAGATTCTTTCCCGGGAACTCCATCGTGGCAAAGACATAACCGCTCAGTCCCGCGACGATCAACGTCAGCGCGACCGCAACCGCGATCACGCAGAGGGTGTTGATCATGTTGGTGCTTAATTTTCCAAACGCTACAAAATAGTTGTTCCATGCAATGTTCTTTGGCAGTGCAAAGAAGTCATTATAGATTTCCCAGTTGGTCTTAAATGACATGATCAGCATGACGATGACCGGCACAAAGGCAAAGAACATCACCAGAAGCATCAGGATCTCAATGATCGACTGGAATCTGATCTCACGGATCAGTTTTTGACTGATTTTTTTCTGTTTCATCCGATCACTCCTTTTCTCTGGTCAGTCGATTGCTGATCAGTGTTGCAGTCATGGTAAAGACAAAGAGTATGACACCGAGCGCACATGCATAGCCGTATCTGCCAAACTGTGCCACGTTCAGATAAAGTTCCAGCGCAGGGACATACGTTGCGGTACCCGGTCCGCCACCCGTCAGGATAAAGATGCTGTTGAAATCCTGCATCGTTCCGATGATCTGCAGGGTCACCATGATGCTGATCTGCGGACGGATGAGCGGCAACTGGATTTTCCAGAACATCTCCCATCTGGTCGCACCATCGATCATGGCCGACTCTTCAACATCTCTGCCGATATTCAAAAAGCCGCCGTAATATACCAGGAAGGCCATCGCATGAACAAACGGGAATCCCATGAAGATGACTGCCCAAATGGCCGTCTTGGAATCTCCCAGCCATACATGTTGCAGGCTTTCCAGGTGCAACGCACCAAGAACCTCGTTTAACAGACCGATGGACGGATCATAGATCTTCTGCCAGGTCATCGCACTGATGACACCCGGCACAACGATCGGAAGTACAAATAAAAACCGGTGCAGATATTTCCGTTTGCCGCCACTGATGTTATATACCAGCCAGGCGATCACAAGCGGCATGGTCAGTACCTTGATGATTCCGGTCACCATCAGCAGGACCAGATTTTTCATACCGATCAGGAAATATCCTTCCGTAAACATCCGCCCGAAGTTTTCCAGACCTACAAAATCGATCTGTGCCAACGAGGTATTGGTCTTGGACCAGTTGGTAAATGCTCTGATAAATGCGGTCGCGATACCACGGTAATTAAAGAAATAGATCAGTAACAGGGTCGGGAGCAGCATGATGTAAGCCATACGATGCTTCCAGATCTCTTTGAGTAAATGCAAAATATAGGAACGTGATCTTCCAAAGCTCATGACCAGGGCGATCACGGTAACGCTCAACAGAATGATGCCTGCAATGCGAAGGACATTCGCGATCAGGCGGTTGGTTGCAATGTTTTCCAGATTGTCCACATGCACCAGTTTGATCAGGTCTGCCAGACCTGCCATATAAATTTCATTTCCGACACCGGCAAATCCGGTGATCTTCGTGCCGACATCCGCCATATATACCTGCTGATCGGCACCGTTCATAATAAAGAAATAACCTTCGCTTGTTCCGACGATGACATGTTCATTGGCCTCGTCCGTGCCGATGCTCACGATCGTCGCACTGACCGTATTCTGTACGCAGCCTTTCCGTACGACGTTCAGGGATTCATCCAGCGCATAGTAACTGCCATCCTTGCATACCGTCCATAACAGATCGTTCTGGCGGATGAGGGAAAGCGCTGCAAAATTGGTTTCATAACTGTTTAATTCACTGCCGTCGATCGCGATCCGGCAGATCTCGCCCCGCTTATTGACACTAAAGAGGCTCTCTCCGTCTTCTGCAAATTTCACACCTGCGATCGATACCGTATATTTGTGATTGGCGATCTCACTGCCGTCTGCCGTGCTGTAGATCAGAATATTGGCCTTACTGCTTCCGGTACTGGTAGCCACGGCAACTTTACTGTGATCACTGCTGACCGTGATGGAAACGATACGTCGCTGTACCTCGATCTGCTGCTGCAACGTTCCGTCCGACATATCGTAAACATAGATGTTTCCATCTTCATTGCCTGCATAGATCAGGTGATTCTCCTGATCGAGCGTCACCTCGCTGAACGGACCTCCCGCAGAAACACGGAACAGCTCCTGCCCTTCCTGAAATGCGATCAGAAAATTGTCATGTGTTCCCACATACATGATCTGCTGCGTATCGTCATAGCACAGGCAATTATTCTGGTTTCCCGTCGCATAGGTGACATCTTCCACACCTTCTGTTTTCTCTCCGAAATAGCGAACTCCGACCAGTGAGCAGACGGCCAGGATCAAACTGATCACGGTCACGATACGCCATAGGTTATTTGTTTTTTTCATTCTCACTTCTGCTCCTGTCCTGTACTTGTGCTTTGATAAGAATCGGCTGTCCGTTCGGACAGCCGACCCTGATTGTTCTTATTCGCCTGTCGGCTCGTTTGCCGGATTCTCCAAGTCGTTCATGGAAACACCCTTTTCAGCCATTGCTTTCTCAAGGTTATCCATAATGTTCTGCTGATGGTCCGCAGCCCACTCATCAAGAGAGATTTCGCCGGTCAGATACTGATAACTGTAATCGTAGAAGTTACGGAAGGTCTCCGCGCTCTCACCGATACCTCTTGCCAGAGTATTGTTGAAGCCCTTCTGTGCGTTACCGATAAAGGTTAATCCTGCAAATGCATTCTGGATCTCTTCCGGATATTCCACACCGTATACAAGGCTGGCACCTGACGGGCATGCACCTGCTGCGATCGCCGCATTCAGATATACGGACATTCCTTCTTCGGATGAATAGTACATTAAGAAATCAACTACCTGATCATTGTGTGCCTGATCTTTGGATACACATCCAAGGAAGCCGTTTGCAACCTCGATGGTTCTTGCTTTTGCTTCGATGCCTTCGCCTTCCATGGACGGCATGTTAAAGGTTCCCAGTGTAAACGCCTTCATATCGGAGATTGCATTACCTGCGCTATCCTTAACTTCTTCACCTGCCTCCAGTGCCTTCATATCATTCATAAACTGAGTGATACCCCAGCCACCGTTTACCATCATCGCAGCCTTGCCCTGATAGAACAGAGCCTTTGCGCCGTCGGCATCGGTACCGAACATTGCATCGTTACCCGCATATTTCGGGAATACTTCCGCGAAGCTTTCCCATACGGTCTTCATACCTTCGGAATCACCTGCATAGGTGCCATCCTTGATGGCTGCAAATGCTCTTACCGGGTTCTGTGTAACTTTATCGGAATCATCATTGAAGCAGTCTGTCGGATCATACTCAAAGTATCCGTCAATATCCGGATCATAGCAATAGTCACCCGGCTGAGCCTTGATCACTTCGATCATGGAACGAGTGGTCTGATCTGCGTAAATCTGTGCAAGCCAGCCCATGGTGCCTGCATAGAAGCTGTTGTAATCACCGGGCATTGCGATCGGCTGATAACCTGCTGCCTCGATCTTTTCACAGGCATCTACCAGTTCGCTCCAGGTTGTCGGTGCGCTGATGCCTACTTCATCAAAGATATCCTGATTGTACAGCCACAGTACCTGTACGGAGTCAAGGCTAAGTGCATCAAAGGAATTGTCTACCATGTTGATGACCTGCTTGCCATACTCGAACTGCTCTTTCCATGTACCATCGGAATACGGGCTGTCATTATCGATATAGTCATTGTAGTTAATGGATTTACCGGTCTTTGCATCACCTGCCAGGTTGATGTTGACGATATCTACGGATGTCGTATCTGTGGATGCAAATACGTTCTGTACCCACTGATCATAACCATCTGTTGCCTTCAGATCCAAAACGATCTTCACATTGGGATTGAGTTCTTCATAAGCAGCAGCAACTGCTTCCCAGCCTTCCTCCACACCGGTACCGGTCTGGATGCTGACGGTGATTGTACACTCTTCCGAGTCAGCTGCAGCGGCGGTTTCTGCACTTGTCTCGGCAGCTGCTGTTGTCTCAGCTGTTGTTCCCCCGGTTGTCGCTGTATCCGCTGCCGGTGTTTCGCTTCCGCAGCCGGCCAGAGATGCAGCCATCATGGCTGCCGTCAAAGACATTGCCACAACTTTTCTCCATTTCATAATGTTTCCTCCTTTTGCTATACAAGTGTTTTATATTATTTCCGTGATCGGAAAATAATAACAGATTGATTACAATGTTTGGTTACTCGCGTAACTAAACGGTGATTTTTTTGCCCGTAATACGGGCAAGGAATCGATCCACTGTCAGGATCGTGCGTGATGAGATTGTGTTTGTTGCAAAGCTGTCATGCCCGCATTTAGTTCTGTTTGGTCGTTACCTTCCTTACACTCTCCCGTTCGATATACTTTGACGGGATGACCTTCTTCTCCAGCGGTTTTCCTTTGATCTCGCAAAACAGGTTATGCATCATGCTTCGTCCGAGTGTAAATACCTGCGCATCGATCGTGGATAAGCTGGGCGTGTAATATTTTGAAGCCTGAGAATTATCACAGCCGATCACCGAAATATCTTCCGGTACGCGATAGCCGTTTTTCTGAAGTTCTCTGATCGCGCCGATCGCCATCAGATCGTTGACCGCCATCAGTGCCGTCGGGATACTGCCTTGTGAGAGAAGTCGTTGTACCGCTTCGATCCCGGCCTCCTCATCTGTTGACTGCCTGTCATTGGCATCTACGATCAGCTTTGGATCGATCCTGATCCCTTCTGCCTTGCATGCTGCACGGAATCCGTCCCAACGGGGATGTGAACCGTCCTCGGCAAGTTTCAGACCGCTTAGAAAAGCGATCTTCATATGTCCGAGCCGATGCAGTGATGCAACCGCTTCCCGAATTCCCAGGCTGTAATTCACTTCGACACGCAGATCCTCCTGACTCATACATGCCTTTTGTTTCATCAGCGCCTGGATTTCTCCGGCCCGTACGGTCGCCAAGATCACGCCGTCCAAACCTCGCGATGCAATCCCCAGAGTATCTGTCTGATTCGTAAAATCACTCAGGATGATGGATACGATATAGCCGTATTCCCCGGCCATGGACTGTGCACCCTCAAGCATCTCGGTATAATAACCGTTCTTGAGATTATCAACCATAATGGCGACATGTCTCGTCTCCTTGGTTGCCAATCCTCTGGCAATCATGTTGGGATGGTAATCCAGCGTCCTGATGGCATCCTCTACCCGTTGTTTTACTTCCTCAGATACAAACTTTGTTCCGTTTACAACATTCGAGACAGTGGCGACAGAGACTCCTGCGTAAGCAGCCACTTCTTTTCGTGTTGCCATCTCTTTACCTCCATCTGAACTGTACTTTCGGTTTTCATTTACCCGAGTAACTAATTAAAAATTAACATCATTCTCCAGGCATGTCAACGGATTTTGTAACTATTTCACATTTGGATTTTTATACAGAATTTTTTTTGTGCATTTTTACCAAGAGTCAAAACGCCCGATTTCGAGGGAGCAAAAAAAGACGGAGGTGCCAGATCGCACCTCCGCACAGTTTATTTCTGTGAAATTTTTTCGGTTATTTTGCAAACCGGATGACGTTCCAGGAAGATTTCTTAAGTACGGTGGAAAATTTTCCTTCATCGAACGTACCGCCGTTTTTACTGATCGGGCGAACCTTTTCTTCCTCTGCGGAATTGGTCACCTTCATATCATCGCTTTCCAGCGCGAGATGTTCAATAAAGCGATACCCTTCAAATCCTCTGACATCTGCCTCAAACGCAATATCTTCTTCGGTATTTCGATTGACCGCAAAGATGGTCAGTTCCTGCTTCTCATCATTCCATACCGCAACAGACTCGATATCGGAAACATCCTCATGTCTGCTGGTATCGTGCTTTCCGGTGGAGATCACCGGCTGCAGCGCATAGCCTCTGCCGTATTTGGAAGCATGATAATACGGAAAGAAAATGGTCTGTCTCCAGGCCCTTCCGTCCTTCTCGGTCATGATCGGCGCAATGACATTGACCAGCTGTGCCAGGCAGGCTACCTTGACACGATCGGCATGTTTTAAGAACTCGATCAGGATCAGGCCGTCAACGATCGCATCTTCGAAGGTATAGATATCCTCCAGAAGTGCCGGTGCGCTCTGCCACGGGCGCTCACGCATCGCTTCATCATCTTTCTGATGTGAATGATACCAGACATTCCACTCATCAAAGCTGAGCATGATGTCCTTCTTACCACGCTTTTTCGCTTTGACAAAATCGCAGGTCGCAATGACCGTCCTCAGGAACGTCTCCATATCCTGTGTCTTTGCAAAGAAGTCTGCGGTATCGTCTTTGGCGTTGCCGTAATACTGATGCAAAGAGATATAGTCTACGTAATTGTACGTTTCTTCCAGAGTCGTCGCCTCCCACTGCGGGAAGGTCGGCATATCGACATTGGAGCTGCCACAAACGACAAACTCGGCATTTCGATCCATCTGTTTCATCGCTTTTGCGGTCTCTGCTGCCAGATGTCCGTATTCCGCAGCGCTCTTATGACCGGTCTGCCACGGGCCGTCCATCTCGTTGCCCAGGCACCAGGTCTTGATATTGTACGGCTCTTTCCGGCCGTGGCTGCGACGCAGATTTGCATAATAGCTGTCGGTATCCAGATTGCAGTACTCCATCAGATTCAGCGCATCGCTGACGCCGCGGGTACCGAGATTGACCGCCATCATCACATCGGTGTTGACTTTCTTTGCCCACTTTGCAAACTCCCCCAGACCGACTTCATTCGGCTCAAAGGTACGCCATGCCAGATCCAGACGTTTCTTCCGCTGCTCGATCGGGCCGACCGAATCTTCCCAATAGAAATTCGATACAAAGTTACCGCCCGGATAACGTACGATCGGAACATTTAATTCTCTGACCAGCTCCGCCACATCTTCGCGAAAGCCGTCTGCATCCGCACTCGGATGTCCCGGCTGATAAATGCCGCTGTATACGGCGCGTCCCAAATGCTCGATAAACGATCCGTAGATACGCTGATCGATCCTGGAGATCACGAAGTCTTTGTCTACGATCATTTTTGTTGTTTGTGCCATGATAACTTACCCCACTTTTCCCAACTTATTTCTGTAATCTGATGCTGACGATACTGCAGGCCGGCATGGTCACGCGGATGCCGTTTTCGCTCTTCTGATAAGCGCTGAACGTCTCTTCTTTGACCACATCCGGGTTCTCAAAGGTATTGTGATCCGCCATCCTGCCGGTGACGATGCTCGCTTCGCAAACCTGATAAGCTGCGCCGTCTTTGGTAAGGTTGATCTCGATCTCTTCCGCCGCTTCCAGCGAATTGTTGGTCAGCGTCACGGTGATCACACCGTTTTCGTCTTCGGATACGGATTCAAAAATCTTCGGCAGTTCATTTTTACCGCTGCCGACGGTACCATTCTCCAGCAGATCGCTCTGCAGCAGCATCGCACCCTGGTGTGCCGCATACATCTTGAAGATGTAGTAGGTCGGTGTCTTGATCATCTGTGCACCGTCCGTCAGCATTACGGACTGCAGTACATTAATGAGCTGTGCAATGTTTGCCATCTTCACGCGATCGGAATGCTTGTTGAAGATATTCAGGTTCATACCTGCAACCAGCGCATCACGCATGGTATTCTGCTGATATAAGAATCCCGGATTGGTGCCCGGCTCGACATCGGTCCAGATACCCCACTCATCGACCATCATGCCGATCTTCTTATCCGGATCGTACTGATCCATGATGTGACCGTGTCTGCTCACCAGTTCTTCCATATAGTAGCTGCGCTTCAACGTCTGGTAGAAGATCTCTTCCGTAAACTTCGTGGCAGATCCTTTGACATTCCAATCTCCCTCGGTCTCCGGCAGCGTATAGTAATGCAGCGACAGACCATCCATAAAGCCGTGCAGATGTGCAGGTGCATGATCAAAGCAGGTATCCAGTACGGTTTTCGTCCAATGATAATCATCCACATTGGCACCGCAGCAGATCTTTTGGATCGGCTGATTCCCGCTGTAATTACGGACATAGGTCTGATATCTGCGATATTCATCCGCATAGTACTGCGGACGCATATTACCGCCGCATCCCCAGTTTTCATTGCCGACACCGAGATAATCGATCGTCCACGGCTCCTCATGGCCGTTTGCCTTACGCAGTTCTGCCATCGGAGAGACACCGTTAAAGGTAATGTACTCAACCCACTCGCTCATCTCTCTGACCGTGCCGGAGCCGAGGTTGGCATTGACATAAGTCTTACAGCCAAGCTGTTTACACAGTTCGAAGAATTCGTGGGTACCGAAGCTGTTATCTTCTACGACACCGCCCCAATGGGTGTTGATCATTTTCTTACGTTTCTCTTTCGGTCCGATGCCGTCCATCCAGTGGTACTCATCGGCAAAGCAACCGCCCGGCCAGCGCAGTACCGGGATTTTCATCTCTTTCAGCGCCGTCACCACATCGGTACGCATCCCGTTGACATTCGGGATCTCCGAGTGTTCTCCGACATACAGGCCCTCATAAATGCATCTTCCGAGATGCTCGGAGAAGTGACCGTAAATTTCCGGATTGATCTTGCTGACTTTCTTCTCGTTGTTAATGACAAGTTTCGCCATTCCCTTGTTCCTCCAATACCTGAATTATTCGAATTTAATTTTAGTTTTTTCAAAAGTATTTTAATTTTAGCAACTTTATCAGGCATTGTCTACACTCTTCAAGTTTCATTTCAGCAAAATCTAAAGTACTTTTTTTGTGCAAATTTCCAACATTGATTGCGCACAAAATAACCCTCCTTACCGGTGATCCGGTAAAGAGGGTCGTTTTTTTCCGTTTTGAATTTTGATATCGGTCGATCGTTTCCTGATCCTTTAATATCGATCGATCGTTTCCTCCGCCGGCGAGAATTTCCCGAGGATGAGTGCCAGTCGTTCTCTGATATAGACTTCGTTGACCGGCTTTAAGATATAATCGGCTGCGCCGAGTTCCTTGCATCGCATCACGATCCCTTTGTCCGCAAGTCCCGTCAGGAAGATGATCGGCACAGAGGAGTTCATTTTCTCTCTGATGTATTTGGCGGTTTCGATCCCGTTCATCTCCGGCATCTGGATGTCTAAAATAATGGCATCCGGCATGCCCGAGAGCGTGATATAATCCAGTGCCTTCAGACCGCTTCTGGCGCTGGCCACCGCATAATCCGGTGACAGGATCCGCTCCAGATAAGCCAGGATCGTCGCGGAATCATCCACCACGAGCACACGGCGCATCTCCAGGGATTTCTGCTCGATGATCTGTTCGGAGATCTTTTCCACTTCATCCGCAAAATCTCCCGGTGCCATCGACTCGGATAAGATCACCACGTTCTGATAGCGCGGATCGGTAAAGAGGTTGACATCTTCGCCTTCCGGGATCAGACGGATGATCGGACGCATCGGCAGGTCGGTATTGCGTACCACCATGCCCTGCTCGCCGTTGGAAAGCGATACTTCCATACCGGGCATATAGGCAGGCATGCCGCGCATCATCGCGGATACCACATCCCGGTCAAACAAAATACTGCTGCCGCCCATGATGTATTCCATAGCATCCGCAGTACTGTACGGATCTTTATACGGACGCTTACTGGTCAGGGCATCATAAACATCGGCCGCATGAATGATCTTTGCGATCCACGGGATATGCTCTCCCTCAAGACCGTCCGGATAACCGGTACCGTTCTCATTTTCATGATGGTGCAGCACACCCTGACGGACTGCGGAATTGACCATGACATTATCTGCCAGGATATCATAGGAGTAACGCGAATGCTCTTTGATCATGCGGTACTCCTCTTCCGTCAGTTTCGCCGGCTTATTGAGGATTTCCGTCGGGATCAGCATCTTGCCCAGATCATGGCAGATCGCTGCCAGCGTGACACTCTCAATGTCCTGCTGCTTTAACTCCATTTCCTTGGCAATGACACAGGCATAGACCGCGACATTGACCGAATGGTGATACGTATAATCATCATACGCACGAAGGTCCAACAGTTCCGGATTTAACTGCTTGTTCGCCAGGATCTCTGCCACGATCCGCTTGGAGATATCCATCAGGCGGGCCAGATCACGATCTTTGACCGCATCGATACCTTCGTTAAAGAGTTCCGGCGTGATCATCTCATCGATCTCGATGTCTTTGGAAAACTCATCATCGATGTAGGCGCCAAGATACCCGCGTCCCTGCAGTCTCAAAATATGGCTCAGCGTCAACGGGATCCCTCTGACAAGGAGCACCGAATCCGCCGAATTATAAATACTTCTTCCCAGGACCATGCCCGGTTCCAGTTTGTCTACGGGTACAAATCTCATCTCATCTTCCTCACTCCACCATTATAAGAAACCGGCAGGAGAATCGCAATATCACTCTGTGCTTTCCAGAAAATAGAGACGGGATGCAAAATCAGGGAAATATCGCACTTCACTGTTATATCCCGTGCCGCCGAAGGCAGCCTTTAAATGGACACCGCCCTTCATCAGGGTATCTCCGTAAGCCGTCACGGACTCACTCTCGCCGTCCATCTTCACAAATCTGGCCACCACATTCATCATCAGCGAATCCTCTTTCAGATGAACCGGGGATACCGTGTTAACGAGGGAGCCAAAAGAACGGATATCATACTTTAACTCACGGTTGTAAAGATGATACTTCCGGTCCGCCATCAGCCCTTTTGCAAAATAAGTATGGAACTGTGCATTCGGCACTGCAAGCTGCTGCATCAGAAAGCCGACCGCTTTGCTGCGATCCTGCGATACACAGGTCCACTCCGTCAGATTTCCCAGATCGGAGCCGACCGGTCCCGTTCCTGCACAGGCAAGTCCGTTCACCGGCATCGTCATGAAGCTCCTGCCGCGATAAAAATCGCCCCACTGCAGGACTTCTCTCCACTCTTTATATAACGCGATCTGCGCCTTCACGGCGGCCAGATCCTCTTTTTTCATATCACAAAGATTGCACTCATAGCCCATCACACCAAAGGCCGCCACATCAAATCTGGTTTCCAGCGGCGCCGTCCGAAGCGTCTGATGATTCGGGCAGGCCGAAACATGGGCGCTCACCACCGACATCGGATAGCCGTAGCTGTAACCGGTCTGGATCGTCGCACGGCAAAGGGCATCGGTATCATCGCTTGCCCAGATCTGCGGGAAGTAGCACAGCATCCCCAGATCAAAGCGGTTACCGCCGGATGCGCACCCTTCAAACAGGATCTCCGGAAATGCCTCCGTCAGGCGTCTGATGCATTCATAAAAGCCCAGCACATAGCGATGTGCCACCTCTCCCTGTCTCTCCGCCGGCAGATACGGTGAATAGACATCCGAGAAGATACGGTTCATGTCCCACTTCACGTAGTTGATGTCGGCACAGGAAAAGACTTCTGTCATCTTCTCTACGATAAACTCCACGACTGCAGGATTGGCCAGGTCCAGGATCCGCTGATTGCGGCCCTCGGAATGCGGCCTGCCCGGGATCTGCATCACCCAGTCGGGATGCGCTCTGTAGAGATCACTTTGTTCGTTGACCATCTCCGGCTCGACCCAGATACCGAACTGCAGTCCCAGCGCATGGATCTGATCTGCCAGGTGCTTTAAACCTCCCGGCAGTTTCTCCGGATTCGGATCCCAGTCGCCGAGCGAGGTATGGTCATCGTTTCGTTTGCCGAACCACCCGTCGTCCATGACAAAGAGTTCGATCCCGACCTCCTTGCCGGCCCTGGCCAGCTTTAAGAGTTTGCTTTCACTGATGTCAAAATAAGAAGCCTCCCAGCTGTTGAGCAGTACCGGACGCGTCTTGTGTTTCCAGACACCACGCACGATATGCTCACGGATAAAGCGGTGCAGGTGCTGACTCATGCCGTTAAAGCCGTGCGGTGAATACGTCATGACCGCTTCCGGTGCTTCAAAGACCTCGCCCGGCTGCAGTCTGAAGGCAAATCCCTGCGGGTTGATGCCGCTTAAGAAGCGCAGTTTTCCGTAGCTGTTGATCTCTGCCGCCTCGTAATGATTGCCACTGTAGATCAGATGGAAGCCGTAGCTGTCTCCCTGATCTTCATTGGTCTGCGAAGGATGCAGCATCACAAAGGAATTGGCCCGGTTGGATGTCGTCCCCGTGACGGAGCTGACCACATGCCTGCCGGAAGTCAGATACACATCATCCCGCTGCATTTCTCTGGCCCAGGCGCCATGGAAACTTGTCATGACATAGCCCGGACGATCCGAATCGATCTGCAGGCTCATGAGGCGCTTTAGCGTCACCGGCTCCTCGCTCTGATTGATCAGGCGACTGCTTCTGCAAATGACATCGCATGCCGGATAGACGTAATAGTGAAGTTCTAAGATCTGCGCATACTGTGCATCCTTGAGTGTCACGCACAAATGCTCCACCTCATCTTCGCTCCCATAGGATCCCGGCAGAGTCGCATAGGCTTCTTTGCCGCGTGTCTTTTGCGCGCTTTCAAAGACAAAGTCCGACGTGGCGGAACCGTCTGCATGTGTGATCTCGACAAACGGATCCCGGATGTCTCCCTTTCCGCAGGAAGACATCTCCAGTCGCATATCTTCCAGGGAATACTCCGGATGCGCCGCGTCGTAAATGTTGGAATTGCCCGGTGCAAACGTATGCTTTTCGATCAGTGGCGCAAAGTCGTCTTTGTCCTCCAAATGGATCCGATCACCGTAATAAAGATGTTCCGGCTGCCCGGTCGGCAGGATACGGAACGCATAGGTGGTATGCGCAGTTTCCAATGCGAAATATTGATCCTCGAGAATACGAATCATGGGCTCTCCTTTCGACACACGCATCCCGCGGTGTCCCTGTTATGA
>JAILPR010000004.1 GCA_024699355.1 Lachnospiraceae bacterium
TCTTTACGCAAAAGGATGTCCGGGAATTGCAGCTGGCCAAGAGTGCGGTGCGCGCGGGCATGGAAGTGCTGATCGCCAAGTACGGCATCACGGCAGAGGATCTGGCTGCGGTTTATATCGCGGGCGGTTTCGGATTTTATCTCAATATGGAGAAAGCTTCTGCGATCGGATTGATTTCCCAAGAGCTGCTAACGGTAGTGAAGGCTGCGGGCAATACCTCGCTGCAGGGGGCGGTGCTGGCGCTGACAGATCCGCAGGCGATCGTGCAGATGCCAAAGATCGCACAGATGGCAGAGGAGATCCCGTTGGCATCCGATCCGATGTTTACCGACCTCTATATGGAACACATGATGTTTGGGGAAGAAATGTAGCAGGCGGTATGCATGCGAAAAATGAGGAAAAAGGTTACGCGACCGGGGGAAGAGCGAGAAGAATAAAACAATGGAGGTGAGCAATACATGAAGTACAAAAATGACTGGGAAGAAGCAAAGGTCAAATGGACGAATTACTGGAAACACTGCAATACAGGTCGTCCACTGATGCACGTGGTGGCAAGAAAGCCGGAGATCGAGCATCTGGCAACCGAGAAGAACGTAGAAGGCGGGATCAAGGATGTGATCTGCCAGGGACTGTATTATGATCTCCCGGAGCAGTTGCACTGGAAAGACAACATGGAGGATAAGTACAGAGATGCGGAGCGGATCGTGGCGCGCTACAGACAGTTCTGCGAGACGCATGAATTCCTAGCGGAAAGTTTTCCGAATCTGGACATTGATTTCGGCCCGGGATCTTTGGCGGCTTATCTGGGGAGTGATATCGGCTGGAGCGAGGACACGGTATGGTTTAAGCCCATCTATGATGAAGAAGATGACTGGGAAGATATCCCGGAATTAACGTTTGATCCGGAGAATCCGTGGTTTAAAGAGCATCTGGCGCTGGCAAAGAAATGCCATGAGCTGGCAGGGGAGGATTTCCCTGTGGCGATCCCGGATCTGATGGAAAATATCGATACCCTGGCATCGCTTCGCGGTGCACAGGAGCTGATGTGCGATCTGGCGATCGATCAGGACGAAATGAAAGAGCGTGTCAACCAGGTCACCAGGGCATATTATCAGGCAATGCAGGCATTTTATGATGCGGTCAAGGATCCGGAAGGTGGCAGCGCCTATACCGTATTCCAGGTATGGGGGCCGGGTAAGTGCATCAAGCTGCAATGTGACGCAGGTGCAATGATCTCGGATGAGATGTTCCGCAATGTGGTGCTGGATTCGTTAAAAGAGCAGGCAACCTGGTGCGATCAGGTGCTGTATCACTTAGATGGTCCGGATAACATCCGCCATCTGGATTCCGTACTGGAAGCGGATATCGATGCACTGCAGTGGACCAGTGGAGATGCCGGTCCGGACGGAACACTCGAAGAGTGGGATCAGATCTATGACAAAGCCGTGGCAGCAGGAAAGTCCCTGTGGGTGAAGGTATACAGCGGCGAATATGAGGATTGGATCAAAAATGTCGATCGTATTGTGAAAAAATACGGCTCCAACGCACTGTTTTTACAGTTCCCGGAAATGAGTCATGAGCAGGCGGTCAAACTCATCGACTATGCGGAGAAGAACTGGAGTGATGTGCAGGGGACTTTTGGGAGGTAGAAATGAGCGTACATAAGAAACCGGTCCTTTTGGACGGTGCCATCGGCACCAGTATCTGGGCGAAAGTGGAAGATAAGTTGCCGGTATGGACCTATAACATTACCAGGCCGGATGTGGTGGAAGAGTTGTGTCATGAATACATTGCTGCAGGATCCAAAATGATCCTGGCCAATACGTTTGGTGCAAACCGGATCGCCGTGGAGCGTGCTTCGGATTATCAGGTAGTGGATGTCGTCTCTGCAGCAGTACGCATTGCAAAGAAAGCGGCAGAAGGAACCGATGTCAAGGTGTGTCTGTCGATCGGACCGCTTTCACAGTTTATGGAACCATACGGGGATCTCGAGGAAGAAGAGGCTGCGGACATTTTTCATGAGCAGATCGATGCCGGGATGTCCGAG
>JAILPR010000002.1 GCA_024699355.1 Lachnospiraceae bacterium
TTTGCATATCGATGACCAATAATACTTTTCTCATCTCTCTTCTCCTTTTTATCCGATAAACGCCGCTACCGTCTTCTCCATATCCTCGATCGATTCCATCAGATTGATCGTCCCGCGCAGTCTTGCCGAGTTCGGATACCCATGGGTATACCACGAGATATGTTTTCGCATCTCGCGGATCGCGATATACTCGCCTTTACAGTCTACCATCATCCGTCCGTGTCGAAGGATCATTTCGCCGACCTCTTTGGCACTAGGCCGTGGCAGATGCTCTCCGGTCTCCAGAAAGTGCGTGATCTCGCGAAACAGCCACGGATTTCCCCGTACCGCTCTACCGATCGCAACGCCATCGCACCCGGTCTCCTGCAGCATCTGCAGCGCCTTCTCGGGGCCATCGACATCTCCGTTGCCGATGACCGGGATCGATACCGCTTCTTTGACCTGCCGGATGATCTCCCAGTCTGCTTCGCCACTGTAAAATTGCTCTCTTGTGCGTCCATGTACCGTCAGTGCTGCCGCGCCCGCATCTTCCAAACGCTTCGCCATCTCGACTGCGTTGACATGTGCCTCATCAAAGCCCTTCCGGATCTTGACCGTCACCGGTTTTCTGACCCTGGAGGACATCTCTTTGACGATTTTGCACGCCAGGTCCACATCCCTCATCAGTGCCGATCCTTCGTGGTTATTCACGATCTTTGGCACCGGACACCCCATATTGATGTCGAGGATATCAAAGGGCCGATCTTCGATCTGCGCCGCGATCTCGCCCATGATCTGCGGATCTGCGCCAAAGAGCTGCAGGCTCACCGGATGTTCCCCCGGGTCGATCTGCATCAGCTCCTCGGTATTTTTGTTGTGATAGAGGATGGCCTTGGCACTGATCATTTCCATGCACACCAGCCCTGCCCCCATCTCATGACACAAGATGCGAAATGGCAGGTCTGTTACCCCTGCCATTGGCGCTAAGATCACCTGATTGTTCAGTTCTACATTACCGATCTTGATTTTTTTCATAAATAATTCTCAAACCATCCAGCGTCAGCTCGCGATCGTAGACATCGATCGTATCTGTTTCTTCGGAGATCAGGCCGCCCAGACCGCCGGTCGCAACGACCTTCAGGTCCTTGATGCCACTCTCTTCCTTGACGCGGTTGATGATGTACTCTGCCTGCCCGATCTGTCCGTAGACCAGACCTGCCTGCATACTCGTAATAGTCTCCTGTGCCAGGATCGTCTTCGGCTTCACGATTTCGATCTCCGGCAGTTTTGCGGTATCTTCCCACAGTGCCTTTGCGGAAATCCGGATGCCCGGTGCGGTGATCCCTGCAGTAAACGATCCATCCGCCAGCACGAGATCATACGTTGTTGCGGTACCGAAATCCAGGACCAGTACCGGCCCGCCGTACTTATAGAACGCACCGACCGCATCAACGATACGATCTGCACCGATTTCGTTTGGATGCGGCGTTGCAACCTTGATGCCGGTCTTGACGCCCGGACCTACTACCAGCGGTGTCAGATGCTGATATTTGATGATCGCATTCGTCAGAGAATGCATGATATTCGGCACAACGCTTGCGACAACGACGCCATCGATATCCTCAAGCTTGACCTCATTTTTCTCCATCAATGCTGCGATCTGGATCCCGTATTCATCCGAAGTGCGCAGCACCTTGGTCATCATGCGGAAGCTTGCGATCAGCTCCTCTTTGTCATATACGCCAAAGGTAATATTGGTATTGCCTACATCAATGACTAAAATCATTTTATTCCTCCCCGATATCATCCTCGCTGAGGATGTCATTTACGTCTTCCTTTAAGACAAACACGCGATAGTACAGATCCAGGCTCTGCAACAGTTCCATACGGGTACTGCGGATCTTGCCGACCAGGAGGCCGCTGGAGATCTCATCATAGAGCAGATCGTCCTCTTTGGCTTCCGTCTCGATCGAGAGCGCCCCGTCTTCTTCAAAGACAAAAGTGATCACGCCGCCAACCTCTTCGGTAAACAGCACACAGATCACGTGCAGCTCATCCTGCACCGACTGCGGGATCTTGCCAAAGACATCCCGATTAAAATAATATTTCTGTTCATATGCGCTTGCGCCGCATAATACGATTCGTTCCATGTGTACTTCCTTTAAGTATATCCATATAAGCCTCTGACCGATACCTCACCGGCATTGACTTTCCGGACTTCTCCGCAGGCCTCGACGAGGAGATTTCCCTCCGCATCGATCCCCCTCGAGATACCTTCATAGTCGCCCTTCGGATCAAGGACACGCACCTGCGCATCCCGATTGACCAGCAGCTCATTGTAATGTGTGATCAGCCCGCTCAGATCCAGTGTCTTCTCAAAGACAGCTTCATACTGTTCGAAATAGCGCATCGTCTCGGTGATCACCTGTGCACGGGATATTTGATGCCCGCATTCCAGTTTGAGGCTGGTCGCCATATCCCGGATCTCTTCCGGAAATTCCTCTAGTGCGCTGTTGACGTTAATGCCAATACCGATGACGACATATTGGATATAGCCAGGCTCTGCACTCATCTCGGTCAGGATGCCCGTCACTTTCTTTTTGTTCACAACCGCATCGTTGGGCCATTTGATCTGCGTCTCCATGCCGGAGACACTGCGGATCGCATCCGCCACCGCCAGCCCCATGACCAGTGTCAGCATTGATGCCTTCTCCGGTGGGATCTGTGGCCGCATCACCAGACTCATCGCGATCGAAGAGCCGCTTGGCGACTGCCAGGTATGCCCTCTTCTGCCGCGTCCGCCGGTCTGCGTATCCGCGATGACCAGCGTCCCGTGCGGTGCACCCTGTTCTGCGAACTGCTTGGCTTCGATATTGGTAGAGCCGGTCGTATCATAATAGTGCACCTCACACCCTGCCCAGCTCGTGTTCAGGCGGCTTGCGATCTCCTGCGCGGTCATGACATCCGGTGCATCCACCAGGCGATAGCCTTTGTTCTGAACCGCCTCGATCTCATAGCCCTCTTCACGCAGCGCTTTGATGGCTTTCCAGACGGCCGTGCGCGAGACCCCGAAAGTATCACACATCTCCTGTCCGGAGACAAAGCTCCCCGCTTCTCTTAACTTCGTTAATATCCGCTCTTTCAACGTTCTTATCTCTTTACATCTTCGATGCCCAGTGTCGCGGCCATGACAGCCTTGATCGTGTGCATACGGTTCTCTGCTTCATCAAATACGATGGATCGATTCGATTCAAAGACCTCATCCGTCACTTCCAGATCTGTAAAGCCGAACTTCTCTCCCTGCGCTTTGCCGATCTTGGTCTTCAGATCGTGGAAAGCCGGCAGGCAGTGCATGAACTTTGCATTCGGGCCTGCATTCTCCATGATCTGCATCGTGACTTTATAAGGTGTCAGCACCTTGATGCGCTCTTCCCAGGCATCATCCGGCTCGCCCATGGATACCCAGACGTCCGTATAGATGACATCCGCGCCCTTGGTGCCCTTCATCGGATCTTCTTCCAGCGTGATGCTGCCGCCGGTTTCTTTGGCGATCTTCTCGCAGGTCGACACCAGCTCCGGATCCGGGAAAAACTCCTTCGTCGTACATGCCGTAAAGTGCATGCCCATCTTTGCACAGACCACCATCAGCGAGTTACCCATATTATAACGTGCATCCCCCATATAGGTCAGTTTGATGCCCTTTAAATAGCCGAAGTGCTCCTGGATCGTGAGAAGATCTGCCAGCATCTGTGTCGGATGGAATTCATTGGTCAGGCCGTTCCAAACCGGGACGCCCGCATAGGTTGCAAGCTCCTCGACAATCTCCTGACCGTAGCCACGATACTCGATGCCGTCATACATCCGTCCCAGGACGCGCGCGGTATCCGCAATGCTCTCTTTCTTGCCGATCTGGGAGCCGGTCGGATCCAGATAAGTGGCCCCCATACCCAGATCATGCGCCGCTACTTCAAAGGAGCAGCGGGTACGTGTCGATGTCTTCTCAAAGATCAGCGCGATGTTCTTATCGCGGAAATAGTCAACCGGAATGCCTTTTTTCTTTTTATCCTTCAGATCCGCTGCCAGATCTACCAGGTAAGCGATCTCTTCCGGTGTGAAATCCAGTAACTTTAAAAAATGTCTTCCCTTTAAATTCATGATGTTCTCCTCTTCTCGTTCCTCTACGAGCCTTACAATACTCACTTATTCTAACACCGCACGCGCCGATACCGCAATAAAAAGGCGTCTGCAAATCCATGCAGACGCCGAAAGTTCAAATCCTATGAAGTTGTAAATTCTGATTAGAAAAATACCTGATTGCCGATGATCAGTCCGGGGGCACCGTTTGCACGATGGAAATTCAGCGCACCGCCGGTATTATCCGTGC
>JAILPR010000011.1 GCA_024699355.1 Lachnospiraceae bacterium
AAAAAACAACGGAGATCCTTCCCATCGAAGGATCTCCGTTTTCCATTCAATTCGATCTGTTGCATGCACCGCGTGCTCCGCGCAATCGTTTCCTGCAGTGCCTGCTTCGCGCAATCGTTTCCTGCAGTGCCTGCTTCGCGCCCGCGCTTACGGTTCCACGATCATGCCGGCAACCGCACTGGCTGCCGCTGTTGCGGGTGACCCCAAAAAGATTTCCACTTTGCTGGTTCCCATACGACCCAGGAAATTCCGGTTGTTGGTCGCAAGTACTCGCTCGCCGTCGGTTAAGATGCCGCAGGCACGTCCGCAGCAAAGTCCGCAACCCGGCTGTGTGATGATCGCGCCGGCCTCTGCGAGGATCTCCAGATACCCGGCCGCAATAGCTTCGCGATAGATGCTGCGGCTAGCTGGGGTCACGATCAGTTTCACGTACGGTGCGACCTGTTTGCCTTTCAGATATGCTGCTGCCGTCGCCAGATCTTCGAGTCTGCCGTTCGTACAGGATCCGATGAAGACCTGATCGAGTCTGGTGCCGACGTATTCGGACACCGGATGGATATTATCCACATTGGACGGACAGGCCAGTACCGGTACCAGGTCCTCTGCCTGATAGGTTAAGATCCTGCTGTAGGTGGCATCATGATCCGGATAGAGCCAGTCCACCTCCGACATCGATACGCCGGAAAATTCACAGGTTTTTTCATCCGGTGCAAAAAGTGCACATTTCGCTCCCGCCTCGATGCCCATGTTGGACATGGTCATACGGGACGCCACACTCATCTCATCGATCGTACTTCCGGAGAATTCCAGTGCCTGATAGGTCGCGCCATCGGCTCTCAAGTCTCCGATCACACGCAGGATCACATCTTTGGATCTCACATTTTCCGGGAGTTTGCCATTGATGATGACTTTGATCGTCTCCGGCACCTTGACCCACATCTCACCGGTGCCGATGACTGCGGCCATCTCGGTATAACCGATCCCGGAGGAAAAGCATCCGACACAGCCATACGTGGTCGTATGCGAATCGGTACCAAAAACGATATCGCCGGGCTTTGCATATCCCATTTCCGGCATCAGCTGATGGCAGATCCCGTCCGCACGATGAAAGTGTGTCAGTCCCTGCTCTTTGACAAAGGCATCCCCGATCTGAAAGTGACGGACATCCTCTACGGCACTGGTCGGTACCAGATGATCGTAGATCAGTACCACCTTGTCCGGATCCCAAACTTTGGTGAAGCCCATTTCTTTGAATTTATCCACTACAAACGGAATAAAAATATCATGGATCATCACGCGATCGACCTTTACGGTCTTGATCTGTCCGGCACGCACATCCGCATCGCCGGTGTTGTGCATGATGATCTTCTCAATTAACGTATGTCCCATAGTCTCCTCTTGATCGCAGCAAGCTGCGCCATTCTCCTCTTTTTGCCGGGTTATTTGATGAGCCCGTTCCTCTTTTGCATTGCCTTTACCAGCCCGCCGGCTTCCAAAATCTCCAGGAGATTCTTCGGCAGCGGATGGATCGGATAGGTCTTACCGCCTGCCCGGATCGCCTCCCCTAAGACAACCTCGATCTGATCGCCTTCTTTGACCTCGTCATACAGATCCGGCTGCTCGATCAGGAGCAGTCCGTTGTTGATGGCATTGCGGAAAAAGATCCGTGCAAAGGACTTGGCAATGACGCATCTGACATTCAGATGCTTGATGATCTCCGGTGCCTGCTCACGGGAGGAGCCGCAGCCAAAGTTTTTGCCGGCGACAATGATATCACCGTCTCCGATCTGTGCCGCCAGTTCCGGGCGCAGCGGAGAAAAGGCATACTGCTTCATGTCATCGACCGTCGGCAGTGCCAGATATTCTGTCGGAATGATGATATCGGTATCGATGTCATCTCCGAGTGTCCAGATTTTTCCTGTAAACGTTTCCATGCGCGCCTCCTATAACCGATCTGCCGTGATGATCTTGCCGGCGATCGCCGATGCAGTCACGGTCGCTGCAGATCCCAGATAAACCTTGGAATCCTTATGTCCCGCGCGTCCCTTAAAGTTACGCGTACCGGTCGAGATGAGGACTTCGCCCGCGCCGATGACGCCCTGACAGCTTCCCCAGCATACCGAACAGTTGGCATTCATCACCATCGCGCCCGACTCCATAAAGATGTCGATCAGACCTTCCCGCATCGCCTGCAGATAAACTGCATTGGATGCAGGTGCGATCAAAAAGCGCACATCGGGATGTACTGTTCTTCCCTTCAAAATGTCCGCAGCCACACGTAGCTCATCGATGCGTCCGTTATTGCAGGAGCCCAGGAAGGCTTCGTCGATTTTGACCTCACCGATCTCTCCTGCCGGCACTGCGGTATCCACAAAGTCCGGTCTGGCAACGACCGGCTCGATCTTGCTTAGATCATAGTGATAAACCTTTAAAAATTTTGCATCCGGATCGCTCGTAAAGAGGTCGCCCGCATCTCTGCCATGCGCCTTGGTAAACTCAACGACCTTTTCATCCGGCTCGCAGATCCCGGTCTTGGCGCCGGCTTCCACCGCCAGATTGCAAAGGACAAATCTGTCATTGACGCTTAAGCGATGCTCGCCTTCTCCGGCAAACTCCATGATCTTGTAGTTGGCACCATTGGCGCCGATATCACGGATGATGGTCAGGATCAGATCTCTCGGATAGACCCCTTCTTTGAATTCCCCGGTCAGTTCAAAGCGCAGTGTCTCCGG
This sequence comes from Lachnospiraceae bacterium, assembly GCA_024699355.1. Classification (GTDB taxonomy): domain Bacteria; phylum Bacillota; class Clostridia; order Lachnospirales; family Lachnospiraceae; genus SIG336. The sequence goes on from JAILPR010000011.1 coordinate 2,733, forward strand.
TACCAGCACCCAGCTCTTACCGGTGACCATCGCATATAAAAAGTCCGTACAGCCGATGCCGGTACCGAACGCACCGAGCGCACCGTAGGAACAGGTGTGGGAATCCGCACCCATGATCAGCTGTCCTGCTTTGACATAGTTCTCGTACATGATCTGATGGCAGACACCTTTTCCTTCATAGAAATCGATGTCATGCTCTTTTGCAAACTCGCGCATCTTCTTATGCGCTGCGGCGGTCTTCGGATTCTCCGCCGGAATGTTATGGTCGATGATAAAGACCAGTTTCTTCGGATCTGCGATCCGGGGTGTCTTTACCTGATTGTGGAACATATCGATCGTCAAATGCGTTGTTCCGTCGTTGCTCATCATATAGTCCAGATCCACCGTATGGATATCGCCCGGTTTGACTTCCGGTACACCGGCTGCTCTGGCAATGATCTTTTCGCCTAATGTCATTCCCATACTCTTCTCCTCTAATCTTCCTGATTCAGTGAAGCGATCAGGCCTCCCTGATTTAAGATATTCTGCATGTACGGCGGCAGTTTGGTGCAGGAGTAGGTCTTTCCATTGACCTCTACCGTACCTTCCGTCAGATCCACCGTTGCCTCATCGCCCGCTTCCACATTGGCATCGAGCTCTCCGCTGACCAGTACCGGCAGTCCGATATTGATCGCATTGCGGAAAAAGATCCTGGCAAATGATCTGGCGATCACCGCCTTAACGCCGAGCGCTTTTAACACACTCGGTGCCTGCTCACGAGAAGAGCCGCAACCAAAATTATCGCCGGCAACGATTACGTCTCCCGGCTGTACATTGGCTGCAAACCGATCATCCAGTGATTCAAATGTGTGCCCCTTCATCTCCTCAATATTCGGGAGCAGCAGATACTGCGATGCGATGATCTGATCCGTATCCACATCGTTTTTGAACTTAAACACCTTACTCATTGTTCTCCTCTTTCCTGCGTGTTATAAGATGAGCCAAATGAGATGATCTCATTCGGCTCATACGCGTTTTCTGTATGTTAAGACAGATTTAACTTTGATAACAGATCGCCCAGACTGGTGGATGCGCTCTCTTTGGTCTGATACTTTTCAAGTTCCACATCCTGCTGTGTATCGATCATTTCCTCCTGCAGTGCTTTCATGCTCAAGGAAATCTTTCCATCCTGAACCTTGGTCACTTTCACCTTGACCTGCTGTCCTTCTTTAAGGACTTCGCCCGGAGAGCTGATCCGCTTCTCACAGATCTGGGAGACATGCACCAGACCGCTTAAGCCGTTGCCGATATTCACGAATGCGCCATACGGCTGCAGGGACTCTACGGTACCCTCCATGACCGTTCCGACCGCGATCATCGCGATCTTGTGATTGCGCTCTTCGATCTGTTCCTCTCTGGCAACCTCTCTGTGCGAGAGCACCAGTTTCTTGCGCTCCGCATCCACGGTAATGATCCGTACTTCCAGCTCTTTTCCGACAAATGCGGACGTATCTTCCACATAGTCCAGTGCCAGATGCGATGCCGGGATGAAGGCCCGAATGCCTTCCAGATACGTCGTTACACCGGCGTTAACCGCTTCCCGGATGCGAACGGTCACCGTGACCTTCTCGTCCATCATCTGCTGCAGTTTTTCCCAGGCCAGCACTTCATTGGCTTCCTTCCGGGATAACAGGATATTGCCCTGTCCGTCGTCCATACGAACGACCGTTGCCTCGATCTCATCGCCCTCGTGCACATCCTCAAATACAGAGAACTGCGGGTCGTTGCTCAGATCTGCGACTTTGATCACACCCTGTGTGTAATACTTTAAATCCAATGTGACTTCATCTTCGGTGATGCCGATGACCGTACCCGTTAAGATATCACCCTCACCGATCTTGCGGAACGATGCATTCAGTTCCTTCTCATAATCCTGCATGCTTTCTGCCATGATGTACCCCCTGTGTTATTGTAATGTCGGCAGATCGGTCAGTGCGACTGCTCTGCAGATCACACCAGCCTTGGTTCCTGCCAGTTCTTTTAATTTCCGACGGATTCTCTGTGCGATGACATCCGTACCGTCCTGCATCGTGCCAAGAAGCAACAGCAGATACTGGGACTCACTGTATTTACAATACGCATCACCGCCACGGATCGCCTGAATGATCGCGGTATTTAATTCCGCGGAATGACGTTTTAACTTCTCCGAATTGGAGAAGGACTTTCCTTCATAATCCACCAGTGTGCAAAGCATCATATAGATCGAGAACTGTGTTCTCTCGATGTTTCTGCTCAGAATATGATAGGCGTCGATGAAGCTCGGATAGGAACAGCAATATGCCCCTTCCTCTTCATCTTTCAGCCCCATGATCTCGGATCGGATATCTGCCAGACGCTCCGGCTCCGGTACGAACTCCTCATTGATCTTTTGCAGACAGGACTGTAATTTTGCGGACGGCTGCTGTGCCAGTTCTTCACGATAATACCGCAGTGTCTTTTCATATAACTGATAGGCTTCTTTGAAATGATTCATACCGATCAGGGCATCGATCATATCCGCCTGCCAGTCACCGGCCGGATAGATCTGATTTGCGCGCTCAAAGATGCTGTACATCTCTTCGAATTTGGAAACACTCTTCAAATACGAACCAAGCCAGGTGATCGCACGTCCGTACATTTCTTTCAGTTTCGCGGACTCTGCCTGAACCCAGGGAGTCGTGCCGACCAGTTCCGGCAGAAATACGCCCTGGTAGATCTGAAATGCCTGACGATAACTTTCATATTTCTTTTCCGGACTCTTGGCTGCATCACCGGCCTGCACCGCCTGACGGAAAACGGAGGTGTCCACCTCGATCTCCACATACGGGTCCTGAATGAATCTGCCGGCCTGCTTTACGACATAATCCTTATCCGGTAAACCGGCCTTTACCATCTGCTTACGCATCTGATAAAGCAGGTTATTTAAACTGTTGCTGATATTTGCCAGATCTTCTGCGCCAAAAAGGTCCTGCAGTAATTTATTGCGGGATACGCCATCTTCTGCATGCAGCCAGATGATCTCCAATAGCTGTGTGAACTTCGCAGACGTGTTTCTGCCAAGTACCACTTCCTCCCCCTCTTTGCTCAGCTCGAAACCGCCGAACATCTTCACTTTCAATTTCAAAGTTTCCGTGTTTTTACGTGCCATATCTCCTCCACTATCTATGCGTCACCCTAACGCAATTATCATTTTACCTATATTAATAGGAAAAGTAAACGTAAAAGCCATGTTTTTTATGATAATCTACGTTTTTCCATTGTACACGTATTTTCTTAAAAAAGTATAAAATTCACCATTTATTCACAGGAAAATGATAAAAGTGTACAATAATTAAAAATCATAAGGAGAACGATATGAATTTCAAAGAACGTATGATTCGTATGATGCAGGGACGCTACGGAATGGACGCCCTCGGCAAATTCCTGATGGGAGCCTCCATGGTCCTGATCATCTTAAATTTGTTTGTACAGCACAACGCTCTGTACATGCTGGGTATTTTTCTGATCATCATCGAGTATATCCGCATGTTTTCCAGAAACATTCAGGCACGCTATCGTGAAAATCAAAAATACCTGCAGATCACAGCCGGCCTTCGGAAGTGCTTTACGCAACCTTCGCTTCGTAATCCGTTCCGCATTCTTGCCGAACGGAAAGCATCTCCTTACCGGATCTTTACCTGTCCGCAGTGTCATCAGAAGATCCGCATCCCGAAAGGCCACGGACGCGTCGCTGTCCGCTGCCCGAAATGCAACACCGAATTTATGCGCAACACCTGAGCCGTATCACCGGCCAGATACGATGCGCAACCCCCAAGCCGTATCACCGGCCAGATACGATGCGCAAACCCCAAGCCGTATCATCGGCGAAATCCGATCGGAGTTTTATAACACATGTTTGGATATGTCACCATACATCAACCGGAATTAAAGTTCCGTGAATATGACTTTTACCGGTCCTACTACTGCGGCCTGTGTCACAGACTCGGTCAGAAGTGTGGTCCCCTCGGACGCCTCTCGTTGACCTATGACATGACTTTTTTAACGCTCCTGCTCACTTCGCTTTATGAATCGGCAGATCAGCCGGAGAAGGTCCGCTGCATCGCGCATCCCGTGATGCCACATGTCGAACGGTCCAATCGCTACACCGACTATGCAGCCGATATGAATCTGCTGTTGACCAGGTACAAATGTCTCGATGACTGGCAGGATGATCATGACCTGATCAAACGCTCCTATGCCGGTCTCCTTGGCAGTGAAGTCAAACGGATCGAAGATGCCTATCCAAAGAAAGCAGCACTCATCCGCGATCGTCTCGCCGCACTTTCCGAATGTGAGAAGCGGGGGGAGATGCAAAGTGATCTTCCGGCCGGGATCTTTGGTGAAATAACAGCCGAAATCTTTGCATATCAATCCGATGTCTGGGAAGAGACGCTACGGGAAATGGGCTTTTATCTGGGAAAGTTTATCTATCTGGCAGATGCTTATGAAGATCTGGAAAAAGATATCAAGAGCGGCTCCTATAACCCGCTGGTCGAACTTTCCAAAGAGGAAGATTATGAAACTGCCTGCGAAAAGACGCTGACCATGATGATCGCGCACTCCTGTCAGGCCTTTGAGCGCTTGCCAATCATTGAAAATATTGATATCTTAAGAAATATCCTGTATGCCGGTGTCTGGACCAGATATCGGATCGCCCGGCAGAAGAAAGAGGAACAGAAGAATGTCTGACCCGTATCAGGTCCTTGGTATCTCACGCGATGCCTCAGAAGATGAAATCAAAAAAGCATATCGAACCTTAAGCAGACGCTATCATCCGGATGCCAATGTCAACAATCCCAACCGTGATCAGGCGGAAGAGAAATTTAAGCTCGTGCAGGCCGCATATGATCAGATCATGAAAGAAAGAACCGAAGGATATTCCTCCGGCTCTTCCGATTGGTATCAGGATCCGTTCGGTTTCGGTGCCCGTCACAATGACAGCACCTCCGCTGCAGATGAAACGGAAATGCATTTCCGTGCCGCTGCAAATTATATCCAGTCCGGACATTATAACGAAGCGCTGAATGTATTAAGTTCCATGACCGACCGTCCGGCCAGATGGTACTACTTAAGTGCCATAGCCAATGCCGGGATCGGTAACAACTCGATCGCACAGAATCATGCGCAGACCGCTGTCAATATGGAGCCGTATAACAACGACTACAGACAACTCCTCATGCAGCTTGAGAACGGCTATAACTGGTATACCAACAGGCAACGATCCTACGGATATGCACCTTCGGTCAATTCCAATACCTGTCTGAATCTGTGTATCGCAAATCTGGTTTGCAATCTATGCTGTGGAGGCGGATGTATCTGTTAACAGATCGCCGCTTCTTTTTTGTACGCTGCCGGGATCCGCTGCCGTGCGCCGTGCGCTGCCCGGATCCGATGCCGAGCGCTCTTATACGATGCGCCCCGTCTCCTTGATCATGATGCACACGCGTCCGGTCTCATCCTGCACATATTCAAATACCGATGCATCCTGCAAGAACTCCATCGGCACCAGGATCTCGATCCCGCTTGCGGTAACGATCTTCTGCTTGCGGTTCAGTCTCCGCTCCATCTTGGTGCTCACTTCCACTTCGCCCTTTGGCAGACGCTCTTCCACCAGTTTTTCCATATAGCGGTCCGCCGCTTCTTCATTGTCCGCAAAGACTGTTTTTTTCAAATCTTCCGGCGCGATACTGCCCTTTTCCTCAACGATCGCCGCAACCGCCTTTTTCGATTCGATGAGCTTTTGCGGAATCTCTTCTTCATACTTCTCTTCGATCGTCGCCGCTATGGCATCGGTGATCGCCTCGATCGTCTCTTTCTCCGACTTTTTGGGACGGATCTTGCAGATCAGATCAGCCAGGTAATTGGTTTTGTTTCCGTTGACATAACATGCAAAGTCAGAAACCCGTACCGTGCTGTCCGAAAGATTGATATAGACATATTCCGTCACCTTCTTGGATGCCGGCGGGATCAGCATGGTATTGCGTTTCCAGCTGATCAGTCCCTGCTCATCCAGCTGACAGCTAAACCCGGACTGGAGATTCAGTTTTAAAAAGATGATATAACTTTCTTCTCCCATGACAGCTTTGACAAAGATCCCGCAGCCCTGTTGGATCTCCGGATTCTCCACCATCAGATGATGGATCTCATCTCCGGCATAGGTTAAGAAGCTGTCGAAAGGATCCTCACCTTTGGAGAGCAGCTCTCCTAAAAAGTCCTCATCCGTAAACTCGGCACGTTTTGCCTGAATGTCATCAAAGTACTTTGCAAGCAGCTGATAGATATATCGTCCCTGCTCATCCTCCGTACCCAACGTCACATTTGTCAAATTTACATATGGCAAATTGATATCGAAAATACAGAACACACTCTTCTCAATTAAAATATCACCCGTTCTCATTGTTGCTCCTTGATCTCCTGCGCCAGCTCTTCCAGGTACATCCACCGCTCCATCTTCTCATCGAGCAGCCTCTGCGCAGCTTCCTTTTCTCCGGTCAGTTCATTCAGTTTCACAAAATCGCTGGTACAGGTCAGCATCTGTGCATCAAGCGCAGAGATCTTCTCTTCGAGAGCCGCGATCTCTCCCTCGATCGATTCATAATCCTTTTGCTCCTGATACGTAAATTTCCGCTTCCGAAGTGCCGCCGACTGTTTCTTCCAGGCATTCTTATCAGTCTCTGCATCCCGGTCGCCTGCACTGCTCTGTGCCGACGCACCGGCTGTCTCATCGTCCTTCTCCATCATCACTTTCTTGCGATAATCGGTATAATTGCCCTCATACTGACGGATGCGGCCGCCTTCTTCAAATGCAAGGATCCTGCTGACGCAGCGGTCCAGAAAATACCGGTCATGTGATACGATGATCACGATTCCTTTGAAATGATCCAGATAATCTTCAAGCACCTGTAGGGTTGTGATATCCAGATCATTGGTCGGCTCATCGAGGATCAGGACGTTGGGCGCCTCCATCAGCACGCGAAGGAGATTGACCCTGCGCTTTTCTCCGCCGGAAAGATTTCCCAGAGGGGAATACTGTGCGGAAGGCAAAAAGAGGAATTTCTCAAGCATCATCGTCGCCGAGATCTTTCCGTCTTCGGTCTCGATATATTCCGCAGTCTCTTTGATGTAATCGATCAGACGCTGCTCCGGATCCATCGGTGCCTGTGCATCTTCGATCATCTGACTGTAGTACCCGATCCTGATCGTCTGACCGATCGTCACTGTGCCCTGTGTCGGCACAAGTCTTTGCGAGATCAGTTTTAACAGCGTCGTCTTTCCGCATCCGTTTGGTCCCACGATCCCGATGCGATCATTCTTCAGAAAGATATAAGTTAAATCCTGAATTAATTTTTTATTTCCGTAAGACATTCCGATCCGGTCAAGTTCGATCGTAGTCCTGCCCATGCGCGTTGCCACAGAGCCCATTTCCACCTGACTGTCGTAAACCGTATCATGAAGTGCCTGCAGTTCTTCGTATCGGTTTAACCGGAATTTCTGTTTGGTGCCTCTCGCTCTTGCACCACGTTGCACCCAGGCCAGTTCTTTTCGAAGCAGAGCATGGCGCTTGCGGTCTGACGCCGCACTGTATTCTTCCCGCTGCGTCCTTAGTTCCAGATAACCGGAATAATTGGTCTCATAAGTATAGATCTTCCCTTTGTCGACCTCGACAATTAAATTACATACGCTATCTAAAAAATACCGATCGTGCGTGACCATCAGGATACTGCCGCGAAACCGCTTTAACTCGTCCTCCAGCCAACTGGCCATTTCCTGATCCAGGTGGTTGGTCGGTTCATCCAAAAGGAGGACATCGACAGAGTGAAGCAATACCGCCGCAAGTGCCAGACGCTTTTGCTGTCCGCCCGAAAGTTCGCTTGCCTTCTGTGTAAAGTCCGTAATGCCGAGTCTGGTCAGCATCTGCTTTGCCGCAGTCTCCAGATCGGTCTTTTCTTTGCTTTCCATCTCACCAAGCACACGCTCTCCGGAAAGCACCTCTGTCTCTCCTGCGGATGAGGCGATCTTCGTTGCCGAAAGCGCTGAGATACTCCCCTGTCGCATGACGCCTTCCAGAACGGTCTCTTCGTCGGTAAAGGACGGATGTTGCGGCAAATAACCCACGACCAGATGATTGGCCAGGATCACCTTCCCCGCATCCGCTTCTTCCAATCCCGCGATCATCCTTAAGAGCGTAGATTTGCCGGTACCGTTGATCCCAACAATACCGGCCTTATCACCTTCCTGCAGATGGAAATCCGCTTCCTGAAACAGTTCCCGCTCTGTAAAAACTTTATTGATTTTTTCACACGTAATGATGTTCATCGTGTCTATGCTTTCTGCTGATCCAGCAGCTCTTTTAATGCTTCATCGCTCTCTGACACCCAGACATCCTCTTCCTGCCCGGAAAAGCCCAAAAACTCCGCCAGTCTCTGCGGATTTTCTTCATGTGCCATCCAGTAATCGATATAATCATCGATCGCTTCAAACTCGCATCTGCCGGCCAGATATTCTTCTTTAAATACTGTATCCATCGTCTTCTCCTTCAGAATGGGCATGCCCATACATCACATTTGATGCCGTACGACCGCATACTCGTCGTCAGACTTGTAAAACGGACACTCTTTGCGATGATCCGACATCATATGATAGTAATCATCTTCATCCATATCGATGTCACATACATAGCTTTCATCTTCTTCGTCATACACGAGAAATGTACAAGTATCACAGCTTGCCATACAAAGCCTCCTTACTCTCCCCGAGCACTTTATTCTAGCACAACGGGCGCGCTTTCGCAAAGATGCGCTCCCCGGGCGATATGCGTTTGCAAAGATGCGCTCCCCGGGCGATATGCTTTCGCAAAGAGGCGCCCCTGACGCCGCGGCATAAAAAAACGGACAGCCACATGGCTGTCCGTTTTCAGATCATTCTAAAATGAAATCCGTCAGGCTGCTTAAGATGCTCTTTTCTTCATCTTCGCTTGCCTGAAAATGAAGCTCGATCGGTGAATTTAAATCCAGGCTTAACAGCCCCATCATCGACTTCGCATCAATAAAGTAGCGACCCTGCTCGAGATCAAAGTCGCAGTGAAACTTGGTCACCGTACTGTTGAATTTTTTGATCCTCTCGATCGAATCCAATTTGAGTGTTAAATTTGTCATAATACTTGCTCCCTCATATGGTATCCTGTCAAATACCACTTTCCCTCATTTATGTCACCTTTATCATAGCAATAAATGATATCTTATGCAACCCGTTGTTTATATTCAACCAAAAAAAGAGCAAAATCAACCAGATTTTGCTCTTTGGCGCTTAATTCATACAAAATATTGCGTTTTAGTTCTCCGTTGTTTTTGCCCACGGCAATATTCCGAGAATATAATACAATTCCGATCCCTCATCCGGGGCATCGCCAAGCTCATGATACGCGCCGTCTCCGGTGACCTGTCCAAGCACGTTGGCTTTCTCTTTCTCCGTCACCCGCACAGTATAATAAGCGCACTCATCCGTCTGAGGATTCCGGATCAGAAATGCACTGCTGCACTGTCCCATCAGACGGTTCTTTTTCGGCATCGTCACCTGGATCAGCTGTGTCTGCTCATTGATGTTTAAGGAGAGTAGTTCAAAGTCCTCTTCCGTATACGGACTGCTCAGCACAGGTGCTTTTTCCTGATTGCCGGAGACCTTGTCATACATTTCCTTGTAGATTGCAGACAGTGCCTCTTCTTTGCCATCCGTTAGGAGCGTAAAGAACGATTCCTTTTCCGCAAACATGCGGCGCGGCAGCTCCTGGCGCTCCACCTGATTTCTCAAAAACTCGTGCATCTGGGACGCATTCAGCGTCACTTTACGTACGCCCGGTGCGCCGTCTGCGGCATCCTGCGCGGCTTTCATTGCCGCCTGCATCTGCTGATGCAGCACCAGATTATCGGTAAACGGATTGATCGCGATCCCTTCGAGTTTTAACTCTTCTTTGGCTGCGATCTTCGCGCATTCTGTATACGGTAAAAACAGTAAAAACGGATACTTCTGATCTGCCGGGATCTGCTCCTTGGAGGTAAATACCGGGAAGAACGCTTTTCCTTCTTTGGTCTTGATCAGTACCGGCTGCGGTTTTAACGCCGGATTGGGTTTGCCGCTCTTGACGATCTTTGCCATCTCCTGCGGCGAAATGTTCTTCGGAAACAGTGCCGGCTGGATCAGGGTCGCCTCAGCGAGGTGTTTTAAGATCACCTGCATGTTCTCCTGACTCTGCTCCGCCTTGAATACCTTCAGTGCTTCCTCCAATGCTTCATTATGAACCTGCGGTTCTTTATTTGTGATTGCCATAAATAATCCCCTACTTTCAAAGTCTTACAAAGACTAGTTTACTCAAAGTAGGGGAATTATTCAATCATTTATGCCTCGGAATCGATCAGGATTTTCCCTTTGACGGTTCCGGGTGTCTTAAACATTTCAAATGCTTCGTCGATCTTGCTCAGCGGGATCTTTTTGTAGATGAACGAATCATCGAACTTTAACTCTCCGGTACCGAAATAATGTGCCACCAGACTCCACTCGTGGCCCGGGAACGGTGCCGAATAGCTCATCCAGGAACCGGTCAGCCGGAACTCTTTGCGGTTCATGTTCTCCCATTCCTTCACAGAGAAACTCAGTTCCCTGGTCGGTGTACCGATGAAGCAGACATCTGCCTTGTTGGCCGCCAGTTCAAAGGCCATCTTCATCGTAATGGTATTGCCTGCGGTCTCAAAGACATAATCAAATCCTCTGCCGCCGGTCATGTCCTTAGCCTTTTCCATAAAGTCCGCATCCTTCGTGTTGATCCCTGCGGTTGCGCCGAGTCTCATTCCCAGATCCAGACGCTCCTGCACGATATCAAAAACAACGATCTCACGTGCACCAAAGATCTTTGCCCACTGCAGGGTCATCATACCGATCGTACCACCGCCTAAAATGGCAACGGTGCGGCCACCCTTAAAGTCGGTTCTCTCAAGACCGTGCAATGCGACGGTCGCAGGCTCAAAGAACGCACCTTTTTCGAAAGAAACATCCTCCGAGAACTTTACGACATTTGCTTCCGGTACGGCTACATATTCCGCATAAGAGCCAAACGAATGAGAACCGATAAAATCATAATGCTTGCAAAGAGAATAATTACCCTTCTGGCAATCCTCGCACTTCATACAGGGAACCAGCGGAATACCTGCGACGCGGTCTCCCTTTTTCACACTTTGAACGCCCTCGCCCACTTCATCGATCGTACCGGAAAACTCATGTCCCAAAACGATCGGGAAGAAATGTGCCGTTCCCTCGTTGACACGCGGAAGATCAGAACCGCAAATGCCGGTATACTTGATCTTTACAACGACTTTTCCCGGCTCCGCCTTCGGTTTATCGATCTCCTCATAGCGGATGTCTTCTTTTGCATGTACTACTCCTGCTTTCATATGATTACGCCTTTCTTTTCACTTACATTGTGTAACATTTATCCATTCACCGGCAAACAATCCTGCCGGGATCAGATCCCTTTACTGTCAAATACCGGAAGCAGCGCCTGTTGCAGCTGCAGATATTTCTCCATCATCGCCCGGTATCTGCGATGCGCTTTCGGATCCGGCTCCTGCGTTCTGGTGATCACCACCGTCTCTTTGATCGCCTCTTCAAAACTGCGATACATTCCGATGCCAACGCCTGCCAGGATCACTGCTCCAAGCGTGGTCGCGGTATCGGAGGATGGCACGCGGATGGTCTTGCCGGTAACATCGGCCTTGATCTGCGTCCAAAGAACACTGTTGGATGCCCCGCCCATCGCAATGAGCTCATCGACCTTGGCACCGGTGGTCGCCGCGACGCGAAGATTATCTTCGAGTGCATAAGCGACACCTTCGAGCGTTGCACGGATCATGTGTGCTCTGGTCTTGTCAAAGCTAAGACCGTAGTAGACGCCCTTGGCATCCGGATCCCAGATCGGAGAGCGCTCTCCTGCCATATACGGAAGGAAGATGACGCCGTCACTGCCCGCTTCCACGGTGGCTGCCTGCTGCGTCAGATCGTCAAAGGAGTCCCCTGCGCCAAATTCCTGCTTAAACCATTTTAAAGTACCGCCGCCGCCAACGGTTCCCCCCTGCAATAAATACGTCCCCGGAACGACATGCGGGCTCAGGATGAGCTTCGGATGCGCCAGTGCCGTATCCACAACGATACTCATACCGCCGGCCTGTCCGCCCTGTTCCTGGGTCTGTCCGACCTGATATACCCCGGCGCCGAGTGTTCCGCACGCGGCATCGAGTCCACCTGCAACCACAGGCGTCCCTTCACGCAAACCGGTTCGTTTTGCAGCCTGTAAAGTGACCGTTCCAATGATCTCATGCGATGCATACAGCTTTGGTACCTTGTCCACGGAAAGGCCAAGATCCGCTGCCAGAGACTCATCAAAGCTGCAGCTCTTCATCTCAAAGAAATGTACGCCATAGCCCTGTGATACATCCATGCTCATCACGCCGGTCAGTTTCATGCCGATATAACTGTTGGATTGTAAAAACTGTGCTGTTTTTTCGTAGATCTCCGGCTTCGTTTTTTGAAACCAGAGCATCTTCGGTGTGGTATAGGATGGCAAAAAGTCGTTGCCTGCCACGGAAAAGATCCGCTCAAAGCCAAGCTTTGCCTTCACCTCATCGCAGATGTCTCTTGCCCTGGTATCCATCCAGATCGGTGTCCGGTCAAGACAGTTCCCGTCGCGATCCACAGGGATACACGACCAGCTCTGTCCGTCAATACCGATGCCTGCGATCTGCTCTGCGGAGATTCCCTGTGAGAGACAGTCCCTGATCCCGTCGCAGATGGCATTCCACCACTCCTCCGGATCCTGCTCCGCCCAGCCTTCGTGCGGATAGTATACCTGATACGGCTGATTGGACTGTGCCAGCACTTTTCCGTTGCGGGCAAATACCGCAACCTTGCAGGCACTTGTCCCGATGTCGATTCCCAACAATACCTGTTCCATATGCTACCTCATTGATTGAAAGATTAAGATAACGCCCGTATTGATTCGCCTTCTACCATATCGGTCGGCAAAATGATCGTCTCCGGTTCATAATCTTCCCCCTTTTTGCCGCTCTCTTCCAGGCGCTTTAACATCAGTTCCGCCGCCTGCTGTGCGATGGTCTCCATCGGCTGGTTGACCATCCAGAGCTTCGGATTGATGACCTTGGATAACATAAAATTATCAAAGCCGATCAGCGAGATCTCCTGCGGGAAGGCCACATGCAGTTCGTTGATCGCCATGATACCGCCCAGCGTGATCTCATAGTTACTGAAGAATACCGCACTCGGACGATCTTTCATGGCCAGCAGTTCTTTCATGCTCTCATAACCATGGGCGGTACTTAATTTGCCGCGCTTGATATAAGAAGCTTCGATATCGATATTTGCACTCTCCAGTGCGGTACAATAGCCGCGCAGACGCTCTCTGGCCGTGTATTCGCTGTCATCACCGCAGATGATCGCGATCCTGGTATGACCGTGATCGATCAGGATCTGTACCGCGCCGCGCGCTGCCTCCACATTGTCTACCAGGATCGAGTCAAACTTCTGATCCGTAAACGTACGGTCAAGCAATACGATCGGGATCTTACGGTCTACCGCGGCCTGTAAATAGCCGGCATTTCCGGCGGTCGGGATCGTGATGATCCCGTCAACGCGTTTCCCGAGCAGGAAATGAATCTCCTCTTCCTCGAGCTTTTTGTCCTGCTGACAGTCGCAGACGATCGTGCCGTAGTTATGCTCACGAAGGATCCGCTCGATGTTTGAAACGATGGATCCCATAAAGATATTGTCAAAAGTCTGGATCAGCACGCCGATCGTCCGGCTCTTCTGTGTCGCAAGACCTCTTGCAACCTCATTGACTTCATAATGAAGTTCTTCGATCGCCTCTGCGATGGCTTTTCGATTCTCCGGCAGGACATTTCCGCCGTTCAAATACTTGGAGATCGTCGCCAAAGATAACCCTGTTCGATTCCGAATGTCTCTGATTGTTGCTGCCATACTATAACCCCGTTTTCGCTTTGCGTGAACCGTTTCGCTTAATCCACTTCATTGTACGTCACCCTGTATTCTCCTGTCAAACTGATTTTCTGGACGGTTTTTGCGATATTTGCCTGTCAATATCTTGTAGCGTTAAAAAAATTACAGTAAAATAAACCTGTTCGGTAATGACCCTCACCGACTTAGAATAAAAGGAAAGGAGGCGTCCCTATGGATGAAGAAGTAAACTACACGCAAGTACTGACCAATCTTCTCGAGGAACGTAAATATTCAGACCTCCTGCAAACCATCTCCGACATGAACAGTGCCGATATCGCCGATGCGATCAGTGAGATGGAAAACGAGGACTCACTTAAGATGTTTCGCATCCTGCCCAAGGATATGGCAGCCGATATTTTTGCCAACCTGGAACTGGATGTACAGCAGTACATCATTCAGGCCCTGTCCGAGCGAGAGGCATCCATCATCATCGATAACCTGATGGCCGATGATGCTGCAGACCTGCTCGAAGAGATGCCTGCCAATGTCGTAAAACGACTGCTTGCCAATGCAAGGCCGGATACCCGCGCGGATATCAATCATCTGCTCCGCTATCCGGAGGATTCCGCAGGTAGCATCATGACCGTCGAGTATATCGACCTCAAGGCCGATATGACCGTCGGAGAAGCGATCGAGCGGATCCGTAAGATCGGCCTCGATTCCGAGACGATCAACATCTGTTATGTTTTAAACCGCCAGCGTGTCCTGCTGGGCACCGTGGCGCTTCGCTATCTGTTGATCACACCGACGGAGGAACTCATCGGTGACATCATGCACGAGAACATCGTCAGTATCAACACCCTGACCGACCAGGAAGAAGTTGCCAAAGCCTTCCAGAAATACGACTTCACCGCCATGCCCGTTGTCGATAACGAGGACCGTATGGTCGGTATCATCACCATCGATGATGTTGTCGACATCATGGAAGAAGAGGCTACCGAGGATATCGAGAAGATGGCCGCGATCCTCCCGACCGACAGGCCCTACTTTAAAGTCGGTATCTTTGACACTTATAAAACCAGAATGCCCTGGCTGTTACTTTTGATGATCTCTGCCACCTTTACCGGTGCGATCATCACACACTATGAAAATGCACTCTCCGCCTATGTGGTGCTGACCGCCTATATTCCCATGCTGATGGATACCGGTGGTAATGCAGGCTCCCAGGCCAGCGTTTCGATCATCCGTGGTCTCTCGCTGGGCGAGGTGGAATTTTCCGATCTGTTCCGGGTCGTTTGGAAAGAGATCCGGGTTGCCATTCTTTGCGGTATTACTCTTTCTTTGACCAACTTCGTGAAGCTCCTGCTGATCGATCATCTGGCACTGGAGATCGCCCTGATCATCTGCCTGACCCTGGTCCTGGTCGTTATGATCGCCAAATTCGTCGGCTGTATGCTGCCGATCCTGGCGGATCGCATCGGACTCGACCCTGCCGTTATGGCGTCCCCGATGATCACGACCATCGTTGATGCGCTTTCTTTGCTGGTATACTTTTCTATGGTCACCAGCCTGTTACAGATTAAATTCTAAAAAAGATCCGCAAGCAGTAATGACTGCTTGCGGATCTTTCTTTTGCTTAAGGTATTCGATTTCTCATAAGATGCTTCCGCACCTCTTATACGTCGTTATTCTCCTGCTTCCGCAATACCCATCAGTACGATACCGACGATTGCCAGACCTACCATCGCATACTGCTTCCAGGTCAGCTTCTCTTTCATGAAGATTCTTGCCCAGATCACAGAGAACATGCAATAGGAAGAGATCAGCGGTGCTGCCGCAATGGCGTTTGCACCGATCGCAAAAATATAGGCATACTGACCTGCGGTCTCGAAAATACCTGCCAGGAGCTTCGGCGTCTCTCTCTTTACGATGAGCTTTTCTTTCTTGACACCGAGCACATAGATCGCTGCTGCGATACCCAGTACCAGGAAGGTATACTCGTAAGCCACGTTTGCGGAATCTTCGTTCATGGACTCCAGTACGATCGCATCTGCAAAGGTGCCGAGACCATCGATGATGAGGTAGAAGATCGGGAAGAAGATCGCAATGAAGCTGTTCATGTACTTCTTATCTACCTTCTCGCCGCTGGCGATCAGCTCTTCTTCGTCCATCTTACGCTCAAAATAAGCAAGCATCACGATCGCGATGGTGATCAGTACAACTGCCACGATCTGGATCGGTGCCAGTGTGGTGTGCAAAAATGCAAAGCAAAGAATTGCAGCAAACGCACCGGATGAATTACAGATCGGTGATGACAACGACAACTGGATATAACGCAGACCGATATAACCGAGGAACATCGCCAGGATGTAAAGCAGAGATACCGGCAGATACTGCAGCATCACGCCCAGATTAAACTCTACCCCGTTGACAACTACTTCCACCGTTGCATGAATACCCATGACCAGGCCGACAGCCATGATCATCTTGAACTGGCTGTTCTTGTCCTCACGCTTCGATCCCAATTTGGAGAAGAAATCAGATCCGCTCCAAAACAGAATTGATACCAATGATAACCAAAACCACATTTTTCATAACTCCTTTTCATTTGTAATGGATGTTTGATCCCTTTACACAACGGTGCTATTTTAGCATACAGAATCTATGCCCGCCAAGATATTTTTCGAATTTTGGATACAAAAAAGGAGATGTTTGCGCATCTCCCTTTGTCTGCTATCAGATCGGCCCAAGCCCGTAATCAGATCGGCCCAAGCCTGTAATCAGATCAGCCCTGTAAGCCTCTCGCCTGACGATCCATATCTTCTACGACAATATCATAGATCTCGCCTAACGATCTGCAATATTCCAGTACCATCCAAGGCTCGTTGGTATGGAAATGAATCTTGATCAGTTCATCATCTCCGACCGCTAACAGACAATCCCCTTTGAAATGCTCGGTAAAATATTCCGCAATCTGATCTTCATCCAGATCATGGCCCTCGATCAGAAGCTGTGTATCATAACGAAATTCAATGCTTTCTTCTTCCATGGTGTTTCTCCTTTCAATTAGCATGCGCTAACTTTGTTTATCTTGCCATATCTGTGTCATAAAGTCAATCATTTCCGCAGATCCGACGCCGTCGATCCGTCATCGGCACCGCCTGCTCCTGTGCAGATCTCCTACGGCAGGGTCACCGATAATTTGATCGGGTTATGATCCGAATGTTCAAAGCCCAGATCCACTGTGCTCATCTGTGTCACCGTAAGGTTATCGGAAACGATAAACCCATCGATCATATAGAACTGGAAGTTCTCATCGGAAGGATCATAGGCGCGATCCAGCGATCTGCAGGTCGGAGAACCTGTATCCTGCAAAAACTGCCAGTGATCGCCAAAGGCCGTGACATCCAGTGCACCTGCCTGCCAGAGATCCTCTGAAATGACCGGATAATTGCTAAGATCCGTAGAGGAGAAGGACTGGTTAAAATCTCCCGCCGCGATCACATAATTACCCTTTTGATATTCGTCTTCGATCAGCTCTGCCAGCATCTGTGTCTGCAGCCGCTTTCCTTCGCCGTCATCATAGGCTTCCAGATGGAGGTTGACCAGCACCAGTTCCTGCTCCGTTCCTTCGATCGGCAGGCGGCTGACCAACAGGCAACGCTTTAAATTTCCCAGGCGCAGCGGCCAGGAAAACGGACACGGCAGCTGAATTCTTGTGGCACTTGTTACATGGTAGGTGGTTCCCGTCAGGATCCCGGCATCCATCGAGCCAAGCGGCGGGATCGGATACGGGATAAACGCAACCACGTAGTTGTTGGCAAACGAAACATCACGACCCGGCAGCGCCTCTTCTACTGCGTTTACCTGATCGATGTGAAAGCTTCGGTTGGAATCCCGATCCACTTCCTGCAAAAAGACCACAGCCGGATCCTCTGCTGCAAGATAGGAGGTCACCGCTTCCACATTGGTCTCTACCTGCGCCTTGCTGTGCGGCAGAGATCTGCTCCCGCCGTCCATAAAGAAATCCTCCTGCGCGCTTAAGCCGCAGTAGCCGATATTCCAGCTGATCAGGTCGATCTCCTCCCCCGGTTTCAGCATTGTTCCGGTCCCGTCCGAAACAGCAATGTCTTCCACATCCTCCGGGGTATACTCTACGATCGTCAGATATCCGAAAAAGCCGAACACCAGTGCCGCAATGACCAGCATTGCAGCGCAGATCCCAAGCAGGATCCTGATGATCAACGGGCGCTTTTTGCGCTCCTTATGTTCTGTTCCCATGCTCCTTACTTCATCCCCCTTTTTCGGCCGGCTTTTTATTTGCAGATGGTTTCGATCTGCTTTAATTCACTTTCCGTAAATTCCATATTCTCGATGACTTTGATGTTATCCAGGATCTGGGAAGGCTTGGATGCACCGGCCAGCACACTGGTCACGATCCCGTCCTTCAATACCCACGCAAGTGCCATCTCCGCCAGAGACTGTCCTCTCTCTTTTGCCAGATCATTTAAGGCTCTGATCTGTGCGATCTTCTCATCCGACAGTGCATTTTCTTTTAAGAATCTGCCATCCGTACGGATACGACTGTCTTCCGGAATGCCATGCAGATAACGATCGGTCAGCATGCCCTGTGCCAGCGGCGAAAAAGCGATGATGCCCTTCCCGAGTTTCTCCGCCATGCTCTTTAAGCCGTTCTGCTCGATCGTACGATCAAAGATCGAATAACGATTCTGATTGATGACAAACGGCACATGCAGCTCCTCCAGGATCGCCGTCGCACGCTTTAAGGTCGGACCGTCGTAATTGGAAAGACCGACATACAGTGCCTTACCGGAAGAAACGATCTGTGCAAGGGCCCCCATGGTCTCCTCTAACGGCGTCTCCGGATCCATCCGGTGATGATAGAAAATATCCACATACTCAAGCCCAAGTCTCTGCAGAGACTGATCGAGACTTGCGATCAGATATTTCTTAGAGCCCCAGTTTCCGTAAGGTCCCTCCCACATATCATAGCCTGCTTTGGTTGAGATGATCATCTCATCACGATACGGGCGGAAGTGTTCTTTTAAGATCTTCCCGAAATTTGCTTCCGCGCTGCCCGGCTTTGGCCCGTAGTTGTTTGCCAGGTCGAAATGTGTGATTCCGTTGTCAAATGCGGTAAAGCACATTTCTTCCATATTGGCATAGCAACCGGTGTCACCGAAATTATGCCAGAGGCCAAGTGATACGGCCGGCAGCATTAAGCCGCTCTTGCCGCAGCGGATATACTTCATGGTTTCATAACGTTTCTCTGATGCAATATACATGGTTTCCTCCCTGTGTTACCGTGCGAAGCGAACTGCCTGTCGGCATACCGCAAGTGGCTGCACGGATCTGTTTCTGCGCCTCTACCAGGCGCGAATTGCTTTCCACAGCTTTTCTTCGACGTCCATCCTCGCTTCTTTGCATCGGCGGGAATTCTTTCGACCGGAACGATACGGCTTATCCACGATCCCGGAAAATACCGACAACATCTGCACGATCAGCCCCTGCGGATACAGCAGATGTGTTCCGTACGGATAGACATGGATCTCTGTCAGATCTTCCTTATCCTGTGCCCGTCTCCGTTTGGCGATCCGCTTGCAGTACAGTGCAGAGTTCCACATCGAATCATCTTCTGCCGCAAACAGCAGCAGTTTTCCGGCGATGGCTTCGGTCTTGATAAAGCATTTTTCCGGCACGCGGGTATGCTTTTCGCTGTGTTCGAAGATCGCTCCGGAGGTCAGTTCCCTCTGACGCATCGTATTTTCGTAATACAGTTTCCAGAACTCTTCCTCTTTAAGATAATATGGCTGGTAAAAAAGTTCTTCTCCTTCGTAGGAAAGTGCGGAGCACCCTGCCGGCCATTCTTTCATGCCTCGTTTATTGCCCTGATAATATCCCTCGGTCACGTAATCGATCGGCGCAAATCCGATGACCAGCGATAACTGCGGCATACGTTCTGCGGCTGCCAGTGCAACCTGTGCCCCCATCGATGCCCCCAGGATCCCGACTTTTTCTTCGCCGCGCTCCCTGAGCCATTCAATGGCTGCCTCGATCACGCCAAGGTCAAAGCGACGCAGTCCCGGTACCTCACTGCTTTTCTGGTGCATGCCAAGCAGCAGGACATTGATTCCGCGCGAGTTAAAGTATTTGGCCGCGCATCGCTCGATGTAGCCGTTTCCCTCTTCGCCGACCACCAGGATCAGGCACTTGTGCGCCTCCCGCTCCGATCTGGCATAAAACCCCTTAAATCCATTTGCTTCCAGTGTTGCAAATTCGATCATACTCTCTTCACAAGCTCCTCTACAGAACGTTTCGGTACACAATAGTCGTTGTTTTCATCCAGGTAATACGCGGTATTGTCATCCTTCATGTCCACGATCAGGGACTTATGTGTCGGATAACCGAATGCTACCACGAGATTGATCTCCCACGGATCCTCCAGCTGCAGGATCTCTTTGATCGCCTTACGATCGATCGCTCCCATGATGACCGATCCGACGCCCCGATTCCAGGCTGCCAGCGTCATATTGCTGATCGCCAGCCCCGCATCGGTGTCGACCAGTGCGCTGCTTTTGGATCCATCATACAGAACCGCATAATATGCGACCGGATGCTCCCCTTCTTTCGGGGTGCCCACTTCGGGCGGCAGCGCCCCTGCAAAATGTGTATTCGGAAAGATCTCCTCGACCTTCTTTGGGTCGGTGATCGCCAGGAAGCGAAGCGCCTGACCGTTTCTGGCACTCGATGCCAGGCGGATCGATTCGTTGATGTCGCTGATCACTTCTTCCGGCAACGGTCTGCTTTGGTCAAATCTACGATATGTTCTACGTGTCTTTAATAATTCCATTAACTCCATAACTATCCCTCTTTCTGCACTTGGTGCCGATCTTACTTTTCTATCCCACCTCATACCCTTTTATTGTACCAAAAAAATCTCATAAGCCAAACTGCTTATGAGATCTTTTCCCGCAGGTTATGATTCGTTTTCGATCAGTTGATCAAACTTCGAAACATCCATCGGTTTCGCATATAAGAAGCCCTGAACGCTCTCGCAGTGCAGGCTCTTTAAGAACTCTGCCTGATCTTCGGTCTCAACGCCTTCAACCACCACGGGGATGTTCAGCGCCTGTGCCATCTGCACGGTATAACGCAAAATACTCCGGCCGCGTGCGGCATCCAGTTCATCGTTTCCGCGCTCCAAAAAGCGCATATCGATCTTTAAGACATCTACCGGCATATGGCGCAGTCTGTTCAGACTCGAATAGCCGCTGCCGAAATCATCCATCAGCACCTTGACGCCGGACTTATGGAAATTCTCGAGAATAGACAACATCTGGTTCGTATCGCCCATGACGAAATCGCCTTCCGTCACTTCGATATGAAGCATCTCCCGATCCACTCCGGACTTGATAAAGATCTCGTTCATGCGCATCATGTGATCGACATCATTAAACTCGACCTTGGAAATGTTCACGGAAATCGGATAGCGCTTTTTGCCCTCGTCTTTCCAACGGTTGATGTCATTGCAAACCGTCTGCAGGACGTATTCGTCCAGATTGCTGATAAAGCCGTTCTTCTCAAACAGGCTGATAAATTTCCCCGGTGCGATCAGTCCCCTGGTCGGATGGTGCCAGCGGACCAGCGCTTCCGCACTGGTGATCTCGCCGGTATTTAAATCAAAGATCGGCTGATAGTAAACCTGGAACTGCTTTTCTTTGATCGCCTGATACATCTCACTCTCGAAGGTCCGGACATCTGCGATCTCCTGCTCCATCTGCGCTGAGAAATACGCATAGCTGACCGCATAATTTTCTTTAATGCTTGCCAGTGCATAATCGGCACGGTCACACATCAGATCGATCGGTTTGCTCCGATCCGTAATGTGATAAACACCGGTCACCACATCGATATGAAAAGCATGGATTCCAAGCTTTTCGGCGATCGGAACCAGCCAGTCATCCTGCTCTTCTTCCACCAGATCAACCGGCAGCAGATATGCAAAATCATTGTTGCCCAATCTGCCGCAGCAACCGGCCTCCGCTGTTTTCCCGTAGATATGGCGGGCCACCGCATTGATCAGTTTTGCCCCGATTTCAGAGCCGTAGATCTCATTGATATCCTTCAGATGACGGATGTTGCACCGCATCATCAGATACTGGCGCTGCGTGTGATCACGATTGAGCACCGCACGTGCTTCGCGGAAAAATCCGTCTTTGCCCTGGAGTCCGGTCTGATGGTCGACCGTATCATCCAGATAAAAGAAAAACAGGACCGAAATACTCAGACAGATCGACATACCCGCATTGATCAGCATGACCTTCGGGAAATGCCCCTGCAGTACATAGGTTGCGATCGTAATGACCACTACCAGGACCAGGACAAAGCCTCTGCGTGTCCCGAGTACGTCAAAGTTATAGATCAGCAGTGCGATGTACGAAACCATGTAAATGATCCCGTTGATCGTCAGCATCATACTGCCCATATCGCGCATCATCGACTGCTCCTGCCAGTCAAACATCGTATGACTGACCGGATTGACGATCAGAAGGATTGCCAGAAACAGCGCTGCCGGCAGTACCGACATGAGTTTACTCTTCGTGTTCAGCCTGCAAAAGTGTGCAAAGAAAAGAAGCAGGAAATACGGATAGACCAGTGCCGAAATATAAAACAGATAAAAGCAAAGATATCCGATCGGTTTCCCAAGTACTTCTGTCTGTCCAAAATCCGTACCAATGAACAGGTAGTCAAACACAATGTCAAAAATGGAGATTACAATCAGTGTGTAACAGATTTTTGAAAGCGATTTGTCATAGGATGCATGGAACGACAATGTGAAAATTGCATAGATCAATATGATAAATGCCACAATATTGTAGGTCATGATCATCGGCAATTTCCCCTTTCCTTAACATAGTATTGAAAGATCTTATTCAAACCAGGCCACATTCATGTGCGTTACTTTCTGGTGATCGCTCATGTCTGCATCCGAGATCAAAAAGTAGTCATAGCGGAACACGATCCCCGGTCTGTCAGGAAGCGGATCATCCCAGGTCGAATCGACATTCAGATACCCGCCATCGACACGCACCTGATTCCAGGCATGGAAACCGCCGTTTGCAAAACCGCAGACCGCCCAGTCTTCGATACCGAGGATTCTCATAAAGACGTCAAATGCTTCGGTATACCCTTCACAACGGGCCGATCCGTTTAAGAGCATGCCTACATAATGGTTGGATTCATCCCCGTAGATATCCTCGATGTCATAATAGCAATTGCAGATGATCCAGTCATGTACCGCCTGCATCTTTTCCACATCCGTCATCTCCGGTGTCGTGATCTGTGCTGCAATTTTGGTTGCTTTTACAAGTGCCTGTGCGCTCCGGCTGGTAAATGCCGCTTCTCTGCCTTCCGCAAAGCCATTGTTGATATAATGTGCAAACAGTGCATTGGCATCTGTACCGAGTGCGGCCACAACATCCGGGTTCATCTGTGCATAATAGGTAGCATCAAACATATCCACCGTCAGCATGGAAGTTACATCCAGATAGGCTTTACGACCTTCGATCACGCCGTTGTTGTTATAGTGCGAAAACAATGCACTCTCGGAAGTGCCCAGTGCCGCAACGACATCCGGATTCTCGGCTGCATATCGCTCATAATCAAAGTTTCCGGAATTTAATGATGTTGCATACGGTGCAATGACCGGTGCCGCTTCTGCAGTCAAACCTGCTGCGCCAAAGCCGATCACAAGTGCGCACGCAGCCGTGGCAAGTTTGATCCATCTGTTTTTTCGTTCTGCTGTCATAATCTCTTTACCTCTCTTTTTTCAAAAAACCTCACGTTTATCATAGTCGAATTGTGTAGGAAATGAAATAAAATTAGTATAAAATTAACGTAAATGTAACCACAAGGGGGAACCTCTATTGAACATCAAACGCTACCTGGTCTTCTCGGGTATTCTTTTTTTCTGCCTGCTCTTTGCGCCGGCGCTCAACATCCGGGCGGCATCACGCCTGCAGGAGTGCGGTGATGAGATCATCATCGTCATCGATCCCGGTCACGGCGGTGACAACGAAGGTACCATCGAGAACGGTTTTCTTGAAAAAGAAATGACCTTAAAGACCGCCATCTCCCTGGTCGATGAGCTGAGCAAATACGACGGCGTCACCGTTTATCTGACCCGCGATGATGATACGGCGCTGTCTTTGGCGGACCGCGCAGCATTTGCCGCCTCCGTCCATGCCGATTTTCTCTTCAGCATCCATTATAACGCATCGGTCAGCCACAGGCTCTACGGCTCGGAAGTCTGGATCAGTGCCTTTGCACCTTACCATGCCTATGGTTATCAGTTTGGATGCGTGCAACTGCAGACAATGCAGGACATGGGCCTGTTTCTGCGCGGTGTCAAGACCAAACTCAACGACCGCGGAAGCGACTACTACGGCATCATCCGTGAGTGCACGGAGCTGGAGATCCCCAGTGCCATCATCGAACACTGTCATGTCGATGAGCCAAGGGAAAGCATCCTGTGCGACGGCGATGATGAACTGCTCGCCTTCGGCATCGCCGATGCGACTGCCATCGCCAAATATCTGGGGCTGAAAAGTGAAACCCTGCAGGTCGATTATTCCGACTATGCGCTGGCTGATGTTGCTGCCGGAGACCTGGTCTATCAAACGATCAATGCCAAAACCGATCCCGAAGCATGCAGCGTAAGCATCGTCAGCGCTGATCTTTCCGCACAGACCATCACACTGCGGATCTCCGGGTCCGACGCCGATGATTATCTGATGTACTACGACTACAGTTTCGATGGCGGACAGACGTTTTCGGATCTGTGTGACTGGCCGGGCTGTGATGTTTTTACCGGATCCTGTGATCCGTCCTTTGACGTGACCCTTCCGGTCCCGGAAGGGTGTGAACCGCAGATCATTGTGCGCGCCTACAACCACTTTGATGCCTGCTGTGAAAGCCCGCTCTTATCCTCCGGTATCTCCTATCTCTCAGAAGAAGAGACTGTTCCGGAAGCGGAAACCGCGATCGCCATTGAAGATGATCTGCTCCCGGATCCGGCAGTTTCCCCGTCCGATGATCACGCTGCAAAAGATGCCATCTCCATCGGTGCCTTTCGCCTTTCCTTTCGCGGACTGGTCATTTCCTGGTGTATCGCCCTGGGCGTGGTCCTGCTCCTGCTCCTTTGTAACCTGCGCCGAAAGTAATCATCGAACGCAATCAGCGCAGGAAACGGCTTACATAGCGCAAATATCAGATCCTTAAATGCAAAAACTCCTCCGATCCTGCTCCTGATGTGAGCACCGGATCAGAGGAGTTTTTGTTATCTCTCTTCTCTGAAGTATACCGTTCCCAGACTGGCCGGCGGCTGGTTCTCCGGTTTGTTTCGTTTGCTGGTGATGATCAGTACGATGATGGTCACCACATACGGTAACATCTTGACCAGCTCCTGTGTCGCTCTGGTCAGGCCCGGCAGATAGATGTAGAGGATGTAGAGCGCACCGAATACCAGCGATCCCCAGATGGCATGTGCCGGGTTCCAGAGGGCCAGAATAACAAGGGCCACTGCCAGCCAGCCACGATCACCGAATCCGTTGTTTGACCAGGTACCGCCCAGATA
This sequence comes from Lachnospiraceae bacterium, assembly GCA_024699355.1. GTDB lineage: Bacteria > Bacillota > Clostridia > Lachnospirales > Lachnospiraceae > SIG336. Next base: position 28,462 of record JAILPR010000011.1, read on the forward strand.
TTCCATGACAAAGTAAAGTCCGCCAAGTCCCGCGATCGCTGCACCGCCAACCGTTGCCGCGTACTTATACTTGGTGACATCAATACCGGCAGCATCCGCTGTCGCCGGGCTCTCGCCGACCGCACGCAGATGCAGACCCCGACGTGTGCGAAACAGGATAAAGGTTGTCGCGAGCGCCAGGATCAGTGCCACATAAGTCAGGATTCCGTAGGAAAACAGTAACGGCCCGATGACCGGGATCTGTGAAAGTCCCGGGATCGAAGCACGGAATGCTCCGGCTGTCGTCTTCACCGAGATCTGACCGACACCGCCGGCCATCTTGGAGATGGAGCCGCCGAAGAAATTACCGAAGCCGACACCGAAAGTCGTCAGTGCCAGACCGACAACGTTCTGATTGGATCTTAAGGAAATCGTCAAAAAGCTGTAAATGAGACCGCCAAACATGCTGACGATCAGCGTCGATAAGAGTGCCACAACAAATCCGATCGCCGCCACAGGCTCCTTGGCATGATTTTCATAGAAAAAGGCGCCCATGAGGCCTGCGATACCGCCCATATACATGATGCCCGGGATCCCGAGGTTTAAGTTTCCGGACTTCTCCGTCATGATCTCTCCGGTCGCACCAAAGAGAATCGCTATGCCCTGTCCGATGGCCTGTTGAATAAAGGTAAAGATCAACGTCATTTCGCATTCTCCTTTCTGTGCTTGAACTCCAGTCGATATTTCAGGAAAAATTCACTGCCGATCATAAAGAACAACAGAATACCGGTAATGATATCCGAAGCATTCTCATTTAAACCGAACTGGGATGCGATCTGGATCGATCCCTGCTGCATAAATACCAGAAATCCGGAAATGGCAAGCATGGCAATCGGGTTAAACTTGCTCATCCAGGCTACGATGATCGCGGTAAAGCCACGACCGCCTGCCGTACTGGTCGAGATCGTATGGCTTGCGCCGCTGACGATGATCGCACCGGCCAGACCACAGATCGCACCGGAGATCATCATCGTACGAACGATGACCCATTTCACGTTAATAGCCGCGTATCTGGCGGTATTCTGACTTTCGCCCACGACCTTGATCTCATATCCCTGCTTGGAATATTTCATATAGATCGAAACCGCTGCGGTGATGGCAAGTACCAGGAGTACATTGAGTCCGTAGTTGCTGCCAAGCACCCTGGGGAACCACCCTTTCTGCGTTGCTGAATTAATGATGCCGACGGTATTGGAACCTGCCGGATTCTCCCAGAAAACAATGGCAAACGTAGTGATCTGCATTGCCACATAGTTCAGCATCAGCGTAAAGAGGGTCTCATTGGTGTTCATATGAGCTTTAAACAGTGCCGGGAGCAGTCCCCACAAAAGTCCCGCAAGGGAGCTGACCACCAGGATCAGTACGATGAGCAGCCAGTTAGGGAGTGCATCTCCCAAATAGATCATCATAGCCGCACTGGCAACGCCGCCCATCAGGATCTGACCTTCCGCGCCGATGTTCCAGAAGTGCATCTGAAAGGCCGGTACCAGACCGACCGCCACGATCAGCAGTGCAAACGTCTCGCGGATCGTCACCCAGATACGGCGGTTCGAGCCTACCGCACCGTCAATGATGCCGGCATAGACCTGCAAAGGATTCTGTCCGGTGATCCCGACGATCACCAGCGCGCAGACCATGAGCGAAATGAGCATCGCAATCCCACGGATCGTCCAGGCACGTTTCTTTCCGATATGCCCCCGTTTGACCATACGAATCAGGGGCTCTTTGTTCGTTACTGTATTATGATTCATGATCCGCCTTCTCCTTTGTCGCTCCGGTCATCATCAGACCGATTTCTTCCTTCGTGGTACTCTTTGCATCCACCACGCCCGTGATATTCCCGCCGCTCATGACCATGATCCGATCGCAAAGTGCCAGCAGCACATCGATGTCTTCGCCGACACAGATGACCGCGACGCCTTTCTCCTTCTGCTCATTGAGCAGGTTGTAGATCGTATACGAGGAATTGATGTCGAGGCCTCTGACCGGATAGGCGACCATCAGCACGATCGGCTGCGCCGCGATCTCACGACCTACCAGCATCTTCTGAACGTTCCCTCCGGATAAGTGGCTGATCGGAGTATCGACGCCGGGGGTGACGACATCCAGCTTTTCCACGATTTGCTCCGCCAGTTCGCGCGGTGCCTTGCGATGCGCAAAGAAGTGCCCTGTCTCGCGATAGCTGCGGATCATCATATTGTCTGTCAGATCCATCGAACCGACCAGGCCCATACCCAGACGATCTTCCGGTACAAAAGACAAATGGATCCCCAGATTACGGATGTTCTCTGCGGTCATTTCCGTTAATTTCAGCGTCTCTCCGGTCGGTGCATAGTACAAAATCTCGCCGCCCGTTTCGGTCTCCTGCAATCCGGCAATCGCCTCCAGCAGCTCCTTTTGCCCGCTTCCCGCGACTCCGGCGATACCCAGGATCTCCCCGCTGTTTGCGACAAAGGAGGCTTTGTTTAACATTCGGACGCCTTCTTTATTACGTACCGTGATCCCGCGCATCTCAATGCGTTTGTGCGCATCCTGCGGCTGCGATCTGTGAATGTCGAGTGAAATCTTCTCGCCGACCATCATCTCGGTCAGCTCCGAGATACTTGTTTTTGCCGTTTCGACACAGCCGATGTATCTGCCCTTACGAAGTACCGCAACACGATCGGACAATTCCATGACCTCATTTAACTTATGGGTAATGATGATGATGGATTTGCCGGCCTGTCTCATATTGCGGAGCACCGTAAAGAGTTTTTGGATCTCCTGCGGTGTCAGTACCGCAGTCGGCTCATCCAGGATCAGCATGTCTGCGCCGCGGTATAAGACCTTCACGATCTCTACCGTCTGCTTCTGTGATACGGACATGTTATAGATCTTTTCCTTCGGATCAAGATCGAAGCCGTACTTTGCAGTCAGTTCGTTGATCTTCGCATAGACCTCCTGCATCTTCAGGATCTCTTCGCCCTGCAATCCGAGAATGATATTTTCGGCAGCCGAAAGCACATCGATCAGCTTAAAGTGCTGATGGATCATGCCGATGCCCAGTTCAAAAGAGTCCTTGGGCGATTGAATGCTCACTTCCCGTCCGCCCACAAAAATCTGACCTTCGTCCGGATAGTAAATGCCGGAAAGCATATTCATCAGGGTCGTCTTACCACTGCCGTTCTCTCCGAGAATGGATAAGATCTCACCCTGCTCTAAAGTCAGATTGACATTATCATTGGCGATCACGCTGCCAAAGCGCTTGGTCACGTTTTTTAATTCGATTGCCGGTGTACTCATCAAAGACTCCTTTGCCAAAAAACGTCGGACGGGCACCGTGGAAATCCCCGGTACCCGCCTGATGTCTTATAAATTTATACTGTGATTATTTCTCGGTGATACCGTCGATTCTCAGATCAAATGCCGGAGCTGAGATCACGGTAGACTCGTGGAAATAGCCATCGGATACATAATCCGCATACTTTGCGTAATCGCCGCCTTCTGCGATCAGATCCTCAATGCTCTTACCTTCTACAGTGAAGGTTGTGGTATCAAATACATGAAGCGAACCATCTGCCAGAGCTGCTTCTGCCTTTGCTGCCGCATCTGCGGTACCCTCTGCAACGGTTGCTTTATTTAAATCGGTAACGTAAACAGCACCTACGGAATAACCTTCAGCCCAGTCAACCGGGTTTACCACACCGTTTACGAAATTGGTGACGGTCTGTGTATAGTAAACACCCCAGTTGTTTGCTGCGCTGGTCAGTGCCGCATCCGGAGCTACGCTGGTCATATCTACGTTATAGCCTACGCACGGAACGCCCATTTCTTCACAGCTGGACGGTGCACCGGTGGTATCTGCATGCTGGCTGATCAAAACGCAGTCATCAGCGATCAGCTGCTTTGCAACCTCAGCTTCCGCAGACATATCTGCCCAGCTGTTGGTGTACTGTACTTCCATGGTGACGGACGGGCATACGCTCTTTGCACCCAGATAGAAAGAGGTGTAACCGGATACCACTTCCGCATACGGGAATGCGCCGACATAACCAACCTTCGCCTGATCCTCGGTAATGGTGCCGTTGTCGATCATTTCATTTAACTTCATACCTGCAACGATACCGGATACGTAACGTGCTTCGTAAATAGCAGTGAAATAGTTATGTACATTTGCCATGCCGGAGGATGCTGCCTGATAACCGGTCGCATGATAGAAATCCACTTCCGGATACTCGGCTGCTGCCTGCAACAGATAGCTTTCATGACCAAAACTTGTTGCAAAGATGATGCCGCAACCCTGATCAGCCAGATCTACGGCTGCATCATAGCAGGACTCATCTTCCGGGATGTTGGTCTTTTCCACAACCTGATCTTCGTTCAGACCAAGGGAAGCCATCATCTCATCAATGCCCTTCATGTGTGCTTCGGTATAGCCTTCGTTCTCATCACCGATGTAGATGACACCGACCTTCAGTGCGGAAACATCTACTGCTGCGCTCTCGTCTGCAGTTGCAACATCCTCTGACTGTACAGTGGTCTCTGCTGCATTCTGTGTGCTCTCACCTGCGGTAGATCCGCAACCTGCCAGCATTGCTACTGCCAGAAGAAGTGATGATAAGACTTGCATTCTTTTCTTCATAATAATCCTCCTTCAGCCCCTTAGGGCAACTCCTAAGTTCCTTGATATTACATGATGCACATCCCCGGGATGCACACTCCCTCATGCAATATTAGCCGTACTTATAATATATGTTTCCCACAGCCACCGTCAATGCCCAAAGTTAAGAAAATGATGAATATTACCCGGATTTTTCCCGTCATATTGCTATAAGAAAAAAGGAATGCCGAAAAAACGGCATTCCCGAGAATTGATGATATTTTATTTTGCATTCAAAAATTGATGTATTTTACGATTTTTTAGAGTTTTTATCCGCATACATTCTGGCATCCGCCGATGCGATCGTTTTTTCCACATCTTCATATTCGGAATAGGTCGCAAAGCCGATGGAAATGCCTGTGCGGAACGAATGTCCTTCAATGTTACGGATCTCCGATAACTGCATCCGGATCCGGTCGATCAGATTGAGCATCGAATTGTTGAGCAGCCCCGGCGTATCGACTGTCGGCAACTGCTTCATCAGGACGAAGGAGTCTCCGCCGAATCTGGCAATGGAACAGCTGTTGCTTGCGATCTTGAGCAGCAACTTTGTCGTATCCACCAGATAAGTATCGCCAAAGGTATGTCCATAGGTTTCATTGACCGACTTAAAGCCATCGATATCCAGAAACAAAATACCGAAATCGACGTTGCGTGTCTCATAAGCCCGCACGTACTCATCCACTGCGGCACGGAACCCGTGCCTGTTAAGCAGCCCCGTCAGCTGGTCGGTATTGGCTCTGGTCACCAGCAGCTCATTTCTGCGGTATTCATCCGTGACATCCACAAAATAGCCGATGAGCCCGATGATCTGTTCCCGGTCATCTTTTAGAGGCATCTTGGTTGCCAGAATATTTCTGACCTGTCCGCGAATGATACAGGTCCCCGGACTCTCATGGATGGTTTCTCCGTTTTGGATGACCCGCAGTTCATCGTTTTGATACGGATCCGGATTGATATGCCATCCGATCTCCTCATCGGTCTTGCCGAGGATCGCCCGGATATCGTCAAAGCAATAATAATCCAGAAAGCTTTGACTGGCCCCGAGAAATCTACGCTCGCAGTCCTTCCAGAAGAATTTGATATTGGTTGATTTCAGCAATGAATTCCATAGATTCTGTTCAATGTTGTTGATCATCCCTACCCCTCAGGTTCTCAATTCAGCAGCATGAAAACATCAGCAATCGCCCACGAGCGCGGGCTATTTTCAGTATAATATTGGAATTTTCGCAAAACAATAAAAATTCTATTAAATGTGAGTACTATTTCAACATTTTGCGTGAAAGTTCATAAGCAAGGACGTGCATTGCCTGTTGAAATTCGCCATTTTGTATCCGTTTTTCGATTTCTTCTCCACTAAGCAGTTCCACGTTTAAGAATTCTGTATCATCGAGATGTTGTCCGCTGACTTTCCTACAATTCGTTGCCAGATACAGGTAACCGTAATTATCCGCCATCGTCGCATTCGAGGGAATCGTCAGCAGATGCTGCCACTCCTGTGACTGATAGCCGGTCTCTTCCTGCAGTTCTCTTTTTGCCGCATCCAGCGCATCCTCCACGCTCACATCAGGTTGTGCCGGCATCTGATAATCATAGTCTCCTTCCGTCTCGATCCCACCTGCCGGAAACTCACAGGTTACCTGACGGATGCCATGTCGAAACTGTCTGACACATAAATAGTCTCCCTCCGGCGTCATGGCCACGATCACCACGTAGTTGCGTCTGGTGTAATTGTAATACGGGCCAAATACCGTCCCGTCCGGCAGGCGATAGGTCATCCTTCGAAAATCAATATAGGCATCCTGTACCAGATGCTCTGTCTTTACTGCTTCCCATTCCAAATCCCGATCGTTCATAGATACTCCTTTTCTGTATTACCGGCCTTGTGCCGTCCTTTGTTCAAAGAAAAAGAACTATGCCTTCGCCGTAGGGCTAGTGCGTAGTTCTTTTGCTAACGTTATTCTTCGCTGACATGTACCTGATTGCGGCCAAGATCCTTTGCCACATACAGTGCATTGTCCGCTTCTTTGAGTGCTCTCTCGTAATCGCCTTTGTAACTGCAGATTCCGGCCGAAATGGTAAATTCAATCGGCCGCTTTTCATCTTCGGAGATGAATTTGCGGATCTCTTCGATCAGATCCCGTCCTTCTTCCGGCAGTGTGTCATTTAACATCAGGATAAACTCATCCCCACCGTAACGGATACAGTAATTCCCGTCTCCGATCCGTGCCTTTAACGTCTGTCCCAGATAATGCAGTACCTCATCGCCGATCACATGACCGTAGGTATCATCCACCCCTTTGAAGTGGTCGATGTCCAGCATGACAAACGATGCCGGTGCTTTGATATAGCGATCCTGTTCCCGGAGCAGTTGATCGAGTCTCTTACGATTCCCGACCTGTGTCAGCTCATCCGTTACGGAAGCCAGCTCCAGTTTCTCTTTCAATAAGAACTGATCCAGGGCGCCCAGCATTAATACGAACTGTCCGAACAATACCGCACACATGCACGGCACGTTCAGCGAAATGATGATGTCCAGATTCGGATAATGATTGAACTGGTTGGTGATCAAAATCTCTGCAAAAAAAACAAGGTACGAAAGCATGCTCTGCCGCATCGTTGTACCAAGGCACAGCGTAAAGAACAGCAGATGCATCGTGATCGATCCTTCCGCAAAGTGGTCTTTGATCTGCAAATGATACACAGCCCAGATCGTCCCGAGCACCGCTGCATGCGCGACGATATAATCCGCAAGGACGAGTACTTTACGATTCCTGATCTTCGGCTCGACAAACCAGAATACCAGCATCACAAAGATGGTTGAAATCCTGGGAATAAAGGTCGGCCAGATCGATCCGTTCAACTGGTAATCCGAAACCAGATACAACAATGGCGCAATACAACCACCGCTGAGCGATACCTTCAGAAAGAACTGATAGTACGTCAGTTTATACGCATAAAACTCTTTGCGGCGCATCGGTGTCATCTTCCACCAATACTGCAGTAACTCTATTAAATAACCAATACTTAATATTCGGTTCCCCATATCATCCCTCAGTAACCCAAATGAACAAGAGACATTGGAGATAGTATAGCATTTTTTCGAATTTATGATATACTTTTTTATTTTATTTCCGCTTTTTTTTCGATCCCGGAGCGTTTCGTTTTCGTTAGTTTCTGATAATCACCAAAAATCTTTGAATTTGAATGTATTTTTTGTGCATTTAAGACTTTTTTTCAGAAATATATTATAATGAATCATAAGCGTATCACGCTACTAACAAAGGAGGACATTTTCATGAAAAAAGGTAATGTATTGGTAGGTCAGTCCGGTGGTCCGACCGCGGTCATCAATTCATCTCTTGCCGGCGTTTTCAAAACCGCCATGGACAGAGGCTTTCACAAAGTGTACGGTATGCGTTACGGCATCCAGGGCTTTCTGGATGAGCAGTACGTTGACCTGTCCGACTACATCAAAAATGAGTTGGACTTAGAGCTCTTAAAGCGCACACCTTCCGCATTCCTCGGCACCTGCCGCTTTAAGCTGCCGGCCATTCATGAAGATAAAGAGATCTACGAGCGCATTTTCGAACTGCTTCAAAAAATGGATATCGAAGTATTCGTCTATATTGGCGGTAACGATTCCATGGATACCATCAAAAAGTTATCCGACTACGCGATTTTAACAGGGGCGACCCAGCGTTTCATCGGTTGTCCCAAGACCATCGACAATGACCTGGCTCTGACCGATCATACGCCGGGCTATGGATCTGCCGCGAAATATATCGGTACCTCCACCAAAGAGATCATCCGGGATTGCCTGGGCTTTTCTTATAAGAAGAAAAACGTGACCATCATTGAGGTCATGGGACGTAATGCCGGGTGGCTGACCGGTGCGACCGCGCTTTCCAAAGGTGAAGACTGTGACGGCCCGGATATGATCTATCTGCCGGAAGTTGTATTTGATGTTGAGAAATTTACCAATCAGGTAGAACGCCTGTTGAAGAAAAAAGATGTGGTTGTGGTTGCGGTTTCCGAAGGGATCAAGAATAAAGAAGGCACGTATATCTGCCAGCTGACCGCAGGCTCCGATTCCACCGACGCCTTCGGCCATATCCAGATGACCGGTACGGCCTCGTATCTGGCGAATTACATTCATGAGAAGCTCGGATGCAAGACCAGGGCGGTCGAATTTTCGACGCTGCAACGTGCAGCATCGCATCTGGCCAGCCGGATCGATGTCAACGAAGCGTTCATGGTCGGCGGTGCCGCGATCAAGGCTGCCGATGAAGGAACCTCCGGTGTCATGGTCGTCATCGATCGTCTCTCCGATGATCCGTACCAGAGTTCGACCGGTGTCTATGATGTCCACCGCATCGCCAACGGCGAGAAGTTCGTACCGCGTGAGTGGATCAATAAAGAAGGCAACTATGTCACCAACGAATTCATCAGCTACGTAAAGCCGCTGATCCAGGGCGATTACGCGCCGATGCTGGTAGACGGTCTGCCAAGACACCTGACGATGAATGCCACCGGCTACAAGGATGTCTACGGCAAATAA
>JAILPR010000024.1 GCA_024699355.1 Lachnospiraceae bacterium
CCCGGGAACCAATCCCAACCCGCTGACGGAATTTGATCAGCCGGGTCCGATCAGTGCGTATGGACGCACGAAGTATGCCGGAGAAGAATTCGTTAAGCAGTTCTCTGACCGCTACTTTATGATCCGTACCGCATGGCTGTATGGTGATGGCAAAAACTTTGTAAAGACGATGCTTTCTCTGGCAGAGAAGAATGATGAGATCACCGTCGTGAAAGACCAGATCGGGACCCCGACCAGTGCATTAGAGCTGGCAAAAGCGATCGCAGCACTCCTTCCGAGTGATAACTACGGACTCTTCCATGGAACCTGTGAGGGACAGTGTGCATGGAGTGACTTTGCGGCAGAGATCTTCCGTCTGGCAGGCAAGTCCACGAAGGTCATTCCGATCACCAGTGAAGAATATGCAGCGAAGTTCCCGAACAGCGCAAAGCGTCCTGCATACTCGATCCTGGAAAATTATATGTTGAAATTAACCGGTAGCTATACCTTTGCACAGTGGGAAGATGCCATTCAGGTTTATATGAAATGGCTGTTGAAATAAGGAGCGCCTATGTCAGTTAGCTATGCAAAAATGAAACATCTATTCCTGCGCCAGTCTTATCTGGATGCCTGGGAAGATTATCGAAGAGCATTAAATAAACAAAGCTTTACCGTCTGGGATGCCGTGATCCTTACGGCATCGAATGAAGATCAGGCGGAGGCGTTTCGCGCAGAGATCGCATTTCGTCTGGCAAATGACCTGCTTCCGAAGCGGACCTGGTTTGAAGTATTGCCGGATCCGGACGGGAAGCGAGTCGGCAGCGGTGGCGCGACCTTAAATGTGTTAAAGTGCCTGAGCGAAAAGTATGGCAAGGACGCCTTTGGAAAGCGTGTGCTGGTCATTCATTCGGGTGGCGATTCCAAGCGTGTGCCGCAGTATAGTGCCTGCGGTAAGCTGTTTTCACCGGTGCCGAGAGAGCTGCCAAACGGCAGACCTTCGACGCTGTTTGATGAATTTATGGTGGCAACGGCCGGAATTCCGGGACGGATGCAGAACGGCATGCTGGTCATGAGCGGCGATGTCCTGCTGCTATTTAATGCGTTGCAGATCGATCTGCAGTATCACGGCGCAGCAGCGATTTCGATGAAAGAGCATGTCTCCACCGGTAAAGACCACGGCGTCTTTTTAAATGACGGGCACGGCAATGTAAAGCGCTTCCTGCATAAGCAAACCGAAGCGCAGCTGCGCAGATGGGGCGCGGTCAACGAGCATGGCAATGTCGATCTGGATACCGGCGCGGTGATGCTGGATGCCGACCTGATGCAGGCACTTTTTGGGCTGATCAGTACCGATGGCAAGCTGGATGAAGCGAAGTTCCATGAATTTGTCAATGAAACCGCACGCATCAGTTTTTACGGAGATTTCCTGTATCCGCTCGCGGCGGATTCGACACTGGAAGACTATTATCTCGAAGCGCCGGAAGGAAGTTTTTGTGACGAATTAAAGCAGTGCCGGACCAAGATCTGGGAGGCGATCCATCAGTTCCGGATGAAGGTGCTGTGCTTGTCTCCGGCGGAGTTTATCCACTTCGGGACGACGCATGAGCTGCTGGATCTGGTCACCGAGCAGGTCAATGATTATGAATATCTCGACTGGCAAAAGCAGGTTTGCTCGAACCGGCCGAATGAGACCACCTATGCGGCGCACAACAGCCTGATCTCGCGTCAGGCGATCGTCGGCGAAGGGGCCTATATCGAAGAAAGTCACATCAAAGCACGTACGGTCGTTGGAGATGGTGCGATCGTATCGCACATGACGCTGGCGGATGTGAATATCCCGGCTGGATGTGTGGTGCATGGCGTGAAGCTTAAGAGCGGCAAATATGTCGCGAGAATCTATGGTGTGCAGGATAATCCGAAGGGCACGCTGGAAGATAATACCAGCTATCTGTACGGGAAACTCGGCGATCTCGTCAGCTACTACGGGATTCGCACGGAGCAGCTGTGGGATGGCACAGATCATCATCTGTGGTTTGCGAATCTTTATCCGGTATGTGACACCATGGAAGAAGCGGTGCGCGCTTCTTTAAAGCTTGCAAATATTTCAGAGCGCAAGGAGCCCTCACCGTCTGTCGGAGAGTGGCTATCCTGTGAGCGTACGAGCCTGTATCGCTCCTTTAATGAAGCGGATGTCAGTGAGATCCTGCCATATCGGACGAGTCTGGAGAACCGGATCTATGTCGACAAATTCGTGCATCTGTGCGAAGAGAAGGCGACGGTCCAGGAGGCACTTTCTGTCTTTGGACAGATCGGGATCGATCAGACCAAGTTTGACATGATGATAGAAGAGGCAAAGAACGCGGAGCTTTCGGTCAAGATCCGGATCTATTTTGGCCTTACGTATTACCTGAAACATACCAAAGGCGCTGCCTTTACGGATGCAGAGGGCAAACGCATCAGCTATGATGTCATCGAGAAACTGTGTTTTGACGCCATCGGGGATGCGATCTACCGCAACAGCAGAAAGTATATCCGTAACAACAGCGACTATCATATCGCCAAGGATCAGGTAAAGGTCGATCTGCCGGTCCGTGTCAACTGGGGCGGCGGCTGGACCGATACGCCACCGTACTGCAATGAACAGGGGGGCGTGGTCTTAAATGCGGCGATCACCCTGGGCGGCAAACAGCCGATCCAGGTGGAAGTGCGGAAACTGTCGGAAAAGCACATTGAATTTGCAAGTGAAGATATCGGCGTCAGCGGAAGCTGCAATCAGATCGAGCAGATCCGCGACTGCCATGATCCGTTTGATTTCTTTGCACTGCACAAAGCGGCACTCATCGCAACGGGCATCATTCCGTTGGAGGGAGAGGAGAGCTTAGAGGAGATCCTTACGCGCCTTGGCGGTGGCATTTATCTTTCGACCAAGGTCGTCGGTATCCCGAAGGGATCCGGTCTGGGGACGAGCTCTATCTTATCCGGCGCCTGCGTGAAGGCATTACATGAATTTTTGGGTCTGGACTGCACGGATGAGTCTCTCTACGACATCGTGTTGACGATGGAACAGATCATGAGTACCGGCGGCGGCTGGCAGGATCAGGTCGGCGGACTGACAAACGGTATCAAGATGATCACGACGCAGCCGGGACTGGATCAGGAGATCAAGGTTGAGCAGCTGCACCTCCGTGATGAGACCTGGGAAGAACTCCAGGAGCGCTTTGCACTCATCTATACCGGACAGCGGAGACTTGCCAGAAACCTCCTTCGCGAAGTGGTCGGCAATTACATCGGCTCCCGAAAGGAGTCCGTACAGGCACTCTCGGATATGAAGCCGACGGCCTGGGCAATGAAAACAGCGCTTGAGCAGGGCGATATCGATGAGCTGGCCGAGCTGTTTAACCGTCACTGGGAGCTGTCAGTACAGCTCGATAGCGGCGCGACCAATACGTGCATCGATCAGATCTTCCTTGCATGTGAAGACTTAATTGACGGTAAATTTATCGCCGGTGCAGGCGGTGGCGGCTTCTTACAGGTGATCCTGAAAAAGGGCATCACCAAAGAGCAGCTCCGCGCACGGCTCTATGAAGTCTTCCAGGACAACGGCGTAGATGTCTGGGAGAGTGAATTTGTAAGATAAGCGCAGAGATATAGAGTACTGAAAAAAGTATTTTAGCGTAAAGCGGGCCGGCGATGCCGGCCCTGTAAAATGATAGACAGGATGACAGATGGGAAATCAAGGACGGCAGCAGGACCTAAATCGACAATGGACACTGGCAGGCATGGCAGTGTTCTTTTGTTGTGTCTGGATCCCACTTTTGGTGATCTGCTGCTATGCATTTCCGAGCTGTGACGATTTTTCCTATACCGGAGCACTCTATCAGGCGATCCGCGGAAATCTAGGGATTAGAGAGATCCTAAAGGCCGCTTGGGATGAAGCTATGATGTTTTATCACTACTGGCAGGGGCGGTATGTGGATGATATCATCTCCGCCTTTGGTTTTGGTGTGGCGATGCCCAGATACTTTGCGATCAGCGTAGCACTTGTACAGATCGTACTGCTAAGCGGCGTGATCGGACTTGGAAAAGAATTATTACAAAAGCGTCTTGGCTGGGGGAGAGCAGTCAGCTGGTGTGTGATCCTGCTGATGCTGAGCTGGATCCTGTTATATCTGCCCCATCCGGCAGAAGGGCTGTACTGGTATGTCGGTGCAACCGGCTATACGGCGACTTTTGGGTGGATGCTTTGGATGATCACCGGTATTTTGGCATTTTACAGAGTGAGCGAAAAGCGAAAAAAGATCGCAGTGGCGATCGGCACGATGATCGCGACGATCCTGGTCGCGGGAAGTAACTATGCGACCGGCCTTCTGGCACTGGAGGTGCTGGTGCTGATGGAGGGCGCATTTCTGATCATTAAGAAAGGCAGAGGCTGTAAGTTTCTGACTCTGGTGCTGATCGAGTATCTGTGTGGCTTTGCGGCAAATGCATTATCGGAAGGAAATACCGCAAGACAAAACAATGTCGCGGGATTATCCCCAATTGATAGCATCCTTGCATCTCTGGAGCGGGGATTTGCCTTTTTGATCGAATGGTTCCATATCCCGGTAGCGATCTTTCTTATCGTCATGATCCTGCTTTCGGCACGCTCCCTGGCAGCGATGTCCTATCGCTTCCGGATGCCGGGCCTGATCGCAGTGATCTCATTCGGACTGATGAGCTCTGTGATGACACCGGCATATTTTGCCAGTGCGACCTGGGGCCCGGGACGACTGATCAACATCGTGTATTTATCCTATGTATTGCTCCTGACAGGAACGGTACTGTATGTGGAAGGTTGGATCTTACATCGCAGCAAACGGCTTTCGGACGCCGTGATGAACTGTAATCCGGATGGCCGGTACGGTGTCCTGATCGTGGCGGTGATGATCGTTCTGCTGCTTGGCTGCATGAAATATTATGGGCTGCAGTCGACCAATTCGACGAGCGCAGCGCTTTCGATCCTTAAGGGAGAAGCGCAGACTTACCGCACAGAGAATGCTAAGCGGTGGATGACCTATGAAGCACGTACGGGGATGGATGTGGTGATCGATGACTTTTCGGTCAAACCGTATGTGCTGTATCACGATGATATTACCGGTGATGCGACAGATTGGAGAAACGGGGCTGTTGCGTCATTTTTTGGCCTGAATTCGGTGAGAATCGAAGAGATCGAGTAGGATAGAGGAAGTATTTGTGGCAAGATATCGTAAACGAGCACAACTGCATAGCGGAGATTTCAGCGTGGCTATTTTGCTGGCGCTGATCCCGATCGTGGCAGCGCTGATGCGCTGTG
>JAILPR010000030.1 GCA_024699355.1 Lachnospiraceae bacterium
CACTTCCTTACGCACCAGTTCCATTTCCTGTTTCCAGAATGCATCTGTGATCTCGATGTCCGTTAGGGACACCGGTGTTGATTTTGTCAGTTCCATCGTATACCCTCCTGATTACCAAAAGCATAGCATTTCGCACGGCGCTGCTCCATTGATAATGTGGAAACAAAAATGTATAATGTGGAAAAAAGACTGTGGAGGTAGCGATGGGGACAAGTTTTCGGATCGGCGGCATGCATCGCCTGGAAAGCGCCAATTATGTGACCAATGTCAATCCGACGCTGCATCCGGATCGTGTGATGGAGGTCCATGACTTCCTGTATATTCTGGACGGCACCTGGGAGATCTATGAGGATGGCATCCCGTACGAACTGGGCAAAGATGACCTGCTCTTACTTTCCGCGGGGAAGCATCATTACGGACTTCGCCCGTGCTCGGCAGGCAATCGTCATATGTATCTGCATCTGTATCCGGAGGAGGCAGGAGAGGGACTGCTGGTGACAGAGCCTCTGTTTCACTGTGCCTCCAACCCGAAGATCCGCCAGTACGTTCAGGAGCTGATCGCTGCTTACTGGAGTGACCATGCGCTGAAAGAAGAGAAAATCTCTCTTTTGTTCGGCCTTTTTTTATGCGAATTGTCAGCACTTGGGGCAGGAGACGGGTATCGGCAAAAGCATGCCCGGCTGATCATGCAGGTGTTGGATCTGATGCAGACCAATCCGCAGAAAACCTATACCTGTCAGGAAATGGCAGATGCATTCTATGTCTGTCCAAAGACCCTGTCCAATATGTTTAAAAGTACCTACGGGCAGACCTTTTACAGCTACCAGATGAACCGGAAGCTGGAAATGGTCCGGCAGTATCTGGCAGATCATCCGGAAGAACTCTTAAGCAATGTGGCCAGAAATTTTGGATTCTACGATGAGTTTCACCTGGGGAAAGCCTTTAAGAAAAAATACGGCTCGTCACCCAAGCATCAGAAAGGAAAGAAAGAATGAAGACGAGAGAAGAAGCGCTGGCATTTGGACTATCGCTCCCATATACCTATCAGGAAGCACCGTTCCACGATCAGAACTGGCAACTGGTCAGAGTGGTCGGAGCAAAGAAAGCGTTCCTCTGGACCTATGAGCGCAACGGCTATATCAATCTGAATGTGAAAGTCGATCCGCAGTGGCGGGACTTTTGGCGAAGTACGTATCCGGCGGTTCTCCCGGGCTATCATCAGAATAAGGAACATTGGAATACGATCGTCCTGGATGGCTCGATCCCGGAGGAGGAGATCAGGCGGATGATCCTCGAAAGCTATGATCTGGTGACCGATTCACCAAGCAAGCGCATCTATGAAGCCGTGAAACAGATCCCGAAAGGCAAGGTCGCAACCTACGGTCAGGTGGCGGCGATGGCGGGAGATCCGAAGATGGCGCGGGCCGTCGGCAATGCCCTGCATAAAAACCCGGATCCGGATCACATCCCGTGCTACCGCGTGGTAAATGCGAAAGGAGAGCTGGCGGGACGCTTTGCCTTTGGCGGTGAAGAGGTCCAGGCACAGCTCCTTCGGGCGGATGGCATCGAAGTGGTTGACCACAGGGTGGATCTGAAAAAGTATGGAATGGATGATCCATCGGCAGGAAATGTCTGATGGATCAGCAGACGCAGAAAAGCAGAGGCAGGCACGTTCGGGAGAACGTACCTGCCTCTTTTGGGATGTGTAAGGGATGGATAACCTTTCCTTATTTACTTGCGATGACCGCATATGCACCCTGGCCGCCCGGAGCCATGAATGTGATGCTGTAATCGTTGACGCCGTCTGTATCTTCTAAGATTCGATAAGCGCCCCCTGCCGTGACATATGCCAAGGAGAACTGTTTGCCGGAAGCTTCTTTGGACCAGGGGATTCCGATGGTGACAGGAACACCTTTGGAGGCATCCGCATCACCGAGCTTTAATCCGGCTGCATCCCCGATCACGGAGTTGAGCTGGAAGGATGCCAGGATCGTGCCGTTCACAGAATCTGCAGCAGCAGAAAGGCTGGCGTAGGCATTGGGACTTCCGGCTTCTTCGATGTCCCAGGTGGAAAGGTAGAGGGATTGGCCATCATGAAGTCCCAGGTCACGTTCTACTGTTGCCAATTCTTCCGTGACAGCAAGTCCTTCGATGGTATGTGCTTTGTAGTTGCCCGGCACGGTGGATTCGACAACCTGACCGCCGATGACAACATTGTTATATTCTTTTTCTTCTTGCCTGGATATTTCTTCACTGCCGCCACCACCGGAGCTGCCACCGGAGCTGCCGCTGTTGCCTGTGCCGGTAAAGGTAAATACCGTGTGCGCATCATTTCGACTAAAGATCGCATCCTGGGAAAGGGTATACAGGACATAGGTACCATAGTTACCCTCAATGTTTTGACTGGTGGTGCCAGTTGGCATCTGGAAGGTGACATCTCCGTTTGACATATCGGCAATGGTTTTGCCGACGGAAATGGTGGTCCCGGAAGAGACGTTGCAATCGCCGGAAGTGCTATAGAGCGCATAGCCGACATCATCCCAGATGGTATTGTAATCGTAATCATAGGCCAATGCGGTGAGCGGGGTGGCTAGGATGGCACCGGATAAAAGTATGGTGCCGGTCAGAACGGTAAGGGTTGTTTTGCTTCTGGTGTACATAGACATAAAAAGCGCCTCCTTCATAAGATGATCGATCAGATGATCGTACTTTCATGCTATGAAACAGGAGGCGTTTTGGATAGGTTCAGTTTTATGACATGCCCGAAGATACGCGTGTTGGCGCACCTGTCTGATAGTACAGGGCGATCAGCCCCGCTTTGGATTCGGTCTCCGTTTTGTCATACAGAGATCGCATGTGGCGGTAGAGCATGCGCTCGGAAATCGATAACTCCGAGGCGACTGTTTTCATCGGAAGATCATGATGCAGGATCAGGGTAAAGACGTCCTGCTCTCTTGCCGTAAAATGATACCTTTCCGCAAACTGCCTGATGGCAGCGGGATCATACGGATCAAATGTGGCATTTTCCGGCAGAGGATCATTTAGCAGAGCATATTGTTGTCTGTAGGAAAACTGCATAAACACAAACAAAAATGCCAGGGCGGCGACAATGGCAATGATACTGAGGATCTGTAAAAGATCGGAGTTCGCAGAGATCCGGGTGATCAGAAAAAGGCTTAGCAACGCCTCAATACAATTGCAAAAGATCCGTCCGAAACTGCAGAGAAATTTGTCAAAAGGCGTTGAAAAACGCGTGACCTGCAAAAAAGGCGCCAGAATGAAATACATCGTATAGAATCCTGCACAGAAATTAAACAGGATCAGTCGATAGAACTGTACATTGATAAAGTTATAGACGGCAAGGATCGAGAGGATCATATTGCCGAAAGCTGCCAGATGCAGATATTTTCCCTGCTGATAATCTCCGATGAGGGCAACGCAGAGATATGCGATCGTAATGACGATACGCGGCATGGCATAAAAGATCCTGGGATAGTCGTTCAGAACCGCAGTATAGCTGACCTCCGAGAGAGATCCTTCCATGACCAGACAGAAGAAAAAGAGGATCATACAAAGGAGCGCCGGAAGAATGCCTTTCCAAAAACCGGTTGTGACGTTCAGTTTACTTTGGCGATCGCCCATGGAAACGGAGGGCATACTGCCGAGGATCAGCATTGCATGAACGAGTACAGTCAGGATCAGAAACATGCAGGTGGTGAGCGGCAGATCGATCAGATACAACAGCATTTGCAGAGGGAACGCCAGCGCGCATGAGATGGCAACGATCAGTGCCGGGTGCGGTACACCGGCCAGAGTGATCGCTGCTGTATAATAAGAAACTGCGCATACATAGCCAAGCCCGATAAAACCGACATATTGAAACGGTTCCGGAAACGGAAGGATCAGGGCGGCGATCAGAATCAGGCACATCAACAGATAACAGATGCGACGGGCCAAAAGAGTCCCGAAGATTTTATGGCTGATCGAATACAGTACAAATCCCCCGGCCAGATAAAAGCAACCGATATAGTGAAAGGTAATATCGGCTGGATGATGCGCATCAAGGAAAATATTGCCGGTGGAATAGAGAAACTGAGTGATGAAGAGCAAAAAGAAAGCGGTCATCGCAGACTGAAAGAATTTCGCACGTTGACGTGGTGTTGTCATATCAATCCCCTCCCCAAAGATGTCGCGGAGACAGGATCATAGATCCGGACTCCGTATGTTCATAGAGATTTTAGCATAAAACCGCCTGTTATTAAAATGTACAAATCGTTTGAAAAGAAGATTAAAATCAGACAATTCGACGGTGATAATAAAGAAAACAAAAAACATATATAAAATTAAAATATTGTATTGACAAATAGTTTTCCCATGCTATAATGGCATTAACAACAAACAAGAGAACTTCATTTCCACCCGGACGAAGGACCCGGGATCAAGGAGAACATGAGAGGTAACTTTTATTTGATTGAAATCTAAGTAAAGGAGGTACGGTCCGCCGGCAACGTAAATTAACACTCAACGAATCTTATAAGGAACAGGTAATCATCTGAAGCGAACAAGTACATACCCTCTAAGGAGCGCCATAAAGAAGTAGAGCGCAGTACAACGGTACAAAGAAGAGTGAGCGATGGAACGGTAGCAGAGGAATACAATTTCATAATAGAAATCAGCGGAGAACGAATCGCTGATATGGAGGGTGGTCCATTGGACATCTCAGAGTAGAAGAGGGTACTGATAGAAGTCATATCGGTATCCTCTTTTCCATGTCTCTTTTGCTTTTATTTTTAGTTGAAATAATGTAAGATAGAGTGAATGCAATAAAATAAGATACGTATGTGCAAATTTGGGATCGATGATCCGGTTTGTGCCGGGGTAAAAGATGAAAAAGCGTATAAAAAACGAAAACGAAACAGCAAAGAAGCGCCTGTTTGGCCGTGGCAGC
>JAILPR010000006.1 GCA_024699355.1 Lachnospiraceae bacterium
GAAAAGGCATCAGCTACGATCAGATCCATGAGATCACCATGGTGGATCACTGGTTCATCGATAAGATCGCACACCTGACCGAGATGGAGCAGCAGCTGGAAAGTGAAGCACTGACACCGGAACTGTTGCGCGAAGCAAAGCGGATGGAATTCCCGGATAACGTGATCGCACGCCTCAGTGGCAAGAGCGAGGCGGAAGTAAAGAAGCTTCGCTATGACAACGGCATCACCGCATCCTTTAAGATCGTGGATACCTGTGCGGCAGAGTTTGCCGCAACCACACCGTATTACTATTCGGTATTCGGCGGTGAGGATGAAGCAAGAGAGACCACAGGGAAAAAGAAGGTACTTGTCCTTGGCTCCGGTCCGATCCGTATCGGACAGGGTATCGAGTTTGACTATTGCTCGGTACATGCGACCTGGGCATTCTCCAAAGCGGGCTATGAGACCATCATCATCAACAACAACCCGGAGACGGTATCCACCGACTTCGATATTGCAGATAAGCTGTACTTTGAACCGCTGACGGCAGAAGATGTCGAGAACATCGTTAACATCGAGAAACCGGACGGTGCGGTCGTACAGTTCGGCGGTCAGACCGCCATCAAATTGACGCAGGCCCTGATGGAAATGGGCGTGCCGATCCTGGGCACCAAGGCGGAAGATGTCGATGCCGCAGAGGATCGTGAACTGTTTGATCGGATCCTGCAGGAGACCAATATCCCGAGAGCAGCAGGCGGCACCGTATTTACCGCGGAAGAAGCCAAAGAAGTTGCCAACCGTTTGGGCTATCCGGTTCTGGTCCGTCCGTCGTATGTCCTTGGCGGACAGGGCATGCAGATCGCCTTAAACGATCAGGAGATCGAAGAGTTCATGGCGATCATCAACCGCTATACACAGGAGCATCCGGTCCTTGTCGATAAGTATCTGCAGGGAAAAGAGCTCGAAGTCGATGCGGTATGCGATGGCGAGAACATCCTGATCCCGGGTATTATGGAACATATCGAACGTACCGGTGTACATTCCGGTGACTCGATCTCCGTCTATCCGGCACCGACCATCAGTGAGACGGTCAAAGAAAAGATCGCAGATTATTCCTATCGTCTGGCAAAGGCCCTGCATGTCATCGGTTTGATCAACATTCAGTTCATTGCCATCGGCGAAGAAGTATATATCATCGAGGTGAACCCGAGATCCTCCAGAACGGTACCTTATATCAGTAAGGTCACCGGTATCCCGATCGTGGATCTGGCAACGGAAGTCATCATCGGCAAGAAGATCGAAGAGCTTGGTTACAAGCCGGGTCTGCAGCCGGAAGCTGATTATGTGGCAGTCAAGATGCCGGTATTCTCCTTCGAAAAGATCCGCGGCGCAGAGATCAGCCTCGGACCGGAAATGAAATCCACCGGTGAGTGCCTCGGTATCGCAAAGACCTTTAATGAAGCACTCTACAAAGCCTTCCTGGGCGCCGGAATCGACCTGCCGAAGTATAAGCAGATCATCATGACGGTCAAGGATGCCGATAAGGGCGAGGCCATTGAGATCGGTCGCCGCTTTGAGAAGCTTGGCTACACGATCTATGCGACACGTTCTACCGCCGCTGTCTTAAACGAAAACGGCGTAAAGGCACGTAAAGTCAACAAGATCCATCAGGAATCTCCGACCGTTATGGACCTGATCCTCGGTCACAAGATCGATCTGGTCATTGATACGCCGACCCAGGGTCGTGATAAGAGCAGAGACGGCTTCCTCATCAGACGTAATGCGATCGAGACAGGCGTCAACTGTATCACCGCCATGGATACCGCAAGAGCACTGGTCAGCTCTCTGGAAAATAAAGAAGAGACGGCCGGCAAGTTGACGCTGGTAGATATCGCAACGATCGCAAAGCGTGGAAACTAAGTCGCGTAAGATAGAAATCATGGGCGAGAATTATCAAAAAAAGTTAGAGGCCATGGTGGCAGGCTTTGACCACCGGCCGACCTTACTTCTGCACAGCTGCTGCGCACCCTGCAGCAGCTACTGTATGGAGTACTTAAGAGAATATTTCAAGATCACGGTATTCTACTATAATCCAAACATCACGCTGGAGAAGGAATATCGTCATCGCGTGGAAGAAGAACAGCGCCTGATTAAGGAGTACAACCGGCAGGTAGAGGCCTATCGGAAGGAGCTTCTTGCGGGCAAATCGCCGGAGGAGATCAACATCACCAATGCCGGCAGAGCATTGACACCGGCATCGGAAACGATCGAGATGATCGAGGGCGACTACGAACCGGAAAAGTTCTTTGCCATCGCAAAAGGATACGAACAGTGTCCCGAAGGCGGGGAGCGGTGTTTCCGGTGCTATGAGCTGCGGCTGCAGGCAACTGCGCAGCTTGCCAAAGCACGGGGCTTTGAATTTTTTACCACGACACTGACCATCTCTCCGATGAAGAGCGCGCAAAAGCTCAATGAGATCGGGGAAGCGGTCGGTCAGAAAATCGGCGTTCCGTTCCTGCCGTCCGACTTTAAGAAAAAGAATGGCTACAAGCGCTCGACCGAGCTGTCGGCCGAGTATGGTCTATACCGCCAGGACTACTGTGGTTGTGCCTTCTCGAAGGCGGAGCGTGAGAAGCAAAAGGCGGAAAAGGAAGCACAAATGGAGGGATCATATGCTTAAAATACTCGATGCAATCTCTGCGGAAGTAAAGAATGCATTTGAAGCAGCCGGATATCGTGCGGAGCTTGGTAACGTTACCGTATCGAACCGTCCGGATCTGTGTGAATATCAGTGTAACGGCGCGATGGCCGGGGCTAAGGAATATCACAAGGCACCGATCATGATCGCACAGGATGTGGCAGCAAAGTTAACGGACAGCAAGGCCTTTGCTTCCGTCGAAGCTGTGGCGCCGGGCTTTTTGAACCTGAAAGTCAACGAAGCGTTCCTGATCGATTACATCAAAGAGATGGCAGCAGATGAGAAGTTTGGATTTGCGGTAGCGCAGCCCAAGAAGGTCATCATCGACTACGGCGGGCCGAATGTCGCAAAGCCGCTGCACGTCGGACATCTGCGTTCGGCAGTCATCGGGGAAGCCATCAAGCGGATCTGCCGCTATGCGGGCGATACCGTGACCGGCGACATCCATATGGGCGACTGGGGTCTGCAGATGGGACTGATCATCTATGAGTTCAGTCTGCGTCATCCGGACCTTTTGTATTTCGATGATACCTATACCGGTGAGTATCCGGCAGAGGCTCCGTTTACCATCAGTGAACTGGAGGAAATCTATCCGACCGCATCCGGTAAATCCAAAGAGGACGAAGATTATAAAGCCAAAGCGATGGAGGCAACGTTTAAGCTGCAGAGCGGCGTTCGTGGCTACCGTGCACTTTGGAAACACATCATCAATGTTTCGGTAACGGATTTAAAGAAGAATTACAGTAAGTTAAATGTGGACTTTGATCTTTGGAACGGCGAGTCCGATGCCCATGATGAGATCCCGGGCATGGTCGAGGAGATGAAGAAGGGCGGTTATGCTTATCTCTCCAACGGCGCGCTGGTCGTGGATGTCAAGGAAGAGACCGATAAGAAAGAGATCCCGCCGTGCATGATCTTAAAATCCGACGGCGCATCTCTCTACAATACCACGGATCTGGCAACCATCCGCATCCGTATGAGAGAGTATCAGCCGGATGAACTGATCTATGTCGTTGATAAACGTCAGGAACTCTACTTCGAGCAGGTTTTCCGCTGTGCGAGAAAGACAGGACTCGTAAAGCCGGAGACGGAGTTAAAGTTCCTTGGCTTCGGTACGATGAACGGCAAGGACGGCAAGCCGTTTAAGACCCGTCAGGGCGGTGTCATGCGTCTGGAATATCTCCTGCAGGAGATCAACGATCAGATGTATGAAAAGATCGCCGAGAATGAGACGATGAGCGAGGAAGAAGCGAAAAAGACCGCGGCACAGGTCGCATTAAGTGCGATCAAATACGGCGATCTCTCCAATCAGGCATCGAAAGATTACATCTTCGATATCGAGCGCTTTACCTCCTTTGAAGGAGATACCGGCCCGTACCTGCTCTATACCATGGTGCGGATCAAGAGCATCTTAAAGAAATATGAGGAAGCCGGCGGAAAGGTCAGTGAGGCAACCCTTGCATCCATCGACAATGCATCCGGCAAAGACCTCTTAAAGAGCCTGACAGGATTTAATACGATGATGGAAGCGGCGTATAGCGAGCTTGCACCGCACAAGATCTGTGCGTACATCTATGACCTGGCCAATGCCCTAAATCACTTCTATCACGAGACCAAGATCCTGACGGAAAGTGATCCGGCAAAGCAGAGCGCCTACATCGCACTGCTGAAATTCACCTTAACCATCATGGAAACCTGCATCGACCTCCTCGGCTTCGAAGCCCCGGAAAAGATGTAAGGCCACAAAAGAAAAACAAGCACAAGCCGCTGAAAAGCGGCTTGTATTTGTTTTTCCTGTGGCCTTAACGAGAAAAGGTCCGTAGTGCCACCGGCACTGCGGACATAAGCCGCTTCAGCGGCGCCTTTTCGAGTCTACATAAAGAAGAAAAACAAGCACAAGCCACCGCAAGGTGGCTTGTATTTGTTTTTCTTGCGATCTTAACGAGAAAAGGTCCGTAGTGCCATCGGCACTGCGGACATAAGCCGCGTCAGCGGCGCCTTTTCGAGTCTAAGCGCTCGCATCAGCGAAGTATAAGATGCTGGCTGCCGTAGTGCCACCGGCACTGCTACGACAGCACCTGCTCCCGGTACTTGGAGACTTCTTCAATATACAGCGCTCCAAGCGAGCTTAACGGGATCCCCTTCTTCTTAATATATCCGATGGTCATCAGTTCCTTGCTGTCGAGTCTGACCGCACAGTATTCCCCACCGTTCAAATCTTCGCAGATGATGCCGGAGCACAGCGTAAAGCCGTTGATCGCAACAAAGAGATTCAGGATCGTCGCGCGGTCGCTGACATGGATGATCTGCTTGTAATCATAGGTACTGAAAAGTTCTTCCGCGAAATAGAACGAATTGGTCTCACCCTGGTCAAAGGCCAGGCACGGATAGTCCGCGAGTTCTTCCATCCGGATCTTCTTTTTGTGCGCCAGCGGATGTCCCTTCCAGAGATAGACGTAGATGTTGCAGTCAAAGAGCGGATGGAAGCTTAAGCCCTTGGAGGCAAAGATCTTGGTCAGCACTGCCCGGTTAAAGTCATTGAGGTATAAGATCCCGACTTCGCTTCGAAGGTTCTCCACATTGTCGATGATCTCGCCGGTCTTGGTCTCGAAGATCGAGAAATCATATTCCTCCATGCCATAGCGCCGGATCAGCTCGACAAAGGCATTGATCGCAAAGGTGTAATGCTGTGCGGAGACACTGAACTTGGTCTTGGTCTGTTCACGTTTGACATAGCGGGATTCGATCAGCGCATACTGCTCGACGACGGCCCTGGCATAGCCGAGGAACTCTTTCCCGTCGGGGGTGAGCTGCACACCCTTGTTGGACCGGATAAAAATATGGATCCCGAGTTCTTTTTCCAGTTCCTGTACGGACTCTGACAGGCTCGGCTGGGAGATGAACAGTACTTTGGCAGCCTCATTCATCGAAGAAGCATTCGCGATCTCGATCACATACGTTAATTGTGTCAGTGTCATGACAACCTCCTTGGCATCGTGGTTTTTGCCTACATGATAACAAGTATGTTACTATAGGTAAAGCCTAGAACGAAAGTATTTTTACTTTACAGATGTCGCCACGCTAGGTACGATGTAAGAGGACCTGCTTATTTTTATGCAATCATCATCAAGGGGCGGGAATCAAAGAAAAGGGAGAAGAGATATGAAGAAAAGATCAACAATCGGGAAAACCTGTATTGCCTTGCTGCTTGTCCTGATGCTGACCATGACGGGGTGTGGAAGCGCAACCCGTATGATGTTCGGTACCGGCGGAACGAGCGGCACCTATTATGCATACGGCGGCGTTCTGGCGCAGTATATGCATAATTATGCGGATATCAAAGTCACTGCGGTATCGACCGGCGGTTCCAAGGTCAATATCCAGAGTATCCAGGACGGCGATTTCCAGCTTGGCTTTACGCAGTCGGACGTCATGTCCTATGCATGGGCCGGTGCCAGAAGCTTCAGTGATGACGGCGCGACACATGATTTCCGCGTGCTCGGCTGTCTCTATGCAGAGACGGTACAGCTGATCACGATGGATGAAGACATCAATTCGGTGGAAGACCTTCGGGGGAAGAGTGTCTCCATCGGTGAAGCCGGATCCGGCGTGTATTTTAATGCACTCGATGTCTTAAACGGTGCGGGGATCACCTTGGATGACATCAAACCGCAGTATCAGTCCTTTGGCGATTCCAAAGAATCCTTAAAGGATGGCAAGATCGATGCGGCCTTTATCGTAGCGGGTGCACCGACCAGTGCGGTCACAGAGCTTGCAACGACCAATGGCGTGAAGCTCATCAATATTTCCGGCGACTTCAGGGATCAGATCCTGGCAGACTGTCCATACTATAATGCCCTGACCATTCCGGCAGGCACGTATCCGGGACAGGATGAGGATGTGGAGACGATCACGGTAGAAGCGACCCTGATCGTATCTGCGAATCTGGATGCGGATACCGTTTACGGTCTCACAGCGGCACTTTTTGATCACAAAGACGAGATCACCGCAGAAAATGCCAAGGGCGGAGAACTCGATCTGACCACGGCATCGAGCATCACGGATGTACCGTATCATGAGGGGGCAGCCAGATACTACAAAGAGCACGGTATCACAGTAAATACGGCAGAATAGGGGGAGAACAGTATTGAACGACAAGATGGAAACAACCGCGAATCAGAACGAATATGATTCCGTAATGCGTAAATATGACAGAGAGTCCAATACCAGAATCTGGACGGGTAAACCGAAGATCGTGATCACCGCGATCCTGGCCTTCTTCTCTGTCTTTTGTATCTATGTAACATTATTTGCCACCTTCCTTGAGGAGATCCGTTTAACCTCATTTATGGCACTCATCATTCTGATGGGCTTTTTGATCTATCCGAGAAACAAAAACGAACTGAAAGAAAACTACATTCCGATCAGTGACGTGATCTTTATGATCCTGGGCACCGCATCGTTTTTGTATTACACCTTTCAGGCCAACACGATCATCAATCAGGGTACCAGATTTGAATGGTATCAGATCATCATCGGTATCGTCGGCATCGCGGCACTCATCGAAGTGACCAGACGCTGCGTCGGCATCCCGATCCTGATCGTGGCGGGTGTCTTTATCGTTTATGCACTCGTCTTTGGGCTCACGAATCCGAATTTCTTTGGCAGGGTAAAATATCTGGTCAGAAATCTTTTTTACACCAAAGAAGGTATCCTGGCGACGCCTGTGAACGTGTGCTCGAAGTACATCGTGGTCTTCATCATTTTCGGTGCCTTCCTTGAGAGAACCGGCATTTCAAATTTCTTTATCCAGCTGGCCAACAGCATCGCGGGCAGATTTGCCGGCGGCCCGGCGAAGGTTGCGGTCATTTCTTCCGCACTTTGCGGTATGGTCTCCGGATCTTCGGTCGGTAATACGGTAACGACAGGTTCCGTCACCATCCCGATGATGAAAAAGACCGGTTACAAGAATGAATTTGCGGCTGCGGTTGAGGCGGCTTCCTCCACGGGCGGACAGATCATGCCGCCGATCATGGGTGCGGCAGCCTTCCTCATGGCAGACTTTATCGGCGTACCGTACTCCGGCATCATCACCAAAGCGATCCTGCCGGCGATCCTGTACTTCTTCGGCATCTTTATCTGCGTGCACTTAGAGGCAAAGCGCCTGAACTTAAAGGGCATCGCCAGAGAAGAGCTGCCGAAATTCGGCTCCCTGATCAAAAAGATCTATCTGCTGATCCCGCTGGTATTCCTCATCATCTGGGTATCCGGCAACTACATGACCATGCAGAGAGCGGCATCTCTGGCGATCCTGTTATCCATCGTGGTCGGCTTCATCAACCGTGAGGAGCGCCTGACCTTTGGCAAAATTCTTGATGCCCTGCAGGCCGGCGGCCGTTCCGCGATCACGGTTGGCGCCGCTTGTGGCGTGGCAGGCATCATCTCCGGTACCATCACGATGACGGGGCTTGCCAACGAACTGATCAATGCCATCGTCGGCGTTGCGGGTGAGAAACTGATCATTGCCTTGTTCCTGACCATGCTTTGCTGTATCGTATTAGGTATGGGTGTACCGACCACGGCGAACTACTGTATCATGGCTGCAACGACAGCACCGATCCTGATCCGTATGGGCGTGCCGACCATCGCCGCACATTTCTTTGTATTTTATTTCGGTATCGTTGCGGACATCACACCGCCGGTTGCCCTGGCTGCGTATGCAGGCTCGGCGATTGCCAAGAGTAATCCGATGAAGACCGCATTTACGGCATCCAAACTGGCCATTGCGGCATTTATCGTACCGTATATGTTTTGCTACAGTCCGCAGATGCTGTTGATCGAGACGACGCCGCTGGCGGTTGTCCAGATCGCGATCACGGCAGTCATCGGTATCTTCGGTATCGCATCCGGTCTGGAAGGCTATTGTTTCGCGGAGATGAATCCGGTGATCCGCATTGTGATCATCGCAGGCGGTCTGCTTCTGATCCACACAGGTATGGTAACGGATCTGATCGGATTCGCGATTGTGATCGGTTGTCTGGTATTCCAGTATGTACTTGGTAAAAATGCCGGCAAAGCGGCAGCATGATTCTTATGAAGAGAGGAACTCAATATGGCAGGTAATTTAAAATTTCCGGTAATCACGATCGGCAGAGAGTACGGATCCGGCGGCAGAACGGTCGCGGAGGGACTTTCCGAGAAACTCGGGATCCCGTACTATGACAAGGATTTCGTCGTTGCAACCTCCAAAGAGAGCGGTTATTCGGAAGATGAGATCAACAAAGAAGGCGAGCAGATGAACCACATGAGCGAGTTCATCAACAACCTGTTAAACAATTCCGCAGCCTACATCAGTTCATTTGACGCCATTTACGATGCGCAGAAGAAGGTCATCCTGGAGCTGGCCAAAGAACCCTGCATCATCGTTGGCAGATGTGCCGATTATATCCTGCGTGAGGCAGGGGTGAATGCCTTTAACGTATTTCTTTTTGCAGACCTGGAAAAGAAGGCAGCACGCGCAGCGCAGTTGCCGGAAAATCAGGGAACACACGATATCAAAAAGCTCGTGCAAAAGTGCGATGAACTGAGAAATACTTATTACAAGCACTATACCGGTGAGGAGATGCGCTACTATAAGCAGTATGACATTTGCCTCGATACCGGCGTGATCGGTACGGATAAGTGCATTGAGATCCTGGCAGCGATCATTCAAGGTTAAGATGATCCCGCATACAGAGAATGCGAAGAAATTTCGAAAACTCTGTGTGCGGGATTTTACATGTCCGCGAAAAAGTGTAAAATAGGGGTGCTTGGGGAAGCATGTCTTGGGGAAGACATTGGTGAAACAAAGGAATTGAAGTTATGATGAGAAAGAGACTGTTGGATGATCGTACACGCGTGGCGATGCCGATCCTGATTTTTTTACCGATCTATTTGATCTGGTTTAAATTTATCGAATTGGTACCGTTCCGCTTTTGTATCAGGACGGATCTGTTGCTGGATAAAAGCATCCCGTTTATCAAGCAATTTGCGATCCCGTATTTTTTGTGGTTTTTATTTATCCCCCTGGTGGGTGCCTATCTTGTATTTTATGATAAAGAAGAATATAAGCGGTTTCAGGCACTGCTGATCTCGGGAATGGTATTTTTCCTGATCCTCAATACCTTTTTCCCGACAGGTCTGATCCTGCGACCTGCCTATGTCGCGGGAAGAGATATTTTTGCGACGATGGTACGCTTTTTGTACAGCATCGATACGTCAACGAATGTCTTTCCGAGCATTCACGTGTATACGTCCGTGGTGGCCTATGTCTGTATGTTCCGTTCCACCGGCACACTGGCCTGCAAAAGGAGCTGCAGGATCATGGTAGCGCTGATCAGTGTTTCGATCATTCTGGCGACCATGTTTTTAAAGCAGCATTCCGTACTGGATGTTTTTTTCGGCATCGCGATGTGTCCGATCCTGGATCATGTCGTGCGCAAAGGCGAAGTCAAGGATGTGGCACTTTACGGAAATCGCTGGTAGGAATGAGAGGATAAGATTATGTTTCAGATCGTAAGAGCAATCGGTACCATAGCACTGGTCGGGATGATCAGCGCCAATATGTGCTCTGATCTCGAAGAACAGCAGGCGATCGCGGAGGAAAGCGCCGCACAAGAGAGTGCCGGGGAGGAAAGCGCCGTAGATGACGGCGATACCCTCTATCCGCCGGAACTTGATGAAAGCGGAACGTTTCTTGGCTTGACGTATGAGCTGGAAGAGCGGGAAATATACGGCGGAGAGGCGGAGCGCGGCTGCTGGCTGATGCCGGAGGATGATGCCTGCACAGTCTATATTTTTGGCGGAGAGCATTCGACCGGTGGCTATCAGGTCTATGTCACGAATATCAGTGTGGATGATGAGATGAACGTCACGATCACGGTGGAGGAGACTGCGCCGGGCCCGGGAGATGTCGTTATCCAGTCCTTTACGTATCCGTACTGCGTGGTTTCACTCTCCCCGATCCCAAATTCGATCGAAGTGTATAACAACGACGGTGAGGCCTTTGATGTCTGGCAATAAGAAATGAAAGAGAACAGGTAA
>JAILPR010000065.1 GCA_024699355.1 Lachnospiraceae bacterium
GTATGTTGGTACTCCGCTAAGTGTGTGGGAAACCATGAATCAAGGTGGCACCGCGGTGAACAGAATTTGAACCGTCCTTGACAGTAGTAAACAGAAACTATTGTCGAGGGCGGTCTTTTTGCGTGCAAGCTACAAGACACGCAGAGAAAACGAACCGTCCCCTGTGCAAGTTTACTTGCAGACAGGTGGGCGGTTCATTTTCTCTATGTGGCGACAGCCACGACCGAGTGTGCGAAGCACACGAGGTGCGTGTCTTGTAGCCGCTCCGGAACCCCGAGCGAGCGCCACGACCGAGTGTGCGAAGCACACGAGGTGCGTGTCTTGCAGCCGCTCCGGAACCCCAAGTGCCGGGTGCGCAAGCGTGCTTTGCACGCGAGGTGCGTGTCCCTCGACCCCAAAGGAGAAACGATGATTTCCTTAGAAGAAGCGAAAAAATTATCCCAAGGCTATCACATCATCCCCATCAGCAGGGAGATCTTATCCGACATTCGTACGCCCTTAGAGACGCTGCGGATCTTAAAAGGGATCGATCGCCACTGCTACATCCTCGAAAGTGTGGAGAACCAGGAGATCTGGGGACGCTACACGTTCCTGGGCTACGATCCGAAGATGGAGATCACCCTAAAGGACGGAGAGCTGACGATCAAGAACGGGGAGAAAAAAGTGAAAAAAACCACGGATCCGGCAGCGGAGATCCGATCCCTCCTGCAGGACTATACCTCTCCCAAACTCGAAGGCCTGCCGAGCTTTACCGGCGGTCTGGTCGGCTACTTTGGCTATGATTTTGTCAAGTACAGCGAGCCGAGCGTAAACCTCTCCGCCAAAGATGAGGAAGGGTTCAAAGATCTGGATCTGATGCTGTTTGACAAAGTCATCGCATTCGACAACGTCCGTCAAAAGATCATCCTGATCGCCAACGCCAGAGTCGAGAACCTCGAAGAAGAGTACGATCGATGCTGCAGAGAGATCGATGAGATGATCGAACTGCTGCGCTACGGCAAGCCGATCGCCATCGAGCCGGGCAGAGCGACCAGCGAATTTACCCCGCTCTTTTCTGAAGAAGAGTATTGCGCGATGGTGGAAAAAGCAAAGCATTACATCTACGAGGGTGATATTTTCCAGGTGGTATTATCCAACCGCCTCGAAGCGGATTATGAAGGATCGCTCCTCAATGTCTATCGGCTGCTGCGCACTATGAATCCATCACCGTATATGTTTTACTTTGGCAGTGATGATATGGAAGTGGCAGGTGCCTCACCCGAGACGCTCGTAAAGTTGGAGCACGGCGTGCTCCACACTTTCCCGCTGGCAGGGACGAGACGCAGGGGCGCCGATGCCAAAGAAGACGCGGCGCTGGAAGAAGAGCTGCTTGCCGATGAAAAGGAACGCGCCGAGCATAACATGCTGGTGGATCTGGGAAGAAATGATCTGGGGAAGATCAGTAAGTTTGGCACGGTCACTGTGGAAAAGTACATGGAGATCCAGCGCTTCTCCCACGTCATGCACATCGGATCGACCGTGGCCGGACAGATCGATGATGCGAAGTACAGCGCAATCGATGCGGTACAGGCAGTGCTTCCTGCGGGAACACTTTCCGGTGCGCCTAAGATCAGAGCCATGGAGATCATCCGGGAGCTGGAAGATAACAAGAGAGGCGTTTACGGCGGCGCCATTGGCTACATCGATTTTGCCGGCAATTTAGATACCTGTATCGCCATTCGGCTTGCTTTTAAGAAAAACGGCAAAGTATTTGTCCGGAGCGGAGCAGGGATCGTGGCAGACAGCGTTCCGGTCAATGAATATCGCGAATGTATCCAAAAGGCCAAGGCAGTCGTGGAAGCGATCAGGCAGGGCGCAGGAGGCGGCTTATGATTCTGTTGATAGATAATTACGATAGTTTTTCATATAACCTGTATCAGATGATCGGCGCGATCCGCCCGGACATCCGGGTGATCCGAAACGATGAGATGACGATCGGGGAGATCGAGAAACTTGCACCGGATCACATCATCTTATCGCCGGGCCCGGGAAAGCCCGCGGATGCAGGAATCTGCGAAGATGTGGTGAAGGCCTTTAGCGGCAGGATCCCGATCCTGGGCGTTTGCCTTGGACATCAGGCGATCTGCGAGGCAAACGGCGCAACCGTCACCTATGCCAAAGAGCTGATGCACGGAAAACAGTCGGTCGTGACGCTCGATCCGGGCAGCAGGATTTTCAAAGATCTGCCCGGCGAAGTAAAGGTCGGCAGATATCATTCGCTGGCAGCGACCAGAGAGAGCTTGCCAAAGGATCTGAAAGTGACGGCCGTTACAGAGGATGGCGAGGTCATGGCAATCGAGGTAACAGACAAAGAGGTTTACGGACTGCAGTTCCATCCGGAAAGTATCCTGACGGAATGCGGAAGTACGATGCTACAGAACTTTTTAACAATCTAGGAGGAAAATCAAATGATCAGAGAGGCAATCGGTTTACTGAGTAAAAAGCAGAATTTGACACCGGAGATGACAGAGACCGTCATCGAGGAGATCATGACGGATCAGGCGAGCGAGGCGCAGAAGGCAGCGTTCCTGACGGCACTTGCCATGAAGGGTGAGACGATCGAAGAGATCACCGCGGCAGCCAAAGTCATGAGAGCACACTGCGAGAAGTTTTTAAATGACCAGGATGTTTTGGAAATCGTCGGCACCGGCGGAGATGGCTCCAACAGCTTTAACATCTCGACTTTATCCGCCATCGTGACCAGCGCGGCAGGCATCCCGACCGCAAAGCACGGCAACCGTGCGGCGTCCAGCAAGTGCGGTACGGCGGACTGCCTCGAAGCACTTGGCGTGAAGCTCGACATCGAGCCGTCCCGGAGTGAGCAGATCTTAAAAGACTTGAACATGTGCTTCCTGTTTGCGCAGAAATATCACAAGGCGATGCGCTTTGTCGGCCCGGTACGAAAAGAGATCGGCATCCGTACCCTCTTTAACATCTTAGGGCCTCTGGCAAATCCGGCAGGTGCGAGCATGCAGCTGCTCGGTGTCTACAGCGCGGAACTGGTCGAGCCGTTGGCGCATGTGCTTCGTAACCTCGGTGTCAAACGTGCGATGGTCGTATTTGGAAAAGATTGTATAGATGAAATTTCACTCAGTGATGATACAATGGTATGTGAGTTTAAAGGAGATTCCTTCCGTACCTATGACATCAATCCGGAGAAACTGGGCTTTACCAAGTGCGCAAAGAGTGATCTGGTCGGCGGTGATCCGGCAGAGAATGCCGAGATCGCAAGACGGATCCTGAATGGTGAGAAGGGCCCGAAGATGGATGCGGTGCTGTTAAATGCCGGTGCGGCGATCTATCTGGTAAACGACGGCATTACCCTGGAAGAGGGCATTGCCAAAGCGCGTGAAATCATCGAGAGCGGTAAAGCGAAAGAGCAGCTGGAAAAATTCGTCAAAGCCACGAACGCATAACGAAACGTCATCGGCAAAGCAGGGCATCCGGCAAAGGAGAAGGGCATGAACATTCTGGCAGAGATTGCAGACAAAACCAAAGAACGCGTCGCGCAGTGCAAGATGGAGATCAGCACAGCAGAGATGAAGAGGCGTGCTGAGGATCTTCCCGTCAGCAGGGAGTTTGCATTTGCAAAAGCACTTGGCGGTGAGGAGATTTCCTTCATCTGTGAAGCCAAGAAAGCTTCGCCCTCCAAAGGTCTGATCGCACCGGAATTTCCGTATCTGCAGATCGCAAAAGACTATGAAGCGGGCGGTGCAAAGGCCATTTCCGTGCTGACAGAGCCCTACTGGTTTCAGGGGAGCAATGCCTATCTGACGGAGATTTCAAGGGAAGTTTCGCTGCCGCTGCTTCGCAAAGATTTTACGGTCGATCCGTATATGATCTACGAGGCAAAAGTGATCGGGGCATCGGCCATCCTGCTGATCTGTGCGATCCTGGATGATGCACAGCTCAAAGACTACCGGCAGCTGGCAGAGAGCCTTGGTTTATCTGCCCTGGTGGAAGCACATGATGCACAGGAAGTGGAGCGGGCACTGAATGCGGGAGCAAAGATCGTCGGCGTCAACAACAGGGATTTAAAGACCTTTACCGTCGATATCAACAACAGCCTTCGCCTTCGCACGATGGTCCCGGAGGAGATCCTCTTTGTTTCGGAGAGCGGCATCAAGACGCCGCAGGATATCCGGAATCTCGAAGCACATCACGTCAATGCGGTACTGATGGGAGAGACCATGATGCGCGCATCCGACAGAGTGGCTGCGCTAAAGCAAATGCGCGGCGTCATGTAAGATACGCGAAGGAGACAGGATGTATCCCCATGCGGGAGCAGAGGAGTATTAAAGGAGAACACATGAGTAAAGGAAGATTTGGAATTCACGGCGGACAGTATATTCCGGAGACGCTGATGAATGAGATCATCAAGCTCGAGGAGGCTTATGATCATTATAAGAACGATCCGGAGTTTGTCGCAGAGCTGCAGCGTCTGATGGAGACCTATGCAGGCAGACCATCGCTCTTATATTATGCTGAGAATATGACCAGGGACCTTGGCGGTGCCAAAATCTACTTTAAGAGAGAAGATTTAAATCATACCGGCTCGCACAAGATCAACAATTGCCTGGGCCAGGCACTTCTGGCAAAGAAGATGGGCAAAACACGTCTGATCGCAGAGACCGGTGCCGGACAGCACGGTGTGGCAACCGCCACAGTCGCAGCGCTGCTGGGTATGGAATGTGAGATCTTTATGGGCAAGCTCGATACGGAGAGACAGGCGTTAAACGTCTATCGTATGGAACTGCTCGGTGCAAAGGTCCATCCCGTAGAGAGCGGTACAGCGACGTTAAAGGATGCCGTGAATGAATGTATGCGCGAGTGGACCAACCGTGTCGCGGATACGCACTATGTACTGGGCTCTGTCATGGGACCGCATCCGTTCCCGACGATCGTGCGCGATTTCCAGAGCGTGATCAGCCGGGAAGCCAGAGCACAGATCCTCGAGCTGGAAGGCAAACTTCCGGATGTCGTGATGGCCTGTGTCGGCGGCGGATCCAATGCGATGGGCATGTTTTACAACTTTGTGGAAGATAAGGAAGTGCAGCTGATCGGCTGCGAAGCAGCGGGACGCGGGGTCGATACCGACCGGACCGCAGCGACG
Source organism: Lachnospiraceae bacterium (assembly GCA_024699355.1). Taxonomy (GTDB): domain Bacteria; phylum Bacillota; class Clostridia; order Lachnospirales; family Lachnospiraceae; genus SIG336. Next base: position 5,153 of record JAILPR010000065.1, read on the forward strand.
ATCGCGACCGGATCGGAAGGCGTCTTCCACGGCATGAAGAGCTACTTCTGCCAGAACGAATACGGCCAGATCGCACCGGTATATTCCATTTCCGCAGGCCTTGATTATCCGGGCATCGGACCGGAGCATGCCTACCTTCACGACATCGGACGTGCACAGTATGTACCGGTGACGGATGACGAAGCGGTAGATGCATTTGAATATATCGCACGTCAGGAAGGCATTGTTGCAGCGATCGAAAGCTCCCACGCAGTTGCGCATCTGATGAAGATCGCACCGAAGATGCGAAAAGACCAGATCATCATCTGCTGTCTGTCGGGACGCGGTGATAAGGATGTTGCGGCGATCGCAAGATATCGCGGGAAGGAGCTTTATGAATAGGATTGCAAGTGCTTTTCAAAATAAAAAAGCCTTCATCGGCTTTATCACAGCGGGAGATCCGGATCTGTCGAGGACACCGGAATTCATCCTGCAGATGGTGCGGGGCGGCGCAGATCTGATCGAGGTCGGCATCCCGTTCTCCGATCCGATCGCGGAGGGTCCCGTGATCCAGGATGCCAACGTTCGCGCACTCAGCAAGGGCTGCACGACGGATCAGGTTTTTGATATGGTAAAAGAGGTTCGCAGGCAGAGTGATGTGCCGATCGTCTTTATGACCTATTTGAATGTATTGTTCAAATACGGCTATGAAAAGTTTTGCGACAGATGTGTTGAGTGCGGCGCAGACGGAATGATCATTCCGGATATGCCTTATGAAGAGCGTGAAGAGCTACTTCCGATCGCAAGAGCGCATGACCTGCGGCTGATCTCCATGATCGCACCGACCTCCAAAGAGCGGATCCGCATGATCGCAAAGGAGGCAGAGGGGTTCATCTATGTGGTTTCTTCCATGGGTGTCACCGGAATGCGCAATGATATCAAGACGGACATCGGCAGCATGATCGAGGAGATCCGTGCTGTCACCGATACTCCGGCAGCAGTCGGTTTCGGGATCCATACCAGAGCACAGGTGGAAGAATACGAAAAGATCGCGGACGGTTCGATCGTCGGCAGTGCGATCGTCAGGATCATTGCCGAGTACGGGGAAAACGCCGGCGAAAAGCTATATGACTATGTTGCCGAAATGACGGGAAAACGCTAAAATGCGAAACGGCAGAAACCTAAAAAAGGTCACGATGAACTTCATCGTGACCTTGCTTTATGAGTTGCTGTGCGGTACGGTAGAAACCGTGGACAACTGCGGGGCCTGCCGGTAGCTATACCATCCAGCCGCCGTCGATCGTAAAGATCTGTCCGGTCGTATATAACGGCATCTTCAGGATGCATTCCGCCATCTGTGCGACTTCATTCGGCGTACCGATGCGATCCGCCGGGATCTCGGCGATGACCGCTTCGACTTCACTGTCGTCAAAATGACGGTTCATGTCGGTATCGATATAGCCGCAGGAGAGTGCATTGACAGCGATGCCGCTCGGCGCCAGCTCTTTGGCCAGTGCTTTGGTGAACGCATTGATGCCGCCCTTGGATGCGGAGTAGGCGACTTCCATCGAGGCGCCATGTTCACCCCAGACGGAGGTGATATTTAAGATCCGGCCGGAATGATTTGCCACCATCTGCGGCACGATGTTGCGGCAGGTATAAAAGACGCTGCTCAGGTTCGTGTCGATGATGCGCGACCATTCTTCCGGAGACAGGTCGGTCAACAGGCCGATCTGCGAGATGCCGGCGTTGTTGACAAGGACATCAAGCGGCGGCAGGACCTTGGTCAGCTCTTTGACTTCCGTCCAGGAGGCCGCATCGCACTGTACGGCAGTGCAGTGAATATGATAAGCAATTTCCAGTTGCTTTGCGTAATATTGCAATTCCATAAAGGAATTGATGCAGGTGAGGACCAGATTGTAGCCTTCGCTTGCCAGCTTCCCGGCGATCGCCTTGCCGATACCGCGGGAAGCACCTGTAATGAGTGCTGTTTTTTCCATAGATACCTCTTGCCTTGTTTGATCTGTATGATCCACGGTTTCAGTGTATCATAAAACAGCGGATTGAGGAGTAGTATGAACGAAATAAAATATGCTGCAAAAATATCGTTTCCGATCCTTTGTGCCTATGTGTTTTTGGGGATCGCCTATGGCGTCATGATGACAAGCGCCGGCTACTCACCGCTTTGGTCGATTCTTTCTTCGATCGTGATCTATGCGGGATCCGGACAGATCCTGATGGTTTCGCTTTTAAAGGCCGGAACGCCGCTTCTTTCGGTGGCGGTGATGACGTTTTTTATCAATGCCAGACATCTCTTTTACGGACTCGGCATGATCGAGCGCTATCGTACCATGGGCTGGCGATATCCGTATATGGTCTTTAGCATGACCGATGAGACCTATTCGATCCTGTGCTCGGTGGAGCATCCGGCCGGGATCAACAGAGTGCGTGCCGATTTTCTGATCGCACTCTTTGACCATTCCTATTGGATCCTTGGCTCGGCGATCGGGAGCATTGCCGGTACGCTTTTTGCGGAGAATTTAAGTGGGATCGAATTTTCTGCGACCGCGTTCTTCCTGGTGGTGGTCGTCGATCAGTGGCGAAAGTTCCCATCCAGGATCCCGGTAATGACAGGGATTTTATCTGCGGTGGTCTTTTACTTTCTGCTGGGGCCGGATCAGATGCTGATCCCGGCACTGTCCGCAAGCCTGGTTGTTCTGGTGATCCTCAGAGACCGTGTGCAGTATCAATTAAAGAAGCGACAGGATGAAATCTATCGTACACATCGGGAGGTAAGCCATGAATAATCTGTTTTTGATGACCGCTGCAGCGGGAGCACAGCAGGGCGGATCTGTTTTGGCGGTGATCCTTGTTTGCGCAGTGGTGACGTTCCTGACCAGAGCGATCCCGTTTCTGATCTTTGGAAACCGGGAGCTGCCCGGGGTCGTGCAGTACCTGGGAGATGCACTGCCGCCGGCGATCATGGTCATTCTGGTATTGTACTTCCTGAAGGATACGCAGTTTACCGTGGCACCGTATGGGGTAAAGGAGGTTTTGGCCTGTATCTTCGTGATCCTGATCCATGCCCGGAAAAAGAACATGTACCTGTCGGTCATCTCCGGTACACTGCTTTATATGTTGTTACTGCATATTTAAAAATATTGTCACAATTTGATCACAGGAAACTGTTAAAATGCCATTGTAAAATTGAACGATGAAGGGACCCGAATTCCCGAATTCATAGGAAAATTTGACAAAAGGAATCCCCGGTGATATAGTACTTCTAGATTGTAATATTTTTGTAACATTTTAAATTGCAACTTATGGGCAGAGCCGGGAAGCACTGTTTAGATTCTACTGAAAATTATGAAGATAAAAAATCAAATAATTACATATGGACTGGCGGCGGGCGTTGCGTTTGCAGCCTCTCTTACCGCGGATGCCGCGACGTTGTCGGATGTGATGCCGGCAGCAGGCATGGGATTGACATTATCCGACGGTACGTCTCTTTCGGAGATTTACAGTCACGGGCTGACGGAAGATACTTCCGTGAAAGAGGGCAAGAGCCTGACGGTTGCGGAGCTGAGTGAGATTTTACATGCTTCGGTGACCAAGCGGGGGACAAGCGCCATTGCATCCAGTATGATCAGCGACATGCTGATCACAGTCAATACGACAAATACGACAAATACGACAACAGTTGACAGTTGTGATGCAGAAGGACTGGCAGCAGAGACAGCAACAGCGGAGACGGAAAGTCCTTCCGTCAGTGTTGTAAAGAAACTGCAGACCAGTGTACTGCCGGTAGCAGCGACGTCTGTGAGCCTGACACAGCTGATGAATGCGACGGGCGAAGCTGAGACAACGATGACGACGAGCGTTGCGGTACCGAGTGTGGAGAGCACGGTATCTTCGGACGAACCGGAGATCCTGATGACCTACACGTCCTCGGAAGCGGCACTGATCGTTGCACAGGCGCTGGCAAGCGGCGAAGAGAATTTCAGCAATCTCGTGATCGCACAGGTCAACAATTACGTGAACGTCAGAAGCGCGGCGAGCGAAGACAGTGAGGTCGTCGGTAAGCTTTACAATAAATCGGTCGGTACCTTTATTTCTCAGGAAAACGGTTGGTACCAGATCAGCTCCGGTAATGTGACGGGTTATGTCAAAGCCGAGTACGTGGTTACCGGTTCCGATGCGGCAGCACTTGCTGAAGAAGTCGGTACCAGGATCGCGACGGTTACCACCACGACACTTCGTGTTCGTGCAGAGGCGACCACCGATTCCGAGATCCTCGGTATGGTTCCGGAAGGTGAAGAGTTGATCGTTACCGAAGAAAAAGACGGTTTCGTAAAGGTCAACATCGAGGAAGGTGACGGATGGGTTTCTACTGATTACGTTTCCCTGACCACAGAGTTCGTGCAGGCAGAGTCCAAAGCGGAAGAAGAAGCAAGACTTGCAGCCGAAGAAGCTGCAAAGGCAGCAGCGAGAGCATCTTCGAATGCGAAGCTGAAGAATTCTTCCGGCAGCTCGACCAACTATAACTCCGCAAGCAGTTATGTATCTGCAAACGGTGGCAGTGCATCGGGACGTGCGGTTGCACAGTTCGCATTACAGTTTGTCGGTAATCCGTATGTATACGGTGGTACTTCCCTGACCAACGGTTGCGACTGTTCAGGTTTTGTCATGAGCGTCTATGCAAACTTCGGTGTCAGCTTACCACACAGCTCCGCATCGGATCGCAGTGTTGGTTCCAGCGTATCGAGTCTGGGCGAAGCACAGCCGGGCGATCTGATCTGCTACTCAGGTCATGTCGCACTTTACATCGGCGATGGTAAGATTGTTCATGCATCAACCAGCAAGACCGGTATCATCGTATCCAATGCAGGATACAGAACGATCCTGGCGATCAGAAGAATCTTCTAAGTTCATAAACAGACAAAGGCACATCCATTTGGATGTGCCTTTTTTTCATTTTCTACGGAAATAAAGAGAAGAAAATACACGCGCCGATTGCTTGCAATTTGGGCACTTGTGCAACCTGACGAAGCCTTGGAAAGTATCAGAAAAAGCGTAATAGATGAATGAATTTTCAATCAATTTTTATCCACACCCGGAGTACTGAATTTATCGAAAAAAGGAGTTGTCCACTAACTTATCCACATTATCCACAGGAAAATATAACACCTGAGATGTTTGAATGACCGAAAAACCCGAACGACCGTTTTGTGAAAAAGAGCGATAAAATATTCGATCTGAGGAGCTTTATAATTCCCACTCTTTAAAATATATTGGAATTGTTTTCAGAAAATTCATATATAATTGGTTGCATTGTCAGATGCTTTTCGCTATAATAGCAATATCATAAAGAGTGACAGAGAAGTAAAACGAACCACTGAAAAGAATATCGTGATGAAAAGGAGCATCACTTCCGTTTGCGGTCACTGCTTATGAAAAATCGTCCTAAGGAGGATGCTCATATGAAGATTACATTTACCGGAAAGAATATCGAGTTAACGGAGGGATTAAAGGCAGCTGTAGAAGATAAGCTGTCGAAGCTGGATAAGTATTTTGCACCTGACACCGTTGCAAAAGTTACGATGAGTGTAGAGAAGGAACGTCAGAAAATCGAGGTGACGATCCCCGTAAAGGGCGGGATCATCCGTTCCGAGCAAGTCAGCGACGATATGTATGTTTCCATTGATCTGGTTCAGGAGATCATTGAGAGACAGCTGAAAAAATACAGAAATAAGATCATTGATAAAAAGCAGAACGTGGAGTCCTTCACCAAAGCATTCGTGGAAGATCCGTTTGAAGAGGAAGAAGAGATCAAGATCGTTCGAACCAAGAAGTTCGACATCAAACCGATGTATGCAGAAGATGCCTGCATCCAGATGGAACTTCTGGGACATGATTTCTACGTATTTATCAATGCAGAAACAGATCAGGTGAATGTCGCATATAAGAGAAAAGGCAACACCTACGGTTTGATCGAACCTGAGATCTGAAGTACAAGTTCATAATATAAGAAACCAGAGAGATTTTCGCAGCATGAGGGGGCGGAAATCTCTCTTTTGTTTGCACTTTGTTAATTTATAGATTATTTCTTGGAAAGACATTGATTTCATGTACTAACTATGATACAATGCAAGAGTGTTAAAGAAATAACAATCATGTTAATTTTTTGTCTGACCGGAAACTGTTCCTTCTGCAACGACCGGAAACGGTTCCTGAGAGAACACCCGCAAAGGCAGAGGATTTCATGCATGTAGTTACCAAACAACATAGAGTCATATGAAAAACGGAGGGTTTTATTCATGGCAAAGAAAGTAGTTTTAGCTGGAGCATGTCGTACTGCAATCGGTAAGATGGGTGGCGCACTTTCTACAGTAAAGGCAGCAGACCTTGGCGCGATCGTCATCAAGGAAGCGTTAAACAGAGCAGGTGTTGCGGCTGATCAGGTTGATCACGTATACATGGGCTGCGTTATCCAGGCAGGTCAGGGCCAGAACGTTGCACGTCAGGCATCCATCAAGGCTGGTCTTCCGGTAGAGACACCGGCAGTCACCATCAACGTTGTATGCGGTTCCGGTTTGAACTGCGTTAATATGGCTGCACAGATGATCCAGGCAGGCGATGCGGACATCGTTGTTGCAGGTGGTATGGAGAACATGTCTCTGGCACCGTATGCTATGATGAACGGCCGTTTCGGTTATAGAATGAACAACGGTACCCTGGTGGATACCATGGTAAACGATGCGCTGTGGGATGCATTCAATCAGTATCACATGATGATCACCGCAGAGAACGTTGCAGAGCAGTGGAAGCTGACCAGAGAAGAACTGGATGCATTTGCTGCAAAGAGCCAGCAGAAGTGCGAGAAGGCAATGGCTGATGGCAAGTTCAAAGATGAGATCGTTCCGGTAGAAGTAAAGTCCAAGAAGCAGACCATCATCGTAGATACCGATGAAGGCCCGAGAGCAGGTGTGACCGCAGAGTCCCTGGCTTCCTTAAAGTGCTGCTCCGGTAAGAAAGAAGGCGGCGTTGTGACCGCAGGTAATGCTTCCGGTATCAATGACGGTGCTGCAGCGATCGTTGTGATGAGTGAAGAAAAAGCAAAAGAGCTTGGTGTTAAGCCGATGGCAACCTTCGTTGGCGGCGCACTTGGCGGCGTAGATCCGTCCATCATGGGTGTCGGCCCGGTTGCTGCAACCAAGAAAGTTATGGCAAAGACCGGTCTGACTGTAGATGATATGGATCTGATCGAAGCAAACGAAGCATTTGCTGCACAGTCTGTTGCAGTTGCAAAAGAGCTTGGCTTTGATGAGAGCAAGTTAAATGTCAACGGTGGTGCGATCGCACTTGGTCATCCGGTAGGCGCTTCCGGTTGCCGTATCCTGGTAACCCTGCTGCACGAGATGGTTAGGAGAGATGCAAAGAAGGGTCTTGCAACACTTTGCATCGGCGGCGGTATGGGCTGCGCGACCATCGTAGAGAGAGACTAAGTTCGAACATAAAGGAGAATTTGACATGGGTTTCGTATTATATGAGCAAAAAGATGCCATCGGCATCGTTACCATTAACAAACCGCAGTCTTTAAACGCACTGGATTCCGCTGTACTGGATGACTTAAAGGCAGTGATCGATGCGGTTGATCTAAACACGGTTCGTTGCCTGATCATCACAGGTGCAGGCGAGAAGAGCTTTGTTGCAGGTGCCGACATCAGCGAGATGAGCACTCTCACCAAGGCAGAAGGCGAAGCATTCGGTAAGAAGGGAAATGATATTTTCCGTCAGATCGAGACTCTGCCGATCCCGGTGATCGCAGCAGTAAACGGTTTCGCACTCGGCGGTGGCTGCGAGCTTTCCATGAGCTGTGACATCCGGATCTGTTCCGAGAATGCCGTATTCGGTCAGCCGGAAGTCGGACTCGGTATCACTCCGGGCTTTGGCGGTACCCAGAGACTGGCACGTATCGTTGGACCGGGCATGGCAAAGCAACTGATCTACACTGCACGTAATATCAAGGCTCCGGAAGCACTTCGCATCGGTCTGGTCAATGCCGTATATCCGCTGGAAGAGCTGATGGCACAGGCTGAGAAGATGGCAGGCGGCATCGCAAAGAATGCACCGATCGCAGTCCGTAACTGCAAGAAGGCGATCAACGATGGTCTGGAAGTCGGTATGGATGATGCACTGGTGATCGAAGAGAAACTGTTCGGTGACTGCTTCGAGACCGAAGATCAGAAGTATGGTATGGCATTCTTCTTAGATAAGAATAAAGAAAAAGTCAAAGAGCCGTTCCGGAATAAATAAGAACACACTAAATTCAAATGAGCGCAAAAGCGCAGAATGGAGATTAAGATGAAGGTTGGAGTAATTGGAGCAGGTACCATGGGTGCCGGTATTGCACAGGCATTTGCAATGACAGAAGGCTACGAAGTAGACCTTTGCGACATCAAGGAAGAGTTCGCTGAGAACGGAAAAGCGAAAGTAGCAAAGAATCTGGCATTCCTTGTAAAGAAGGAAAAGATGACACAGGATCAGGCTGATGCGATCCTTGCAAAGATCAAGACCGGTCTGAAGGAAATCTGCACAGACGTTGATATGGTCATCGAAGTTTGCCCGGAGAAGATGGAGATCAAGAAGCAGACATTCAAGGAACTGTCTGCAATTGTTCCGAAGAATGCGATCTTCGCATCCAACACCTCTTCTTTGTCCATCACAGAGATGGGCAACGGTCTGGATCGTCCGCTGATCGGTATGCACTTCTTTAATCCGGCTGACAGAATGAAGCTGATCGAAGTGATCGCCGGTGAGAACACTCCGGCGGAGCTGGTTGAGCAGATCAAGAAGATCTCTGAAGAGATCGGTAAGACACCGGTTCAGGTAAATGAAGCTGCAGGCTTTGTTGTTAACAGAATCCTGGTTCCGATGATCAACGAAGGTATCTGCGTTCTTGAGGCAGGTGTTGCATCTGCTTCCGATATCGATACCGCAATGAAGCTCGGTGCAAATCATCCGATGGGCCCGTTAGAGCTTGGCGATTATATCGGTCTGGATATCGTTCTGGCAATTATGGAAGTCATCTATGCAGAGACCGGTGATTCCAAGTATCGTCCGGCGCCGCTTCTTCGTAAGATGGTTCGTGCAGGTAAGCTTGGCCGCAAGAGCGGTATCGGCTTCTACGATTACAGCGCGAAGTAATCTTTGCAATACAATTTAGTATCTTTCGACGGATACCGAAGCCTTCGGGCTTCGGTGTCTGTTGTCCAAATAGAATCAATGGAGGAAATTTAATCATGGATTTTTCTTTAAGCAAAGAACATGAGATGGCGAGAAAGCTGTTTAGAGACTTCGCCGAAACAGAAGTAAAGCCTCTGGCTCAGGAAACAGATGAGACAGAAGTATTCCCGCAGGAGACTGTGGATAAGATGGCAAAGGCAGGCTTCCTCGGAATTTCTGTTCCGAAGGAATACGGCGGCCAGGGCTGTGATCCGTTAACGTATGTAATGTGTGTGGAAGAGCTGGCAAAGGTTTGTGCAACAACCGCAGTTATCGTTTCCGCACATTCTTCTCTGTGCTGCGATCCGATCCTGTTTTACGGTACCGAAGAGCAGAAGCAGAAATATCTGGTTCCGCTGGCAAAGGGCGAGAAGCTCGGTGCGTTCGGTTTAACCGAGCCGGGTGCAGGTACTGATGCACAGGGCCAGCAGACCAAGGCTGTATTGGATGGCGATGAGTGGGTATTAAACGGTTCCAAGTGCTTCATTACCAATGGTAAGGTTGCAGACGTTTATATCATCTTTGCCGTAACGGATGTTGTAGAAGACAAAAAGGGCAGAAAGAAAAAGATCATTTCTGCATTTATCGTAGAAAAAGGTACTCCGGGCTTTAGCTTCGGTACCAAGGAAAAGAAGATGGGTATCCGCGGATCCTCTACTTATGAGCTGATCTTTACGGATTGCCGTATCCCGAAGGACAATCTGCTCGGTAACCTCGGTGATGGCTTCAAGATGGCAATGCATACACTGGATGGCGGTCGTATCGGTATCGCTGCTCAGGCACTGGGTATCGCAGAAGGCGCACTGGATCGTACCATCGCTTATACCAAGGAAAGAGTACAGTTTGGCCGTTCCATCGCTGCTCAGCAGAACACACAGTTCCAGCTGGCAAACATGGCAACACAGGCACAGGCTGCACAGATGCTGGTATATCGTGCTGCAATGGCAAAGGCGACACAGAAGGTTTATTCTGTAGAAGCTGCTATGGCAAAATTATACGCAGCAGAAGCGGCTATGGATATCACAACCAAGGCTGTTCAGTTACATGGTGGTTATGGTTACATCAGAGAGTACGAAGTTGAGCGTATGATGCGTGATGCAAAGATCACAGAGATCTACGAAGGTACTTCTGAGGTTCAGAGAATGGTTATCTCTGGTTCATTATTGAAATAAGCGAGGTAAACAAAATGAAAATTGTTGTTTGTATTAAGCAGGTACCTGATACAGCAGGTGAAGTAAAGTTCAAACCGGACGGCTCTCTGGATCGTGCAGCTATGCTTACCATCATGAACCATGATGACAAGGCAGGTCTGGAAGCAGCATTAAGATTAAAGGATCAGTACGGCGCAGAAGTTACCGTTCTGACCATGGGTCTTCCGAAGGCAGAAGATGTGCTTCGTGAAGCATTGGCAATGGGCGCTGACAATGCGATCCTGGTAACTGACCGTGTACTTGGCGGTGCAGATACCTGGGCGACTTCTTCCACGATCGCAGCAGCACTTCGTAACTTAGACTATGATCTGATCATCACCGGCCGTCAGGCAATCGATGGTGATACCGCACAGGTTGGTCCGCAGATCTCCGAGCACCTCGGGATCCCGGTCATCAGCTATGCGCAGAATCTGAAGGTAGAAGGCGACAGCGTTATCGTTGAGCGTCAGTTCGAGGACCGTTATCATGTGTTAAAGGCAAAGATGCCTTGCCTCGTTACAGCACTTTCTGAATTAAATGAAGCTCGTTATATGACACCGGGCGGAATCTTTGATGCATTTAAGAAAGAGATCACCGTTTGGGGTCGTGCAGACTTAAAGGATCTGGATGATGCAAATATCGGTCTTGCAGGTTCTCCTACGAAGATCGCAAAGGCTTCCGATAAGGTACGTAAGGGTGCAGGAACCAAGGTTTCCGACCTGGGCGCAGCGGAGGCAGCAGATTATATCGTAAATACTCTTGCAGAGAAGTTTGTTATCTAAGATAAGGAGACTATCATGAATTTAGAAGAATACAAAGGCGTTTATATCTTCGCTCAGCAGGTAGACAATCAGATCAGCTCAATCTCCTTTGAGCTGCTGGGCAAAGCAAAAGATCTGGCAAAAGATCTGAATACAGAAGTAACAGCAATGCTGCTTGGTAGCGGCGTAAAGGCTCTGGCAGACGAGCTTGCGGCATATGGTGCCGACAAAGTCATCGTTGTTGACGATCCTGCATTAAAGGATTATATGACTGAGCCTTATGCACATGCGATCTGCAGCATCATCAATGAGTACAAGCCGGAAATCGTACTGTTTGGCGCAACCGCGATCGGTCGTGACCTGGCACCGAGATGCTCCGCACGTGTACAGACCGGTCTGACCGCTGACTGTACCGTATTGGAGATCGGCGATTTCCCGTTGAATCCGATTCCGGGCAAAGAGCAGAAGCACAACCAGCTGCTCATGACACGTCCGGCTTTCGGTGGTAACACCATCGCTACCATCGCTTGCCCTGACAATCGTCCGCAGATGGCAACTGTTCGTCCGGGCGTTATGCAGAAGATCGACAAGATCGCAGGCGCAAAGGCAGATGTGATCGAGTTCAATCCGGGCTTTGAGAAGAACAACTGCTACGTTGAGATCCAGGATGTCGTAAAGATCGTGAACGATACTGTAGATATCTCTCAGGCAAAGATCCTGGTAGCAGGTGGTCGTGGCGTCGGTTCCAAAGAGAATTTTGCAATGCTCGAAGAACTGGCAAAGGTACTCGGTGGCGAAGTAGCAAGTTCCCGTGCAGCTGTTGATTCCGGTTGGACCAACAAGGAGCAGCAGGTAGGACAGACCGGTAAGACCGTTCGTCCGCACGTATACTTTGCAATCGGTATTTCCGGTGCGATCCAGCATGTATCCGGTATGGAAGAGTCTGATATCATCATTGCGATCAACAAAGATGAGACAGCTCCGATCTTTGATGTAGCTGACTACGGTATCGTAGGCGACTTAACCAAGATCGTTCCGCTGCTGACAGAGAAGATCAAAAAGCAGAAGGAAGCAAAATAAGAGAAACTTACGCAGATTCGGCGTAGAGCATAACAAAGCCCGCAGCATTCGTGCTGCGGGCTTTTGCATTTGACGGTAGATACTTACTGTGCCGGTCGTATTTTCCAGGTATCCTTTAATTTGCGGTACTCGGTCGGCGTATATCCTTTGATCAGTTTAAACATCCGGACAAAGGCCGGAAGAGAAGAAAAACCGGACATCAGTGCAACCTCGGTAATGGTCGCGGAAGGTGACGTTAACAGCTTTTCCGCATGCTCGATCCGCTTGAGATTGACGTAGCGGTAGAAGGTTTTGCCGGTAAACTGTTTAAAGAGTCTGGTGAAATGATATTTGGAAAAGCCGGACAACGCTGCGACATCATCCAGTGTCAGATCTTCGGTAAAGTGCTCATTGATGTATTCACAGACATCGACAAACTTTTCGGCATATTCCTGTTGCTTATCGTGTGAGACATCAAAGTGCGTGGTCATCGTGCTGAATTTGCGACCGATCAGGACCAGCATTTCGATCAGCATGGAATAGATCTGGGTGCCGGAGAGCACCGCATTGCCAAAGTATTCGCGCTCGATGTTCAGCATCAGCGTCTGCAGACGGGAAGAGAGTTCCGGATCTGCCTGCGGCGTGATGACAACGGCCGGAGAGAGCAGGGTGGAGATGGAGGAAAATTCCGGCAGATTCCCGATGAGGGAATAGTCCGGCTGAAAGATCAGGCGCTCACCGGACGGCGGAGCGATCAGATGATGGATCGTGCCCGGAGCGATGTAGATCAGATCTCCGACCTGCAATTGATACGTGGTGTCATGAAGCATGACGGTATAACCGCTTACGAGCGGCATGATGAATTCCGGATTGGAGTGCCAGTGCGGCGGATAATCTTCCGGATCGATATTGTGATAGAGACGATACATGGGGCGGTCTTTGAAATTGACGGTCTCGTGATATCCCTTGAGTGTTTCGATCATAACAAGTCCCCCTTCGTATTGTAGTTCTAATCTAAAAATACTATATCGAAAAATTGCGATTGTGGTCAATGGTAAATTTTAAAGCAGTTTCTGGTGAAAAAACGTATGAAAGTGCCTGGAAATCGGATGCTTTTACAAAAATAGCAGGCAAAAAGGAGTGAATTAACGCAATTATTTTAATACGACAAGCAACAATTATGAAGTCACCGGAAACTGCTTGTTTTATGCTTGAGATGAGAAAGGGCTTGGAGTAACCTATAACAAAGACTATTTTTGGGGGACCTTATGGACGTTACAAACATGAAACAACAGGCAGAAGCGCTGGTTGCGCAGATGACACTGGAAGAGGCGGCAAGTCAGCTGCTGCATCAGTCACCGGCTATTGAACGGCTCGGCGTACAGGAATACAACTGGTGGAGTGAAGCGCTGCACGGTGTCGCCAGAGCAGGACGGGCGACGGTATTTCCGCAGGCCATCGGTATGGCTGCGGCTTTTGATCCTGCATTTTTACAAACAGAAGCAGAAGCGATCGCCACGGAGGCGAGAGCAAAGTACAATGCTGCGGTCAAATACGGTGATCGTGACATTTACAAAGGGCTGACCTATTGGAGCCCGAACATCAATATTTTCCGCGATCCGCGTTGGGGCAGAGGGCATGAGACCTACGGAGAGGATCCGTATCTGACAACGACGCTTGGCAATGCCTTTATCAGGGGATTGCAGGGAGATACAACATCCGGAAACTATATGAAGATTGCGGCATGCGCGAAGCATTTTGCCGTTCATTCGGGACCGGAGAAGCTGCGCCATGAGTTTGATGCACAGGCAACGGAAAAGGACCTGCAGGAGACCTATCTGCCGGCATTTGAATCGGCTGTGAAGGATGCAGGGGTAGAATCGGTCATGGGTGCTTATAACCGCACCAACGGAGAGCCGTGCTGTGCGCATGAGCGGCTCCTGGTTCAGATTCTGCGTGGCGAGTGGGGCTTTGACGGACATGTGGTTTCGGACTGCTGGGCGATCAAGGACATTCACAAAAACCACCATTACACCAATACACCGGAGGAGTCTGCAGCCATTGCGGTAAAACGCGGCTGTGATTTAAACTGCGGCTGTACCTTTGAAGCATTGTTAGATGCACACAGGCAGGGACTGATCAGCGAAGAAGAGATTCGCAAGGCGGCGGTTCATGTCTTTACGACACGCTTTAAACTGGGCGAATTCGCGAAGGACTGCCCGTATGATGAGATTTCGTACGATGTGGTCGGCTCCAAAGAACATCGCGCACTTGCATTGCAGGCTGCACGGGAATCGATGGTATTGTTATCCAACGATGGATCGCTGCCATTGAAGTTAGAACAGCTGCATACGATCGCGGTCATCGGACCGAATGCATATAGTCAGAAAGCCCTGTACGGCAACTATAACGGTTTTTCCGATCACTGGATCACGAATCTGGACGGCATCCGGGAAGCAGTGGGAGACCGGGCACGGATCCTGTACTCTCAGGGCTCGGATATCGTAAAAGACAAGGAAGATCCGCTGGCAAAGTGCGGCAAGTATTATTCCGAAGCGAAGATCTGCGCGGATCTGGCGGATGTGGTGATCTTATGCGTCGGTTTGGACGGTGACCTGGAGGGAGAAGAAGGCGATACCGGCAATGCATTTGCATCCGGAGATAAGATCGATCTCTTGCTGCCAAAGACACAGCGACAGCTGATCGAAGAAGTCCTTGGAATCGGCAAGCCAACGGTGATCGTTGTAAATGCCGGCTCGGCACTGGATCTGTCGGCTTATGAAGATCGCGCAGCAGCGATCCTGCAGGCCTGGTATCCGGGCGAGTGCGGCGGAGAAGCACTGGCAGAGATCCTGTTTGGCAAGGTGAGTCCTTCCGGTAAGCTGCCGCTGACCTTTTATCACAATACCGACCCGCTGCCGGAATTTACGGATTATCATATGAAGGGCAGAACCTATAAATTCTTTGAAGGGACACCCTGGAGAGCTTTTGGCTTCGGTTTAAGCTATACGACATTTGCGTATCGGGATCTGCAGGTGAAAGAGCGCGAAGACGGTGCGCTGGATCTCTCGGTGACCGTACAAAATACCGGCGCGTATGATGCGGATGAAGTAACGCAGGTCTACTTGTCCTATGACGGCGAGGCGTTTGAAAAGCCGATCCGCAAACTGGTGGGCTTTGTGAGAACATCGCTCGCCAAAGGGGAAGAACAGCAGTTACAGCTCCGGATCGCAAAGCGGGAGCTGTTGTCGGTACTCGAGGATGGAAGTAAAACGATCCTGCCGGGAACCTACCGGTTATCGGTCGGCTCCTCACAGCCGGATGAGAAGAGCATGGCATTGATGCATAGCGTGCCGCAGGAGCAGACGTTTTCACTCTCTTGATAGAAAAACACCCACGAAAGAGGGAATTTGTGATATAATAGCCCAAATTAACCTACAGGTGGGAACAGATGAAAATACGACAGATGATCGCACTGGTGCTGGCAGGCACGCTCTTATCCGGAACAACTGCCATGGCCGCACCGGGAGATCTATATTATCATTATTATCAAAATACATACGATAAGTTCAGCGTACCGGCGATGGTAACGCAGATCGGCTCGCAGTATTATCTGACCGATACCTATCATGATCAGATCCTCAGAAGCGAAGCGATCGGCGTTGCACCCAAAGACTGGTCGGTCATGGCCTATGACCTCAAGCAGCCGCACGGGATCGCCGGAGACGGAACCGTATTTCTGGCCCTTGATACCGAGAATGACCGTGTAAAGGTCTATGTGGATGGCGAAGAAGGCTACACGGAGATCCAAAACTTTGAACACATCGGTGTCAGACCGCATGCGATCGCTTATCTGGAGAGCAAACAACAGTTTTGCGTCTGGAGTTCGATGACCGGTGAGATGTATTATTTCGCCAGAACGGAAGGAAAAAACGAGGTGAACCTCATAGCGACCAAAGCGGTAAAGCGCCTGTATGGCAAATACACCAGATCCTTTACCGTGGATGAAGCGCGCGGGGAAATCCTGCTGCCGTCCATGGATGCGAGAGAGATCGTGGTCGTGGACGAGGATAGTTTTCGGGTAAAGAAGACGTATACGGTGCCGGAATCTCTGGGCGGTATGGTGCAGATCCTGCCGGTGGATGGAGGATATATACTGACGACCTCGACCGACAGTGACTGGAATCATGAGGCGGCAACGATCATCTTTGCGGATTCTCTGCAGTCTATTTCCGACGGGAAGGTTGTGGATGTGAATGCGAAGTTTGGCGGCGATGGCGCTCCATACTACATCACAAAGATCGGAGATATCTACTATACGCCGGTATTAAAAGAAAAAGAACCGGCATGCTTATATTCGTTTCGGGTAGAGGATGGCATCCTCAGTGATGTCACGGAATATTTTTATTAAGGTAATTGAAAAATGCTGTGAGAGGATGAACTCTCACAGCATTTTTTGATGTTAGGATTCTTTGGCGGGGACGATGTGGACAATGCCGATATTTCCACGGAAAAGCGGGGAAAAGATATGCTCGGAGACCTTGTTGGAGATCATCCCATCCCAGCTGGCGTGTAAATGTGCTGCCAGGACCTGCACGACATTGGTGTCATCCGAAAAAACGTAACTCATCAGACGCATGGTATGTTCGTCGGCCTTGTAATCGCCGCCCCAGTAGTATTCGCAATTGCGCACTTCCATCGAAACATCGTGAATGGAAAAATCCACATTGGATCCGTACGGAACGTGCGTGACCACGATCACCGGCTTATCGCACTGGATCATGTCCATATAGGTGTCGATGTTTTCAGCCGGCACATTGTGCGTGGAATCATTGATCCCGACGATCCGGAATTCTCCGAAATCCAGATATTTTTCGTCTACGGCATCTCCGTCTAATTCCCGATGCATTTCATAGACCGTCTCCTGCGTCAGGCTCTCGCCATAGAAGGCGCCGTAATCATGATCGGCACGCAGATACAGGATCTGATCCGGAGCATACTTCAGTTCATTCAGACCTGCGCGAAAATAGGTCATATTGGAATGGCTGGAATAGTCGAGCATATCGCCATCCATGATGACTGCATCAAAATCATGATAATTTAAGTAAGCGACAGCCTCCGGCCAGATGTCCTC
>JAILPR010000073.1 GCA_024699355.1 Lachnospiraceae bacterium
TGAAACTGCCGCAGTTTCAGGGAAAACAGATCATTTATCAGTTAGGGGAGGCTGTGCTTGCGGGCGATGAACTCACGATGCATGGCGGATTTGCAGTATTAAAATGAGAACATTTGGACAGGAAAAAAGAGAGAAAAAGCAGCGGTTATCGTATCGTGCGTTGTATCAGGCACATGCGCAGGATGCAGCGTATCGGACCACACAGAAACTTGGCGTAACGCTTGAGGCGGGGGAGACACACTTTGCACTGTGGAGTCCGATCGCTTCACATCTGACGTTGTGTTTGTACGAGGACGGGATCGCGGGGAGTGCATTTGAAAGGATCCCGATGGCGCAGGATGCGGAAGGAGTCTTTCACGGGATCGTTCCGCGGAACCTTAAGGGAACCTACTACGACTATGAGATCGTGATCGATGGCACAGCCACGCAGACGACGGATCCGTACGGGATCGCCTGCGGCGTTAACGGGATCCGCAACATGGTCGTGGATCTTGCTTCCACGGATCCGGAGGGGTGGGAGAGCGACCGCGCACCGGAAAAGCAGGCGGAAGAGATCATCTACGAACTGCATGTCAAGGAATATACCTGGCAGGAAGAGAGCGGCGTTTCAGCAGCACATCGCGGGACCTACGCAGGGCTTACGGAAGACTCGCGAGCGCTTTCACATTTGCAGGAACTGGGTGTCACGCATGTGCAGCTGATGCCGATTTATGACTTTGGCTCGGTCAATGAAGCGGGGAGCCGGGACGCGTTTAACTGGGGGTATGATCCCGTTCACTTCAACATCCCCGAGGGGAGCTATGCGAGCGATCCGTATCACGGTGAAGTGCGGATCCGTGAAGTCAAGCAGATGGTGCAGGCATTGCATCGCGCGGGGCTTCGGGTGATCATGGATGTGGTGTATAATCACACATTTTCACTGGAGAGCGATCTGCAAAAAACGATGCCGTGGTATTACTATCGTATCTTTCCGACCGGAGAAATCTCCAATGGTTCGCAGTGCGGTAACGATATTGCCTCCGAGCGTGAAATGTGTGCACGGATGATCGTGGATTCGGTACTGTACTGGGCGGAGGAATATCATATCGACGGATTCCGGTTTGATCTGATGGGGTTGCTTGATACGCGGCTGATGAACCGGATCCGTGCGGAACTGGATGGCCGGTTCGGAACCGGTGAAAAACTGATCTACGGAGAGCCGTGGGCGGCCGCAAAAACAGCGATGGAGCCCGGAATGATTCCGGCAATTACCGTTAATCGCAGCCATTTATCCCCGCAGATCGGGATGTTTTGTGATGCACTCAGGGATGATCTGAAGGGTTCGGTGTTTGATGATGCAGGGCGCGGTTTTGTCAATGGAAAGCCGCAAAAGAGCCGACAGATCGCGCGCGGACTGATGGGCTATGGCGAGGCACCGGGGCGATGGATCGTGTATACGACATCGCATGACAATCATACGTTGTGGGACAAACTGTCATTGACGACGCCGGATGAGGCGATGCGACTTCGTCAAAATAAGCTGGCTGCAGCGATCTACATGCTTTGCCCGGGGCGACCGTTTCTCTTATCCGGAGAAGAATTTGGAAGGACCAAAGAAGGACTGGATAATACATTTGATGCGCCGATTACGATCAACCGGATCGACTGGAGGCTGGCGGATCAAAACCGCGAGCTGATTACCTATTATCAGAAGCTGATCGCACTGCGGAAAGCGCTGTCGGTCCTGCATACCAAAGACAGGGTGCTTACGCATCAGGCCGGTATCGTGCAGGAAAAGCCTGGGGTGGTGATGATGCGTTATGAAGATCCGGATCCGAAGGCGCGCTATCGGGAAATTTTGACAATTTATATCGCGGATGCGGAACCGATGCAGTTTTGCTTGCCGGAAGGCGACTGGGAGGTGCTGCTGGAGGCACCGGAAGAGACAAAACAAGCCGGTGCCGGGCAGGAGGAGTTCGACCATGCCGGTGCCGGGCAGGTGGTGCGCGGTATGCTGAGTGTGCCGGGAATCAGCGCGGTGGTGCTGGGGAGAGTCTAGAGGATGATCAGGTATCAGAATTATATTTTTGATCTGTACGGAACATTGATCGACATTTTGACGGATGAAGAGGATCCGGCATTTTGGGAGACCGTGGCGCAGATCTATGCGTGCTATGGGTGCGGCTATGACGGAGTTACGCTGATGCGAACGTATCGCAGAATGGTGCGCGTGGCGGAAGAGGAGCTGCGCAGAGCAACCGGGGTGCTGTATCCGGAGATCTGTCTGGAGAATGTCTTTTGGGAACTTCTGCTTCAGGGGCGCGCCGGGAAAGAGGCGGAAGTGCTGCCGGATCGCGAAACGTTTTTGTATGGTATCGCCAATACGTTTCGCGTGCTTTCCAGAAAGCGACTGACACTGCTTCCGGGGACGATCGAGACGCTGGATACCCTCCGAAAGCGCGGCGCAGGAATCTATCTGTTATCCAATGCGCAGCAGATCTTTACGGTGCCGGAGATGGAACAGACGGGGATCTTATCGTATTTTGATGAGATTTATATTTCGTCGGCACACGGCATGCGCAAACCGCAAAAAGAATTTCTGGAGAACCTGCTGGAAGAACAGGGCCTGGATCGAAGCACCTGCCTGATGGTGGGCAATGATCCGGAAACAGATCTGGCAATCGCCAAAGCCTGCGGCGTGGATGGGTGTCTGATCCGGCCGGGTGAGTCGATTGCCAAGGTGTTATAGAAAAGGCGCCCTGGTATTTCATCAATTATCTCTGTGAATCGTACAGTGGTTTGCTATAATAAAAAGCAAATCAACTGTGATAGGGAAATAAGATGAAATCAACCGCATTTAAAATTTTGATATGCTTGTTCGTCTGCGCCGCAGCAGGCAGTATTTTGATCACGATCGCGAATTATCTGCCGATCCGGCAGGAATATCAGATCGAATCTCTGCAGCAACTGGAACAGGAAGGATTATTTCCGGAAGTTCCGGGACTGGTGAAAACGGATGGGAATTTTCATTCCGATCATCCGGGGGCACTGGAGCTTGCAACGGATGCACTGATGGTGAAAATGGCGCTTTATGATGGCGAAGGCGCAGGGATCCATCAGGCTTTTTATGCGTACAGCACGCAGTATGAAGCAGAGTATAGCCGTTATTGGCACGGCTATGTCGTGCTCTTAAGGCCCCTGCTGTATTTCTTTACCTATTGGGATCTGCGCATCATCAACGGGATCATGCAAAGTCTTCTGGTATTGCTTGTCGCACTGCTGATCGGGAAACGGCGCGGGATCCGTTATGCGCTCGCGGTGTTTAGTTCGTATCTGCTGTTGATGCCCATGGCACTGGCATATTGTTTGCAGTATTCCTGGATGTTTTATGTCTCTTTCGGGGCATTGCTGTTGTTTCTGGCCGGGCCGGAGCAGTGGCTTGCGCATCAACGTGTGCTGATCTTATTTACACTGACCGGATGCATGACGATCTATCTGGATCTGATGACCTATCCGTTACTTTCCTGGGGACTTTTGGCTGCCTGGGTACTGGTCTTTACCAAAGAAGAGCGTGCACTTACCCATATTGCGCAGCTGATCCAAAGTGCGTTTGCATGGCTGTTCGGGTATCTGGGCATGTGGGTTATGAAATGGGTGATCGGTTCGATCGTGCTTCGACAGAACCTCTTTGCAAGAGCGTTACTTGAGGTGGAGTTATGGCTCTTTAACGGCTCGGAAGAGGGCTTATCGGTTGCAGAGCGACTGAAGGTACTTTATGAAAATATCAGTACCTATTCGTACCGTGTGTATGTGGTGATCCTGCTTTGCTGGATGCTTTATTTAGGATACCGGATGCTGCGCTACGGATGCAGGGCCACTGCGAAGGGACCGGCACTGCTGCTGATCACCTGCAGTTCTCTTGTATGGTATACGGTCATGGCAAGTCACAGCCAGCAGCATCATATTTTTACACATCGTGCCTTTGGCGTATCGATCGCAGCCGCAGTGCTGTTTTTATTAGTATTGACGGAGCAGGGAACGGAAGATACATGGCGGATCAGGCTTCGAAAAGGGGAAGTGGGCATTCTTGTGGTCTCACTCCTGCTCGGATACGGCAGCATGATGCTGCTTCGCGAAGAGCGGTTATCCGTAAACTGGGAGCAGAATTTTGAATGCATGGAATTAAAAGACGGGACAGTCGAGGTGACACTTGTGCCTACGGCAGGCAGGATCCATCAGCTTGCCCTGGGACTGGAAAACAGTTCTGCGCAAGGGGTGTATCATGTGGAACTGTTGCAGGGGGATGAGGTTTGTCAGCAGATCGATATTCCGATCGCTTCCTATGAGGGAGAGCATTTCCTGTGGGTAGATACCGACTGGAAGGTCCATGCAAGCGAAGCCTATCTGCTGCGTGTGGAAACCGTGGATGCAACAGAGACGACACAGTTATGGTACACGACAGAGACAGGCTCCTTAGCTGAACTTTCCGGGTTGAGGGCAAATGATACCACGTATCAGGCAGCGCCTCTTTTAGGAATCTGTTATCTGGACCGGATCCGTGGAGGTGCAGAGATCACGCTGTTCTGGATCTTGTATGCGGTATTGTTTTTGGAAATTATTTACAGTGCATATGCACTGTTTTCTGTCCGTTCGTTACAGACCCGGGCGTAGGGGGCGTACGGTACGTCCGATTCCGGTGAGCATCTCGCGATCCATGCGGATGGTAGAACCGGAGGTTGTGAGCATATTGCCGGTGATGGATGCGCTGGCACCGGATAAAAAGGCACGTTTGCCATTGTCCTGCATCAGGGCACGGCCACCCGCCAGACGAATGTCGGCTTCCGGATTGATGTAACGAAAGATCGTAATGCTTCGCAGAATGTCTTCTTCGCTCAGGCGCGGCAGATCCGCAAGCGGCGTTCCCGGAATCGGCATCAGTGTGTTGAGCGGGATCGAGGTGATGTGCAGCTTGGATAAGGTAAAGGCCATATCGATGCGATCCTCCCAGGTCTCGCCCATGCCCAGGATCCCGCCGGAACAGACGGTAAATCCTTCTGCCTGGGCGCGCTTGATGTTGGCGATCTTATCATCGAAGGAATGCGTCGTACAGATCTGCGGGAAATAGCGACGGGAGGACTCGATGTTATTATGGTAGTAACGTGCTCCGACTGCATAAAGACGGTGGAACTGCTCCTGCGTCAAAAAGCCCAGCGAAGCACAAAGGCCGATGCTGCATTCCTGCTGCATAGCTTGATAAATCCGAAGAATCTGTTCAAACTCCTGCGGCGTCGGGCCGTAGCCGGAATTGACGAGGGAGAAGCGGTCAACGCCTTCTTCCTCATTTGCTTTTGCGGCAGAAAGGATTTCTTCCTTACTTAACAGATCATAGGTCTCACAGGCAGTATGGTGATGTGCAGACTGGGCGCAAAATTTACAGTTCTCGCTGCATTTGCCGCTGCGTCCGCTTAAGATGGTACACAGATTGACACGGTCACCGCAAAAAGCAGCACGGATCTGATCGGCGCCGCTGCAAAGATCCTCCAGAGGGGCGGTAAGGAGAAAGGAAACATCCATTTCACCGGTCAGGCGTTTGCCGGCAATGATTTCATCAGCAAGTTGCAGGACATTCATAGGAAGACTCCTTTGTAAACGTATTATTTGGAATGGTTTACATTCGATGCTTATTTAAGCACGTGACAACAAATATGTCAACTAAACAACGATCTAGGTTGACAATAGAACGGCGCAGGGGCGATGAGAGAGCGTTACGAATCTCGAAATACAATTTCCCGGTGCGTTACTTATTTTGCGCAAAAGTCTGACGAAATTATGAAAAAAGCCTAAAATTTCGCACAATTATCTTTACTTTTCCAAAATCCGGGAATATCATAATATTAACAAATACTGCGGGTTTATGTAGTTTTTACGGGCGGGGGATTCTTATGAGGGGGATCACTTAAAACCTGTATGATATATTCCCAAGTAAAAAACGGAGGGAAAGATTATGAAATGCAAACGAGTTTCACTCATGGCAGATGTTGAAAAGTACGAACTGGATAAAGGCATGGAAGATGGATTTGAAAAGTGGTCCGATGTCGTCACCAAAGGCTGGATCAATACAGATCGTCTGATCAAAGTGGAGCGCGAAAACGGCGATATTGTTTGTCCGTACATTTTGCATCGGCGCGGACGTACCTTTATTGAAACGGATGATTATATCATCCAGGATTCCGATGGAACCAAACACGTATGCGGCAAGGATAAGATCCATGCCCGCTATGAAGAAGTATAGTTTCTGTGTGTAAACTACCGACTCCAAATCGAGGGCCCTGTGAAGCAATAGCTCGCAGGGCCCTTTGCATGCCTGCGGCCCTGCGAATTCGCCACACGTTGCGTGCTTACGACATCATTTTCGCTACAGCAAGCGTGCCCGTGAACTGTGCCGTATTTATGGGATTTTTTAAAAAACAAAATCTTGCCTTTTTTTTTAAAACGGATTATGATGGAGGAGGTTAGCGATAACTAATTCAATGAATGTTGTGATCTGGAGAACAAACAGATAGGAGGACGTTACAATGAGTGAAATTTTTAAGGGTATTCCGCAGATCAAATACGAAGGACCGGAGAGCAAAAATCCGTTGGCATTCCGCTATTATGATGCGGATCGTGTGATCCTTGGCAAAAAGATGAAGGATCATTTAAATTTTGCTATGGCCTGGTGGCATAACCTGGGGGCCAACGGTGTGGATATGTTTGGCCGCGGAACCGCCGACAAGAGCTTTGGCGCAGAGCCCGGCACGATGGAGCATGCAAAGGCAAAAGTGGATGCCGGGATCGAGTTTATGCAGAAACTCGGGATTGAGTATTATTGCTTCCACGATGTGGATCTGGTGCCGGAAGATGAAGACGACATCAATGTGACCAACCAAAGACTTGACGAATTGACCGATTATATTCTGGAGAAGACCAAAGGAACCAACATCAAGTGCCTGTGGGGAACCGCTAATATGTTCAGCAATCCGCGATTTATGAACGGTGCCGGATCGACCAACTCCGCAGACGTTTACTGCTTTGCTGCGGCGCAGGTCAAGAAAGCGCTGGATATGACCGTGAAACTCGGCGGACGAGGCTATGTCTTCTGGGGCGGCCGTGAAGGATATGAAACCTTATTAAATACCGATGTGAAGATGGAGCAGGAAAATATTGCAGCACTGATGAAGATGGCGGTGGAGTACGGACGCAGTATCGGCTTTGACGGAACCTTCTTTATTGAGCCCAAGCCGAAGGAGCCGATGAAACATCAGTATGATTTTGACGCGGCAACCGCGATCGGATTTTTGCGTCAGTATGGTCTGGACAAAGATTTTAAGATGAATATCGAAGCCAATCATGCAACACTGGCAGGTCATACCTTCCAGCACGAACTTCGCATTTCCGCGATCAACGATATGCTCGGTTCGGTTGATGCCAACCAGGGCGATATGCTCCTTGGCTGGGATACCGATGAGTTCCCGTGCAACATTTACGATACGACGATGGCGATGTACGAGATCTTAAAGGCAGGCGGTTTAAAGGGCGGTTTGAACTTTGACTCAAAGAACCGTCGTCCGTCCAATACCTACGAGGATATGTTCTATGCATTTATCCTGGGCATGGACAGCTTTGCGCTGGGGCTGATCAAGGCAGCTGCACTGATCGAGGATGGCCGGATCGACAACTTTATCAAAGATCGTTATGCAAGCTATAACGATGGCGTGGGCAAGCAGATCCGCGAGGGCAAAACCTCCCTGCAGGCACTGGCCGATCGCGCAGCGGCGATGAAGAAACCGGAAAATCCCGGCTCCGGAAGACAGGAGTATCTGCAGAGCATCGTGAATGATGTTCTGTTCGGATAAACAGATTTTCGGCAAATTTCACAAAAATCAAGGCACCTTTTTCTCACGGAAAGAGGTGCCTTTTCTATTGCATAAACGGTTGTTTAAAGATATAACTAAATTAAGACGTGAGCGATGACTCACGAGATGACAGGAAGAATTTTCAAAGAACTATGAAGTGTAAGTAATGATTTGGTATCCATACGGGGGGAGGAGCGCATGTATCGAAAGATGGATGAGGCTGCCATGGTGCAGCTTTTGGAAACAGGGATCGAAGAATTCTCCAACGCCGGTCTGGATCGTGCCAACATCAATACCATTGCAAAAAAAGCCGGCATGAGTGTCGGTGTGATCTATAAGTATTATCAGGACAAGGATGCTTTTTTCCTGGCTTGTGTCAGATACAGTCTGCAAACGCTTGATGAGGTACTTTCGAGTGCGATCGACAAACAGCAGTCGCTTCGTGAGAATCTGACGCGGGTCGTTCGTGCGCTGTTGCAGCATGCCAAAGAGCATCGCAATATCAATGTGATGTACAACGAGATCACGTCCGGGAGCTGCCGTAAATATGCGGCGCAGCTTGCGGAGGAAATCGAGGCGCGCACAGCGCTGCTATATCAGGAACTTTTTGAAAACGCGATCAGCGAGGGTCATGTCGAAGGCGACATTGATCCGCGTCTGCTTGCGTTTTTTTTGGATAACCTGCTGATGATGCTGCAGTTTTCCTGCAGTTGTGATTATTACAGAGCGCGCATGAACATCTTTTGTGGTGAGGACGTAAGCACGGATGATGAAGCGATCGTTTACGGGATGACCGAGTTTATCCTGCGCGGAGTAGGAGGAAAACATGGAGTGTAAGAAGCAATATGTCATTGCATATGATTTCGGCACGACAGGCGTGAAGACCTGTCTGTTTGAAATTGGCGAAGACATCCGTTTGTTGCAGAGCAGTTATGCGGGATATGATCTGTTTGTTCTGGAAAACGGCGGTGCCGAGCAGGATACGGAGCAGTGGTGGAGCGCCATGTGCGAGACGACGCAGGAACTTATGAAAAAAAGCAGCGTCACACCAATGCAGATCAGCGGCATTTCCTTTTGTTCGCAGATGCAGGGACTGGTGCTGGTAGACCGAGACGGCAATGCACTGCGCCGTCCGATGAGTTATATGGATCAGAGGGCCGGTGCGCAAATGAAGCGCGTGGAAGGTCATGGTCTTCAGATCTCCGGTGTCAATATCGGCATGCTGTTTACAAGCCTGCACCTGACCAGGGCGGCTTCGACCAGTGTCAAGGACCCGCTTTGGAAATATAAATGGGTGGAAGAGCAGGAGCCGGAGACTTTTGCCAAAGTGTATAAATGGCTGGATGTCAAAGAATATCTGATCTGCCGTTGCACCGGCGCGTTTGTGATGACCAGAGATTCCGCGTATGCAACATTTCTGTATGATTCCAGAGAAGGTCACAACTGCTGGTCTGATGCCCTATGTCGTATGTATGGGGTGAACAAGGCACATTTGCCGGAATTGATCGATTGCACCCAGATGGCAGGAAAATTGACGGCAAAGGCAGCTGCAGAGCTGGGCCTTGCGGAAGGAACCCCTGTTTTTGGTGGTGGCGGAGATGCGACACTGATCGGGATCGGTGCAGGCTGCACGGAAATCGGAGATACGCACATTTACTCCGGAACATCCGGATGGGTCACAACGATCATCCCGAAACAGAAGGTGGATATCATCAACATGATCGCCGGCATCGTCGGCGCGGAGCAGGGAAAATACAATTATTTTGCGGAAATGGAGACGGCCGGAAAATGCTTTGAGTGGGTCAAAGATCATCTGGCACTGGATGAGATCGATATTTATCTGGAGAAAAAATCCGTATCGGAAAGTGAAGAGTGTATCTTTACGTCACTGTATGACTATCTGACGGATACGGTATCCAAGATCCCGCCGGGCGCAGGAGGTGTGCTCTTTACGCCGTGGCTGCATGGAAACCGTTGTCCGTTTGAGGACCCGAATGCGGCCGGGATGTTTTTTAACATCCGGATCGAGACCGGCAAGACTGAGATGATCCGGGCGGTACTCGAGGGGATCTGCTATCATCTGCGCTGGATGTTGGAGACGCAGGATCAAAAGATCAAGACCGCAAAGACGTTGCGCTTTGTCGGTGGCGGCGCGTTATCGAGCTTTACCTGCCAGATTCTGGCGGATATCACCGGGAGAACGATCGAGACCGTGGAAGATACACAGGATGTCGGTGCGGTCGGTGCAGCACTTCTGGTCGCGGTCGGCACCGGAACATTTCCAAGTCTGGCGCGGGCAAAGCAGATCATCCGCGTGGAAAAACGGTATGTACCAAATCAGGTCAACCGCGCGGTTTATGAGAAAAACTATGCGGTGTTTAGGCGGTTACATAAGTGCAATGAAAAGAATTTTGCCCTGCTGAACGGGCAGGCAAACAGAGGATAACGAGGTGAGATGATGGAAGAGATGGAAGCACGAAGACTGGTCGCGGCGGAAGGAAAGGTCCTGCTGGAGACGGGGCTGGTCGCAAGAACCTGGGGGAATGTGAGCTGTCGTGTGGATCGCAATCATTTTGTGATCACGCCGAGCGGACTTGATTATGAGCACATGACACCGGAGGATCTGGTGATGATGTCGATCGACACCGGAGAGGCGGTGGGCAACAGAAAACCGTCGAGCGAGAAAGGGATCCATCTGGCGGCATATGAGCTGAAGCCGGAGACCAATTACTGTATTCACACGCATCAGACGTATGCAACGGCGATCGGACTGGGCGGGATCACAACCCTGCAGGTGACCAAAGAAGAGCAGGAAAAGCTGGGCGGTATGTGTGTGGCCTCGTATGGGATCTCCAGCACAAAAAAACTGGCAAAACAGGTGTATCAGGCACTGCAAACGGGCGCCAATATCATTTTCATGATCCATCACGGCGTACTGATCTGCGGCAGCAGCAGAAAAGAGGCTTTTGAGAGAGCAACGCTCTTAGAAGAGATCTGCTATCGCAATTACCGGATGCCGGGAGATGACCGGACGCTGGATCCGTCGGCTCAGCACATGATCTCGCAGGTCAGCAATCTCAGAGAAGGGGCGCAGGTGGTCTGCACCAAGGAGACCCTTGCAGCTGCGGAACTTGGGAGATCGATCCCGGCGCAGGTGGATGATATGGCACAGATGATCGGAAAGAAAATTCCGTTTGTCAATCGTGCCAACAGCGATGAAGTTGTGGCGGCGTTAGATAAGTGCGGTGCGGTCCTGATCAAAGATGTCGGGATCATCGTTTGGGATCCGCTGGCAGAAGAGCGAGAGGCGCTGAAGGTGTTGACGCAAAAGGCGGCGATCGTTTATCTGCATACGCAGGCCTGTCATGTCAAGGGGACGCTTGGCAGTATCGATGTCTTTTTACAGCATCTGATCTATCGGACCAAGTATGCCAAGCAGAAAAATAAGTGAGGGAGGCGCGATGAAACAGAATCGAAAAGAAGTATTTCGAATGATCAAATTCGCATTGTTCTCGGTTTCGGCGGCAGTGATCGAGATCCTTTCGTTTACACTGCTCAATGAACTGACACAGTTGCCGTATGCACCGTGTTATCTGATCGCGTTGATCCTGTCGGTCATCTGGAACTTTACGCTGAACCGGAAATTTACGTTTCAGTCGGTGGCAAATGTGCCGATCGCAATGATGAAGGTGGCATGTTATTATGCCGTCTTTACGCCGCTGACGACGGTGCTGGGAGACTATCTGGCGGAGCGTCTTTTGTGGAATGAATATCTGGTGACCGGCATCAATATGGCATTGAACTTTACCACGGAGTATCTGTTTGACCGGTTCGTGGTGTTTGGAAAAACGTTGGATACAAATGAACTTGCAAAGAAGCAGGAATTAAAGGAGGACAAATCATGAGTGGGTATGGAATCAGCAGATGGGATGATCCCAAAGAAATCAATCGGAAATTAAAGGAACTGACCAGTCAGCCGATCTGGGAAGTGACGGATGATTATTATCAGAATGAGATCATGCCGTATTATGACGAGAAGTGCAAAAAGTCCAAGGCGGTATTTGAAGAGTCCCAGAAATATATTCCGGGTGGTGTACAGCACAACCTGGCATTTAATAAGCCGTTCCCGATGTGTATCGATCGTGCGGAAGGCGCCTACATGTATGATAAGGATGGCAATCAGTACATTGATTTTTTACAGGCCGGCGGTCCGACGATCCTGGGCAGCAATTACGAACCGGTCAGAAAAAAAGTCATCGAACTGTTAAATACCTGCGGTCCGGTCACCGGTCTGCTGCATGAGTCGGAGATGCTGATCGCACGAGAGATCAACAAGCATATGCCGAATGTCGAGATGTTCCGTATGTTGGGATCCGGTACAGAGTCTGTCATGGCGTCTCTTCGTATCGCTCGTATCGCGACCGGTAAAAAGAGAGTGATCAAGGTTGGCGGTGCATATCACGGCTGGTCCGATCAGATGGTGTACGGCTTAAAGATCCCGGGTTCAAGAGCACTTCTGGAATCCCACGGCATTACCTCCGGCGCTTATCAGAGAACGGATGAAGTACGTCCGAACGATCTGGAGATGCTGGAGAAGATGCTCAAGAGAAATCGCCTGAAGGGCGGCACGGCAGCAGTGCTGGTAGAGCCGGTAGGACCGGAGAGCGGTACCAGACCTGTGGCACGTGATTACAATAAGGGCGTGCGTGAGCTGTGTGACAGATATGGCGCACTGTTGATCTTTGATGAGGTTGTGACCGGATTCCGTGTTGGCTTATCCGGTGCGCAGGGTTTCTTTGATGTCGTTCCGGATCTGACGATTTTTGGAAAGATCGTTGCCGGCGGTTATCCGGCAGCAGGCGGTGTCGGCGGTAAGAAAGAGTATGCGGGCCTCATGGCGGCAGGTCTTGCCACCGGAAAGCACAGAGCTTATGTCGGCGGTACGCTGGCAGCCAATCCGTTATCCTGTGTTGCGGGCTATACGGCGATTCAGGAAATCGAGCGGACGGATGCCTGTGTCAAGGCCGGCGCCATGGGCGATCGCCTCTGCGATGGCTTAAAGGAACTGCTGGATCGTTACGGTTTGCCGTTCGTGGCTTATAACCAGGGCTCGATCGTCCATCTGGAGTGCACCGGCGCGATGAGCTTTGACTTCTCTTCCATGAGCTTCTTAAAGTCGGCAAGTGGTCTGCTGAAGAACAAAGATATGATGTATGTACGGAAGGATTCCATGGAAAAGATGGGCGCAGCATATATGGCAAACGGAATCATCACCCTGGCCGGCAGCCGTCTGTACACTTCCATGGCGGATACGCCGGAGATCATCGATGAAGCGCTGAATCGTTTCGAGAATGTCTTCAAGCATGTGAAAAAGACAGATAAAGGACTGGTCAAATAAGGAAAAGTCCAGTAGAGTAATATACATGGGAAAAACTGTAACCGGGAAAGAACGGAGGAACAGATGAATTTTCAGCATGCAAGCTATCGCATGCAGCAGTCGGCGTTAGCCGCGGTGATCAAGGCCAGACCGGAGAGCAGTCAGGAACTGATCCATGAATACGGTGCGGTACATCGTATTCCGGCACTGCTGACAGCGCATGGAAAACAGCGGATCTTACTTGTGACAACAGCCGGGATGCTGCGTCGGGGATCGCTGGATGGGCTTTTGGAAGAACTGAAAGAGAAGGCAATTCATTGTGTCACTTTTACGGATCTGACACCGGATCCGACGGTGGAACAGGTGGAAAACGGAGTGTATCTGTTTTTGCAAAATCACTGCGAAGCCATTGTAGCGATCGGTGGCGGGTCGGTTCTTGACTGCGCCAAGATCATCGGCGCAAGGATCGCACAGCCGAAAAAAAGCGTCGCACAGATGGAAGGTGTCTTAAAGATCAGAGCGAAACTTCCGCTGATGATCGCCGTTCCGACGACCGCCGGGACAGGTTCGGAGGTGACCGTGGCTGCGGTCATTACGGACGAGAAAGAGCAGTATAAACATGCAATCAGCGATTTTTGTCTGGAGCCGGACGTGGCAATTTTAGATCCGATCCTGACGTTATCGCTTCCGCAGCATACGACGGCGTACAGCGGGCTGGATGCAATGACACATGCGGTGGAAGCGTATACCAACCGGTATAGCGCGGAGCGTTTCCGCAAGCACGCGCGTAAGGCGGTGCGGTTGATCCACCATTATCTTCCGCTGGTGGTCCTGGATCCGGAGGATGTGGTTGCCAGAGATCAGATGCTGGTGGCGTCTTATGAAGCGGGGATCGCATTTACCAACGCATTTGTCGGATATGTCCATGCGATCGCGCATGGTATCGGCGGACTCTATCATGTGCCGCACGGACTGGCATGTGCGGTGTTGTTGCCAAAGGTGATGGAAAGCTATGGCAAAGCGGTATATGAGCCACTTGCCGAGCTGGCGGATTTTATCGGATTAAACGAGAGCGGTGAGAGCAAAGAGGAAAAGGCCAGGGCGTTTATCAAACGACTCTATGACCTCAACGATCTGCTCGGAATCCCGAAGAACTTTCCGAATGTGAAAGAGGAAGATATCCCGGAGCTGGCGCGACGTGCGATCGCAGAGGCCAATCCCGGATATCCGGTGCCGGTCATCTGGTCGCAGCAGGAGATGGCGGATCATATCAGAGCATATTGTATCGGATAAAAGGAGACGGCAGTACCGGAAGGTGCTGCCGTTTTTTGGTTGTGCGCCTTGCGGCGCACGTTTCTAACGGGTGAAAGTCCCCAATCCGCCCTAGTAGTGGGAAGGATACAGCCGAGACCAAGGGTGTCCTATTCACAGAAATACTGTGATTAACGCGAGGGGAATCTGAAGGAAGGTGG
>JAILPR010000085.1 GCA_024699355.1 Lachnospiraceae bacterium
TCTTTACCAGATGGGATCGCGACAACTATATGTACGGAAAGCCGGGAGATTATCTTGCGACACGGGTCGATGATCTGACCGACATTTATGTCATCGAAAAAACGATCTTTCAGGAGACCTATCGAAAGAGATGAGTACCACACGAAAAGCACGGTATCATTTGCCGGGATTGTTTGAATTTTATGAATTGTACCGGCTGTTTTTGCCGCTCTACAGGACGCATCGGGAGTACTTTTACGACTGGTGCGAGATCGGATCGATCTACGGGGCACCGGCGGATTGTCTCTGGGGCGGCGGGAGAGCCGGCTTTGGTGAGGCAGATCCCAAGGACGTTTGTGATCTGCTGACGGAATATGGGATCTCTGCGCGGCTGACCTTTAGCAACGGGCTGTTGCGAAAGGAGCACCTGTCGGATGCAACGTGTAATGCGCTCTGCCGGCTTTTTGAACATCCGGGCGGCAGAGGGATCGGAATCAGCGGCAGGGAGCGCGAGGATGGACGTAATGGTGTGATCGTATCATCGGACCTGTTGGCAGAGTATCTGCAGGCACAGTATCCGGGCTTTTACCTGGTCTCATCCACGACCAAGGTGCTGCGGGAGTTTGCGGAGTTTTATGCGGAGCTTACGCGTCCGGAGTTTTCTTATGTCGTTCCGGATTTTCGGTTAAATCATGCGATGGATGAACTGCTGGCATTACCGGAGCGATACAAGCGTAAGGTGGAATTGTTGTGCAACGAATGTTGCTGGTATGAGTGCCCTGACAGAAAGGCCTGTTATGATGCGGTAAGTCTGAAAAACCTAGGGGAAGATACGACGGAGCATGTCTGCGTATCGCCAACGGCAACACGCGGCTATCGCTTTTCCGATGCCATGCAAAATCCGGGCTTTATCGGGATTCGGGATATTTGCAAGACCTATCTTCCACATGGATATTCAGAGTTCAAAATAGAAGGACGCAGCCTCGGCAGCGCCCTGATCCTGGAATTTTTATTATATTATCTGATCAAACCGGAATGGCAGCTGCGCATCCGGGAAGAAATTTATCTGGATAGTTCATTGGATCTGTTTTGATCCGGCAGGCACAGAATGCGGTGTCTGCCGGATTTTTTAGATGGATTTGTGTTTAGACGGAATATTTAGATGGATTTGCGGATCACGAGATTGGTCGTGATCTGGATGTTGACCGGATAGTAATCTTTTTTTCCGATGATGGATAAGAGACGCTGGGCGGCGATCATGCCCATGTAGCGTTTGGGGACGTGAACCGTCGTTAAGCCGGGCTCCGTGTATTCGCTCAACTCGATATCGTCAAAGCCGATAAAGGCGACATCCTCCGGGATGCGGTAGCCTTTTTCCTTAAAGGCTTTCATTGCGCCGAGGGCGATACTGTCATTGTCGGCAAAATAGCAGGTCGCCAGTTTCTCTTTACCGGATAAGATCGCCAGCATGTCGGCATAGGCACCGTCGATGGAGGCTGCCAGTTCGTGATGGATGTACTGTGACTTGGAATAGCCGTTATGTACCAGTGCACGTTCAAAGCCTTCCCGGCGCTCGTCAAAATTCCGGATCGGATAGGAACTGCGCAGATACCCCGGCATCTGTAAGCGCTTCTTGATCATATAGTTGGTCGCCAGGTAGGCGCTGTCGATGTTGTTGATCGAGACCGTATCGACTTTGGTCGAGATGAAATGATTGTCCAACATGACCATCGGGGCTTTCTGGAACGCCAGTGGCATGAAGTCTTCTTCCACCATATCAGTGCCGAAGAGAATAATGCCGTCTTTCTCGCTTGAGCCGATCTCTTCCAGATGCTGCAAGAGCTGTTCCTGATGATGTACGTGCAGGATGTGAACGCGATATCCGGCAGCGGCACAGGCGGCATCCACACCCTCCGATACTTCCGTTGAGAAGGGTAGGATCGGAAAGAGCATTCCGCTCTTTTGATAATAGATCAGATAGATCGTTCCGGTAGACTGATTGGCTACCGTCTCTTTCGGTGTCTCAAATCCATATTTTTGCGCAGCTTCGCGAATGCGGTTGCGCGTCTGCGTTGATACGCCGTCTTTGCCGTTTAAGGCAAAGGATACGGCAGTCTGCGATACCCCCAATAGTTTTGCTAATTCTTTTGCGGTCATAGAATCTCCCCAAAGATAAAAACTAAATTTAGATAAATAAAGATTGTGGAGAATACGTTGAATAATAGCGCATTTTCTAAAGACATCTTGCGTCATGACAAAATGAAAGTCAATAATATTAGTAAAATTTAGCACAGAAATACTAAATTATTTGTTCTTATTTAGTGACGCCTATGGTAAAAGAAGAAGTGAGAGAGTGAACCCGGAAGGTTCTTAAGATGCAAAGGAGGAAGCTATGGCTAAAGCAGTGGTAAAAATTGGATTTGCACCGACCAGAAGAAGTATCTTCAGTGCGCCGGATGCAGTAAAGTATGCGAATTTAACGAGAGATCGCCTGCGTGAGATGGGCGTGGAGTTCGTGGATATTACGGATATTAATGAAGAAGGTCTGCTCTACGATGATGCGGATCGCATCAAGATCGCAGAGAAGTTCAAAAAGGAAGGGGTTGCGGGTCTGTTTATCCCGCATGCCAACTTCGGTACCGAGTATGAGTGTGCAAGACTGGCCAAAGAACTGAATGTGCCGGTACTGCTTTGGGGACCGCGCGATGAGCGTCCGGAGCCAAACGGTATGCGTCTGC
Source organism: Lachnospiraceae bacterium (assembly GCA_024699355.1). GTDB lineage: Bacteria > Bacillota > Clostridia > Lachnospirales > Lachnospiraceae > SIG336. Next base: position 2,718 of record JAILPR010000085.1, read on the forward strand.
GTGATTCACAGTGCGGTCTGTTTGCAACCGGTAAGGTACTGCGCAGATTCCGGGTACCGTTTACTTATATGACCAACTGTCGTCTGACCGATCCGGAGTTCGAGCGTGGCGTTAAGGATTTCCTGGCAGTATGTAACGTTGTACGTGCATTCCGCAACATCCGTATCCTGCAGATCGGCCCCAGACCGTTTGATTTCTGGAGCACGATGTGCAATGAAGGCGAGCTGCTGGAGAAGTTTAATGTGCAGCTGGCACCGATCCCGTTGCCGGAGTTGACCGCAGCGATCGATGCAGCCAAGAAGGAAGGCACCAGAGTCAAAGAAACGATCGATTATTGTAAGGCAAATATGAACTGCGATATCGCAGACAATCTCCTGGAAAATGTTGCGGCACTGAAAGTCGCCATGAGAGATCTGGCAGACAAATACGGTGCCAAGGCAGTGGCGATCCAGTGCTGGAATGCACTGCAGGATGAGATCGGTATTATGCCGTGTGCAGCCAATTCTTTATTAAATGAAGAAGGATTGCCGGTGGTATGTGAGACCGATATTCACGGCGCGATCACTTCCATCCTGATGGAAGCGGCGGGCATGAATGAAAAGAGAACGCTGTTTGCAGACTGGACGGTTCGTCATCCGGACAATGAAAACGGAGAACTGTTGCAGCACTGCGGACCGTGGCCGATCTCCATTGCCAAGGAGAAACCGACCATCTGTGTTCCGGTTGCCTTTGACTATAACGGCGCCGTATCTGCAGAGGCAAAGCATGGCAAGATGACCCTGGCAAGATTCGACGGAGATAATGGAGAGTATTCGCTCCTGCTCGGTCATGCCAAAGGCATCGAAGGACCGTATACCAAGGGTACGTATGTATGGGTGGAAGTTGCCAACTTAAAGCGTCTTGAGGCTAAAGTTGTCGAAGGACCTTACATCCATCATTGCGTCGGTATCCATGAGGATGTGGTACCGATCCTGTATGAAGCATGTAAATATCTTGGCATCAAAGCGGATCTCTACGATCCGATCGAAGATAAGGTGCAGGCATATCTGCACGGAGAAGATGTTGTATTTGACGAAGTATAACGA
>JAILPR010000018.1 GCA_024699355.1 Lachnospiraceae bacterium
GGTGTTGCGGATGTACTGAGCGGTGAGGTGAATCCGTCCGGTTCCATGGTGGATACCTATGCGGTAAACAGTGCTTCTTCTCCGGCAATGGTGAACTTCGGTGTTTATCTGTACAGCAACGCATCGGCGAGCGGTAGTGCGGATGCGATGAGCGCAGAGAACAAGGCAGACTGGTTTGTGGTCGAAGGCGAAGACATCTATGTCGGCTATAAATATTATGAGACCCGCTACGAAGACAGCATCTTAGGACAGGGCAATGCGGATTCGACCGCAGGATCTTCGACGGGAAGTGCATGGAACTATGCGGATGAAGTATCCTATCCGTTTGGCTATGGTTTATCCTATACGACCTTTACGCAGAGCCTCGATGAGGTGCAGGTAGAGATCGGCGGGGAGTCCATCGCGACCGTGACGGTGACCAATACCGGTGATGTAGCGGGCAAATCTGCCGTACAGCTTTACGTGCAGGCACCGTATACTGCCGGCGGTGTGGAAAAATCTGCGATCCAGCTGGTGGCTTACGGCAAGAGCGGGGTACTGAATCCGGGCGAGAGCGAAACCGTGACGATCAACTTTGATGCGGAATATTTCGCAAGTTACGATGAGACGGCAGTCAAAGCGGATGGAACCACCGGTGCGTGGGTACTTGAAGCAGGCGATTATTATTTCGCTGTCGGCAACGGTGCACACGAAGCTTTAAATAATGTGCTTGCGGCAAAGACAGGCGATACCGAAAGCCTGATCCTGACTGCTGAAACAGATGTGGTCGATGCGGCCAAAGCACTGACCTGGAATTTGGGAGAAACAGATATCGAGACGTATTCTGCCGGTGTAGAGAACGAACTCGAAGATATGGATATCAACAATCTGATCGAGAATACCGTGGAGTATACGACCAGAAGTGACTGGACCAAAGGATGGGAGACCGTGACCGGGATCACCCCGACAGAGGAGATGATGGCCGGCTTAACCAATTCGGTTTATGAATTGACCGAAAATGGCGAAGGTGTCACCTGGGGTGTAGACAACGGCTTATCGATCCTGGATGCTATGGAGTTTGATGAGAACGGTAATCTGACCGGTGTGAAAGCACTGGAGGATCCGATCTGGGATCAGCTCGTATCACAGATGACGCTGGAGGAAGCGATCCAGTTCATTGAAAAGGGTGGTGACGATGTCGAGAACGTCGATTCCATCCTGCTGGCAAGAACCTATGCCAATGATGGACCGCTGGGCTTTACCTACGATCAGGTCGCAGGCTATTACATCCGTTGGCAGGAATCGAATGCGGATGAGCCGACCTATACCACACAAACAGATGAGTGTGCGGATTATTCCATGGCAACGATGCCGACCGATCCGGTTGTGGCAGCGACCATGAACAGCGAACTGCAGGCACGGGAAGGTGCATTGTTTGGAGAAGATGCGCTCTGGTCCAATGAGAGCTGTCTCTTTGCACCGGGTGTGAACCTCCACCGCGTACCTTATAACGCGAGAAATCACGAATACTATTCGGAAGATTCCATACTGACCAGTCTGACGGCAGTGGCTGTCGTGGATGCGGCAGAGGCAAAGGGGCTGATGATGGAGCCGAAGCATTTTGCATTCAATCATCAGGAATCCAATCGCTCCGGTATCTCCACGTTTATGAAGGAACAGGGTGCGAGAGAAAACGAACTGCGCTGCTTCCAGAAACTGATGAGCGAGAATCACTGCTCCGGTATCATGACTGCATTTAACCGTGCAGGTACCGTATTTGTCGGTGCTTATGAAAATCTTCTGATCAATATCGCCCGCGGTGAGTGGGGTTATGAAGGCTGGTACAACACCGATATGATCAACGGTGCGGATTACATGAACTGGCGTGATATCACATTTGCGGGTGGCGGTAACTGTCTGACGACCTCGGCGTACGATACGTCCAAGATCGGCACGATGGCAGCTTCCAAGTCCAGGATCGAGAAAGATACGGCATTCCAGGAAAAGATGCAGTACAGCATTAAGTTCTGGCTGTATCAACTGGCGGATTCCAACGCCATGAACGGGATCAGCGTTAACACTGCGATCCAACATGTTTTGACCTGGTATCAGATCCTGTGTATTGCATTGATCGCCGTATTCGGTATCGGAACAGTTCTTACGGGATGGCTGGGATATCGCAGCTACCGTAAGGAAATGTAGAAAGGGGGACACGATGAAAAACAATTCCAAAGGATTGAATTTATGCCTGATCGGCGCACTGGTGTCTCTGATCGCATTGATCGTCTATTTCTTTGTCATGTATCGTCTGCCGGTAGTCTTTGTATTGCTGATCGCAGCGATCGCATTTGGCGCAGTTGCGGCAGTTGCAGGCGAGAAACTCGGGAAATGGATCGGACTGCTTCCGTGGTGCAATGC
>JAILPR010000090.1 GCA_024699355.1 Lachnospiraceae bacterium
TACCCGTTGCCGATGATACTGGTCAGTTCTTTTTCCAGACGTTTCTCTACGATCTCCGGCAGATTCTCGCCGTATAATTCATGCGCTTTGTTGTAACAGATCCTGCGCAGCGTCTTGTCCGAATCCGGAATGATCGGCGGACACTTATCCGGGCGCACCGGTGCCATGGTATCGATCATATCCGCGATCAGATTCGTATTGGTGATCACGACCTCTTCGGCCTTTTCACTGCCCAGATACTGGAATTCCTCCAGCATCTCCTCCGTGGTACGCAAAAACAGCGGTGCCTGATGATCCGCATCATCGAAGCCTTTTCCGGCCATAATGATCCTGCGGTAGATCTCATCCTCCGGATCGAGGAAATGCACGTCGCATGTCGCCACGACCGGCTTATGGAACTGTTCGCCAAGCGATACGATCCTGCGGTTCACGTCACGGATATCTTCTACCGAGTGGATCGATTCGACACGTTCCGACTCGATCATAAACATATTGTTGCCATCCGGCTGGATTTCCAGATAATCATAGAAATTCACCAGACGGGCGATCTCGGCATCGTCTTTGCCATCCAGCAGCGCCCGGTAGAGCTCTCCCGCTTCGCAGGCACTTCCCAGGATCAGCCCCTCGCGATACTTCAGCAGCTCGCTCTTGGGGATCCTCGGACGACGGTTGTAATACTCGAGGTGCGACTTCGAGATCAGGGTATACATATTGGTGCGGCCGACACTGTTCTTTGCCAGGATAATGGCATGATAGGTCGGCATCTTTTTGATGATCTCCGGATTGGAGGTGCTGGCTTCTTCAAGCTGCTTTAACGTCAAAATGCCTTTCTCTTCCAGCATGACGATCAGCTTTTCAAAGATCAGCGCCGTACATTCCGCATCATCCACCGCACGGTGATGGTGCTCGAGTGAGACTTTCAAGGTCTTTGCCACCGCATCGAGGGTATACTTTGCCTGCTTTAAAAGAAGACGCGCGATGCCCAGGGTATCAATATAGGTATAGGTCGATGGGAGCCCCTGCCTGCGGCAGTTCTCCATGATAAAGCCCATATCGAACTCCGCATTGTGCGCGACCATAACGGAGCCTTTGCAAAACTCCAGAAACTCCGGCAACACTTCTTCGATCAGTGGTGCATCGATGACCATGCTGTCATTGATGCTGGTCAATTGCTCGATCAGAAACGGGATCGGCACCTGCGGATTGACAAACGTCGAGAAGCGATCCACGATCTTGCCGTCGACCACTTTCACCGCACCGATCTCAATGATCTTATTGTTGACATGACTTGTTCCCGTCGTCTCGATATCGAATACGACAAACGAATCCCGAAGTTCCTGCCCCGTCTCGTTGTGTACCACCGGGATCAGGTCATCGACCAGATACGCTTCCACGCCATAGATGACTTTGAAAAAATCAAACCGGTCCGGATCCGGATCTCCTGCTTCTTTTCGCTTTTTGGACTCCTCCCGCCACAGATCATCCCACACATGATTGGCATCCGGGAAGGACTGTACCACACCGTGATCCGTGATCGCGATGGCCGGCATCCCCCAGCTGTAGGCTCGCTTAACGATATCCTTTGCTTCGGAGACACCATCCATATCACTCATCTTGGTATGGCAGTGCAGTTCGACACGCTTACGCACGGAGTGATCCATACGCTTCGTAGTAAAGTCCGGGATCTTCTTGATGCCGGCAATGGAGGTGATCGAGATCTCATGATCGTAATTGTCCATCGCCGCCATACCCTTGATCTTCAAGAATTTACCGGGCTGTAAATCTCCTTTGATCTCTCCGACCTGTTCGGTTTTGACAAAGAGTTTTAAAGAGATCGTGTCGGTAAAATCCGTCAGTTTAAAGATCATCAGGGTCTTTTCGATCCTTGCGATCTCACGATCTTCATAAGAGAGAACCTTTCCGCGGATCACGACTTCGCCGATCTCACCTGTCACATTCTCGATCTCGATCGCTTCTTCTTCAAAGTCCCGTCCGAAGATAACATCCGGATTGTCCGAACGTTTCAGCGGTCTGTTCTGCTTCTCCTGCAGCTTTTTATCCACGCCGCGATCCGTCCGTTTAAAGCCGCTGCCGGACATGCTGACTTTGTCGCCGCCCTCTTTGGTGACACCGGCGGATGCTTTGGAATCTTCCTGCGCATTCGCAGGATCCTGCGCTGCCGGCGCTTCTTTCTCCTGCGGCATACCACCGCCCATGTTTTGGCTGATCGCCTGTACTTCCAGTGCGATCCTCTGCTCTTCTTCCGCGATATGGGAATTGTGCAGTTCCTGATACTCCGTCACGACATGCACGCCAAATCCGCAGCGCTCATTTAAGATCTTCTCAAGGATCCGCACAATGTCTGCACTCTTTCGCTGTGCGATGCAGGAATTCTCGAGCATCAGACACATCTCATCCTGCGCTTCGTTAAAGCGGCGGGAAGAGCGCATCAGGATCGAATGCTCTAAAGGAGAGTATTCCCGAAACTCCTCGAGAATACTCTCCCAATAAATATCCAATAAATTTTCCGGGGTATACTGTGCAGACAGCCGAAAGCGTTCAAAGATCCTAACTTCCACATTTCCTTCCGGAAACAGCTGACGGGCGATCTCCGCTTCCACCTTACGGATCTGCCACTTTTGAATCAGATGCTCGCTCAGCAGCTGAATCCGGACAAGCGTTTTCTCTTTGTTGGAAGAGATCCGCTCAACGTAGACCTCCTCCATGATGGCCTGCTCTTCTTTTTGCAGTTTTACTGTTGCGAATGCATCCTTAAATAGCTTCAATGTTAGGAATTCCCCCAATGATCCAGTTCATCTTTTAATGTTGCAAGGAGCTGATCTTCCGGTACTTTTTTGACGACCTCGCCCTTCTTGATCAGCAGTCCTTCACCGATACCGCCGGCGATCCCAAGATCCGCTTCTTTGGCTTCTCCCGGTCCGTTGACTGCGCATCCCATGACCGCGACTTTGATATCCAGCGGATAATCCGCCACCAGTTGCTCCACTTTGGTCGCCAAAGAGATCAGATCGATCTTGGTACGACCGCACGTCGGACAGGATACCACTTCGATCCCGCCGGTTCGAAGGCCGAGCGTACGAAGGATCAGTTTGCCCGCTTTGATCTCCTCAACCGGATCTCCGGTCAGCGACACACGGATCGTATCACCGATCCCGGCACCCAGGATCAGGCCTAAACCGATGGATGATTTGATCGAACCGCTCATGACCGTGCCGGACTCCGTGATGCCGACATGCAGCGGATAAACCGTCCTGCCGGCGATCAGTTCATGACACTTGACACACATTAAGACATCCGAAGATTTGATGCTGATGACCAGATTGTCATAATCCATATCTTCGATCAGATGCACCTTATCCAGGGCACTCTCCACGATCCCTTCGGCCGTGACACCACCGTATTTTTCCACCAGATTCTTTTCCAGTGACCCGGAATTGACACCGACACGGATCGGGATATTCCGCTCTTTGGCGACTTTGACAACCTCACGCACCTTTTCCACCGAGCCGATATTTCCGGGATTGATCCGGATCTTATCCGCACCGTGCTCCATGGCTGCGATCGCCATTTTATAGTCAAAATGAATATCCGCGATGAGCGGAATATGGATCTGCTCTTTGATCTGCGTCAGTGCCCTGGCAGCCGCCTCATTCGGCACCGTACAACGGATCAGCTCACAGCCTGCCTTCTCAAGGCGCAGGATCTGCTCCACCGTCTTATTCACATCTTCCGTCGGTGTATTGGTCATCGACTGGATTGCGATCGGGTTTCCCGCACCGATCGTTACCTTCCCGATCCGGACTTCTTTGGTTTGTTCACGATACGTCATTTCATTCCTCTTTCATGTACATTTTTTGAGCAGTAATTTCTTTTTATCTTAGATCATTTACCCTCTGTTTTCAATGTGGCACATCGCCCAAATCCCCTTCCATGCGCCCCTGCATCATGCAATAATACGCTGTTTAAGCAAAGATAAGATTCTTTTTTTCTGTGGTATCTCCGGTGAGATTTTTGAAAGCAGTCCTCGAATTCACGGCAAAATTCCCGCATCGAGCCATACCGCTCCTCTTTCCTTGGGGAGGCGCCTTTGTGCAATATGGCAAACAGCGCTCCCGGAAGCTCGCTGTCCCTCCGCTGATGGAATCTGATCTGCGGACTCCCTGCGCATACTTTGCCGCAGGCCAGATCATACAGCAATACGCACAGCGTATATATGTCCGCACGCGCATCCACGGCATCGCCCGCCCACTGCTCAGGCGATGCATAGCCATAACTCCCGATCCGCCTTGGATCTGCGCTCTGATAGCGCGATGAATACCGCACCGTCCCATAGTCGATCACGCGGATCTTTCCGCCTTCCTGCCAGATGATGTTTTCGGGCTTCAGATCCAGGTAGAGCAGCTCCCCCGGGCTCTCATGCAGCGTTTGCAAAAATCCCGCAAGCGATAGTCCCACCTCTTTGAGCATCGACATCGGCATCGCCCCGTGCCGCTCCATCCACGTATCGAGCCGGATCCCTTCGATGTATTCCATGATGATGCTTTGCGCATCCACATCATAGACCTGCGGGATCATCGGGTGGCGGATCCTTGTCATGACCTCGCACTCCATCCGGAACTGTGCTTTGCTCTCTTCATCGGAAAGCAGCGCCTGCTTGATCGCAACATCCCGCTGTAGCAGCAGATCTCTTGCCAGGACCACCCGGGCAAAGCCGCCCTTTCCCAGCACCTTGATCATATGATATCTGGTTCTGTTCTTTGTCGTCATACCTGCTCCTTTCCAACGATCAGCGCGAGTGCCGAAATGTTGTCCTGTTCACCGCGGCTTCGCAACAGCATTGCCGCACTTAGCAGGCGGGATGATAATTGCCGCTCGGAAGATACTTTTTTCGCATCCATAATCCCGCACAGGGCTTCCTGATCAAGCATCCGATAAAACCCGTCGCTGCAAAGCAGTACCCCGTCACTCCTTCGAAGGCGCAGCATACGGGTGTGGAGGTGCGGGAACTGTCCGCTGCCGATACAGGCGCTTAAACATCCGTTTCGCACATCATCGGTAGAGATCCTCTGTGCAGTCGTTTTTCTGATCAGATAGATCCGTGAATCTCCCGCATGATAGACATAGCCCCGATGCCCGCAAATGATCACTGCGCTCATCGTCGATCCCAGGGTGATCTTTTCCTGCGCCGTGATCTGCCGGCAATTTCTGGCGATACCATGCAGCATCCGTGTCATGGAGGGCGTCAGGTTCCTTGATAATTTGTGCTTCATGGCCAGATCGATCACCTCTCCGTAAAACCAGGTGCGCATCTGTGATGCGATCATGGCTGAGATCCGCTCTCCCTGATCCAGACTTCCCACGCCGTCGCAGACCACCGCCATGGACAGCTCTTTTTTTCCGCGCAACAGCACGGATTCGAGGCAAAGTGCATCCTGGTTTACGGGCGCACGATCCCCTTTGTCATACAATATTCCTGTAATCATGTACTTCTCCTTATTGAACATGTGCGGTGATTTTCCGCGAAGATACCGCAGAGTGCGGTAATCATAGCGACTGTTGTCGCTGAGACTCACAATTGTAAGAACCTGGACTCACAGTTGTGAGAAAGAGCTGCGCTGCCAAAGATGCGGCAGCGCAGACATACTGCAAACTTATCTCATTTTGGAGACCTGATACTGATCCGGCTCCCAGGTATCCTTTACGCCGGCAACCGCCTCCTGTAAAGAGATCTCACGGTCCTGCCGGTCGATGTCGAGCAGGTGATAGCGGTTATTGCCCATCCCCAGTTCTTTCATGTAGGATAACTGGCGATGCCCGTGTCTGGACTCGATGCGTTCACGAAGCGCCGCTCCTGCTTTTTCCGGAAGTGCATAGACCAGATCTACCGAGGCATTGTCAACAGCCAGGATATCCGTGGATGCGACGATCCCGATATCCGGTGTGACCACCGGTGCTGCCTTCACGCCCTCGCAGTCGCAGGATACCGACATATTGCGCAGGACATTGATGTAAACCACCTGCTTACCGAAATGATCGATCGTTGCCTTGGTCGACTCGGTGATGCGCTCCATCAATTCCTCCTGCAGATTGCCCCACATATTGTCAGATCCTTCCGGTGTGTGGATCATCTTTTTGCCGATCCTGCCATCCGCACAGCCGATGCCGATGTTTTTGTTGGATCCGCCGAAGCCACCCTGCGTATGCCCTTTAAAATGGGTCAGCGTCAACATGGAATCATATGTCGGCAGACTCTCTCCGACGCTCATCTGTGTAAACCACTTACCATCCTGAACCGGCAAATAAGTCGTTCCGTGCTCGTCCGTGATATCCACCGGACAAAAATCCCAACCGTTCACAGCCAGGGTCTCACGATGCTTTTCGGTCGTATACCGATCCCCTGCATAGTAGGTATTGGTCTCGATGATCGTTGCGTCCGGAAGTTTTTGTTCGATCAGTGCTTTGACAAACGAACGCGGAATGATATTGGGTCCGTGCTTTTCGCCGGTATGCAATTTGACTGCGATTTTTCCCTTGAGGGCCGGCGCAATCTTATCAAAGATCCTAAGCAGTCCCTCCGGTGATAAATCTCTGGTGAAATACACATCCGACATTGCGCCGGATCGTTCTTCCACCGGTACGTAACGTTCTCCTCCGGTTCCGGGTTTGATGGTTGCCATAGTACTCCTTTCTGTTCGCACTTACAGTGCCACATCGTTTTTACTGGATCGTCTGATCCTGGTCACCGCCAGAATGTCCATCATGATCACAAAGATGATAAAGCAGATGGTAAAGAAATCCGTCGCCTGCATCGCGCAGAAGTCATAAAAGCCGTGCAAAAATACCGGCACGAAAAAGGCCATTCGCAGGTCCGAGATTTCTCCGTTGACTTCACCGTACTTCTCACATAATTTCGCCTGACCGACATAATACCCCATGTAAATGGCATTGATGGCATGCGCCGGGATCGCGGTAAAGGCCCGTACAACGCCCGTCGAAACCCCACCTATGAACACATACATCACGTTTTCCAAAAGCGCAAATCCGAGACTGACACACACGGCATAAACGATGGCATCAAAGCGGTAATTAAAAGCCGGATGCTTCCAGGTCACTTTCTTAAGGACCAGATACTTTAAGCCTTCTTCCGCAATGCCGATGATCAAAAAGCAGTCGATCAGATTATAATAAGTCGTATTTTCCAGATACAGGTTGGATAACAGTTGCTCCCCGATCGTCTCGGCAAGCGCCGCCGGGAAGACAGAAACCGCACCAAGGAGAAAGAGCTTTGCCAGTAATCCCAAAGGCTCTTTCTCAACCTGGTCACGCCGATAGATATAAATGATTAACAGAAGTGGCGGTAATACCGCAATTCCCAATAGAATTCTCATAGCCCCTCAACCACGATCTAATGGATCCAATAATTCACGATATCGTTATACATCACAATCAGCATTAATGCAAAGAAAAATACAAAGCCGATGAAATGCACAAATCCTTCTTTGTCCGGTGCGACCGGCTTGCCGCGGATCAGTTCGACAAACAAAAAGATCAGACGCCCGCCGTCGAGTGCCGGCAGCGGCAACAGATTCATGATCCCGAGGTTCACGGATAACAGCAGCACAATATTAAGCATGGTCAGCACCACGGTCGGAATGCCGTAGCCTTTGACCTCATCATAGGTCTCACCCACATAATGTGCGATCCCGACAGGTCCCGAGACATCAGTGCGCTGCAGCCGACCGGTAAAGAGCATTTGCAGACTCTTTAAGGTTGCCTTCATCACATACTGTGTCTCGTAAAAACCATACTGCAGCACCTGCAGTCCTTTGCAGTCCAGGTAAGTGCCACCGCCAACGATGCCCATATAGTAACGTCCCGCTTCTTCATCATAGATCGGCTGCAGCGTCACTTCATAGGTCTCCCCGTCGCGCTCATAAACGATATCCAACGGATTGCCGTTGGTATTGAGTGCTGAGATCAACGATACCTCACGGTACAAATGAATCGACTCTCCATTGACTTTGGTCAGTACATCCCCGCTCTGCATTCCTGCCGCCTCAGCCGCGGAATCTTCCATGATCTGAGAAACCACCGGCAGATCCGAGCCGCTAAAGCCGACCAGGATCACGGCGATCACATAGCCAAGCAGCAGATTAAATAACGGGCCCGCAAAGATGATCGAGATCCTGCCCCAGACGCCGACTTCCGTAAATTTCCTGCCATACGGCGCACTCTCATCCTGCACGGAATCCCGTCTCTCCGGCAGATCCAGTTCGTCTTCGCCTTCAAACATACACGCACCGCCAAACGGAAGTGCACGTACCGCGTATCTGGTGCCTTTGGAATCATGATGCCAGATCATCGGTCCCATACCGATCGAGAATTCCACGACATGGACACCGTTCTTCCGTGCCAGCAGAAAATGGCCGAATTCATGAGACAACACCACGATACTGAAAATGAGAATAAATAAAATAATGGTCACTGAAGTTTCTATCCTTTGCTGTAAGATGATAACCGGGAAAGCACGAACTCACGCGCTTCCTGCTCTGCGTCAAGAATCTGCGCAAGTGACGGATTCTCAACAACATGATGCGCTTTCATCGCATCTTCGATCAATTCCGCGATCTGCAGGAATCTGATCCGATGATCCAGAAACAACGCAACAGCCTGTTCATTGGCCGCATTAAAGATGGTTGGCAAACTGCCGCCTGCACGCGCCGCATCAAACGCCAGCGCGAGGCCACGGAAGTTCTCCGTATCCGGCTTTTCAAAAGTCATGCATCCGACTTCAAACAGATCGAGCGCATTGCCTTCCATCGGCAAACGATCCGGATAAAACAGCGCATACTGGATCGGCAGTTTCATATCCGGTACGCCCATCTGACCGATCACCGCACCGTCATCAAACTCTACCGCTGAATGCAAAATGCTCTGCGGCTGCACCACCACACGAATATGATCCAGCGGCACATCAAAGAGCCACTTTACTTCCATCACTTCCAGACCTTTGTTGACCAGCGTGGAGGAGTCCACCGTGATCTTTCGTCCCATTGACCAGTTCGGATGCTTTAAGGCATCTTCCACCGTCATCTCCCGGAGTTCTTCTTTGGTCTTGCCGCGGAAGGGTCCGCCGGAAGCCGTCAGGAGGATGTTCCTGATCTGGCTGCGCTTTTCGCCCTGGAGCGACTGGAAGATCGCGCTATGTTCGCTGTCCACCGGAAGGATCCTGACGCCCGTTTTTTCTGCCAGCGGCATGATCAAATGCCCTGCCGTGACCAGCGTCTCTTTGTTGGCCAGCGCGATCTCTTTATGATGTTCGATCGCACAGATCGTCGGACGGATGCCGATCATACCGACTACTGCCGTCACCAGCGTATCCATCGACGGGAGCGCCGCCATTTCCAGAAGGCCGTCCATCCCGCAGGTGACTTTGACCTGCAGATCTTTGATCCGTACCTTTAACTCTTCTGCTGCATCTTCTGACATCATGCAAACGAATTCCGGATGGAATTCTCTGATCTGCGCTTCGATTTTTTCTACATTGGTATTTGCTGAAAGTGCGACCACCTTCAGTTTGTCCGGATAGTTCCGGACGATCTCTAAGGTCTGCGTACCGATCGACCCGGTCGAGCCCATGATTCCTATCTTTTTTTCCATGTTCTGCCTTCTTGTGATTTAACTCCCGCCCGCCTACAGGATCGGATGCAGGAGCGCATACGCCAGCAAATAGGTCACCGGCGCCGTAAAAATAATACTGTCAAAACGGTCCATGATCCCACCGTGTCCCGGGATCAGCTTGCCGTAATCTTTGATCTCATGATCTCTCTTAAATGCCGAAGCGCCCAGATCTCCCACCATGGAGATGAGTGCTCCCGCCGCACTGATCAGTGTAAACGAAGGGATGAGCAACGGCACATCCTGCACCGTGCGCATCACAAAGTACGCATACAATGCGCCGATCAGCGCCGCTCCGACGATCCCGCCGATCGCACCTTCCACAGACTTTTTCGGACTTAAGATCGGTGTCATCTTATGCTTCCCGATCAGAACCCCCACACAGTACGCACAGGTATCACACCCCCACGCGCTGATAAAGATCAGCCATACACTGTAACTGCCCATCGGCAGATTTCTGGTCTGATCGATAAAGGATAACAGAAACGGTGCATAAAAAAAGCTGAAAAACGCAGCGGTGATCTGATCTGCATGATACTTCGGAAAGCGCACCACATAAATCAGCATCTCTGCCAGAAAGACACAGATCAGCACCAGCAGTTCTGCATGTGCCCACTGAAAATCGATCTGCCTGCTCAAATAAAAGAGCAGATAAAACAGTACGATCCCGCCCATGGCGATGACTTCAAGGGCATTGGTCTTTTCCCCGTCTTTGATGATCTTCAACGCTTTGGCCAGTTCATGATAGCCGATACAGGAGATCAGAAATACCGTAAGATCCAGTACGATCCCGCCGGTCATAATGGTGATGAGTGCGATCACGATCAGGAAAATACCACTGATCAGTCTCGTTTTAAACATTCTTAATTCCTCCGAATCTACGATCACGGTTGCTGTATGCTTCTACCGCTTTTTGGAGTTCCTCTTTGGTAAAATCAGGCCACGGAACCTCGGTAAAATACAGTTCCGCGTACGCCAGTTGCCACATCAGAAAATTGCTGAGGCGAAGCTCATAGGAGGTGCGGATCATCAGATCCGGATCCGGGATCCCGGCTGTATCCAGATGCGAAGCGATCAGCTCTTCCGTGATCATTTCCGGTGCCAGTGTTCCTGCTTTGACTTCATCCGCCAGGCGTACCATCGCTCTTCTGATCTCATCTCTGGATCCGTAATTTAACGCGATCGTAAACGTCAGGCCCGTGCAGACCTTCGTGGTTTCCTCCAGGGTCTTCATGCTCTCCTGAATCTCACTGCCAAGCGCACTGCGGTCACCGATAAAATGCACCTGCATATTTTCTTTGACCGCGGACTTTAACAGCTTTTTGATATACTGGTTCAGCAGATTCATCAGCGCATCCACTTCTGCCTGCGGACGCTTCCAGTTCTCTGTCGAAAACGCATAAAAGGTCAGATAGCGGATCCCGAGTTCATCTGCCGCACGACAGATTCCCTCGACATTCTTTGCGCCCTGCATATGTCCGTAATTTCGCGGCATGCCTTTGCTCTTGGCCCATCTGCCGTTCCCGTCTAAAATGATCGCCACATGATTGGGAATATTCATTCTTTGCTCCTACGTAAGATAAGGCGGATACTGTTTCAGTACCCGCCTCATATGTTCTTAAACTGTCATGATCTCCTTGGATTTTGCTTCCATTGCTTCGTCGATCTTCTTGATATACTGATCGGTCAGCTTCTGCAGACTATCCTGCAGTTCATCGATCACATCCTTGGATACGTCTTCTTTTTCCAGTTTCTTAAATGCATCATTGCCGTCACGTCTGACATTGCGGACTGCCACTTTGGCATCTTCCGCCTTTTTGCGGATATCCTTTGCCAGAGACTTACGATGCTCTTCGGTCAGCTCCGGAAATACCAGGCGGATCACCGCACCGTCATTGGACGGTGTCAGACCGACATCGGAAGAAAGGATCGCCTTCTCGATCTCTTTGATCAGGCTCTTCTCCCACGGTGCAATCTGGATCATACGCGGTTCCGGAACCGTCACATTACCCACCTGCTGCAGCGGGGTCGGTGTTCCGTAATAATCTACCTTGATCCGGTCTAATACATGCGGATTGGCACGTCCTGCGCGGATCGTACTGAAATCCGTTTCCAGATATTCAAATGTTTTACGCATTTTGTCATCATATACCGTTAAACGCTCGTCCATAATCTCCTCCGTAATACCTATACCAACACTTTGGTTCCGTTAAATTTGCCCTGTACCGTATTGACGATACTGTTCTGTTCATTCAGTGAGAATACCCACATCGGCATATGATTGTCTCTCGCCAGAATAGAAGCGGTCATGTCAACGACCTGCAGGTTCTTCTCGATCACTTCCTCAATGGTGACTTCCGTATATTTCTTTGCATTCGGATTCTTCTTCGGATCGTCATCATAGACACCGTCGATAGCCTTTGCCAGCAGGATCACCTCAGCCTCTACCTCGATCGCACGAAGTACGACGCCGGTATCGGTGGAAAAATACGGATGACCTGTACCACCTGCAAAAAATACGACCTGTCCGTGTGCAAAATATTTATTGGCACGATCCTTGGAAAAAAGCTTCGTAAAGCTACCGCACTCAAACGGTGTTAAAATGTTGGTCATCATGCCGACGCTCCGGAAGATCTCGGATACGTAAATACAGTTCATGATGGTTGCCAGCATACCGATCTGATCCGCTTTGGTCCGATCGATGTGTTCACTGGTACGACCTCTCCAGAAATTACCGCCGCCGATCACGATCCCGACTTCGATGCCCTGATCTACCAGCTGCTTTACCTGCAGTGCCACGCCTCTGACAGTCTCTTCGTCAAAGCCGGTCTTTTTCTCGCCGGCCAGTGCTTCACCGCTCAGCTTTAACATTACTCGCTTCATGGAATTCCTCCGAATTTATTTTTTCTTTTTCAGATTATCAAAGAAGGATGACGGGTTCACATCCGCATACGTCTGTGAGCACATACCTTCGATGACCGCACCGTTGTTGATCTGAACGGATTTGGATTTGATATTTCCCATAACGATCGCGGACGCATCGAGAATGACCGGTCCGTGTACGTCGATATCGCCTTTTACCGCACCTGCGATCACTGCGCTGGTACCGTAAATATTACCGATGATGATGGAGCTCTGTCCGATCTTTAAGGAACCTTCGGAATGCACTTCACCGGTGATGCGTGCCTTCTCTGCATAGAACTCGGCTGCTTTGGAGTTACCGTTGATGGAACCGCTGACATTGAGCTTGCCCATGATATCCACATTGCCGACAATGTCACCGATGACATCCAAAGATCCCTGTGCGGTGATATCACCGTTGATCTTCATGCCTGCTGTGATGACGGATGTCTCATCTGCGATCGGGTGAGAAGTAACCGGATTGGTAAAGAGGCGGCTGTCCTTCTTTTCCGTGAAATGCTCTTCGACAACCGGCTCGCTGATCACAGACTCCTGCACAGGCGCTGTCTCCGGTGTCTCATCTTCCATCAGATTATCCAGATCCATCTGATCGAGCATCTTGCTTAAGTCCTCGCTCGTCTCCGGTGCGCTTGTGACATCATCGCTGTCTGCGATCCCGTCTGTTGCCTCAGCCTCTGTATTCAGATCATCCGCAAGACTATCCTCCGCAAGACCATCCTCTGTAGCACCTTCTTCGAGTGCATCCGGATTTAACTCATCGACTGCCTGTGATAAATCCTGCTTTAATTCTGAAAAAAATCCCATCTTTTTTCTCCTCCGTTTTTCTTTACCCCAAATGATGTAGATTTATTTATTCATTTGATGCTTCGTACGTGTAATGCTGAACTGTCTCCGTTTCATCCGTAATGGCACACAGTTCGACATTCTCCATCGCCTGAATCTCCTCAATGATCTGCGGCAGCGCTTCGATCGTCGTCTTTTTATCGTCCGCATCATGCATCAGCACGACCACATCTCCGGATTGCCGCTTAATGCCGCTGATCACATTTTCTTTGATCTGTGCCGCACTGAGTGTGGCACCGGAAGCATCTCCCGAAGAGACATTCCAGTCAAAATACCGGATCCCGCGATCCTGCAGGATGGCAATGTCCAGATTCAGGTTTTCTTTCGTGATCACCGAGTTGCTGCTACCGCCCGGAAAGCGATAAAGCAAACTCGTCACACCAGTCTTATCATATAAAAAATCTTGTATTTTATCAAGGTCACTTGTGAAGCTTTCTGTGCTCGCATACAGTGTCGCATACTGATGACTGTACGAGTGCATCCCCAGAGAATGCCCCTCTTTGACGATTCTCTGATACAGCAGAGAATAGTGCTCCTCTTCTTTGCCGACCACAAAAAAAGTAGCCTTCACATCATATAATTCCAGGATGTCCAAGATCCGATCCGTCTGATAACTCGGTCCGTCATCAAAGGTCAGATACACCTTGCGCACCTGTGCATCCGTATCCTGAAAAGCCGTGCCGTCGCTGTCCGAAGCTGCATATTCTCCGTCTGCTGCGATGTCTGAACCTGCACCCTCTTCATCTTCCGTGAGATTCCCGGGATCTGCCACCTCACCGCTCACCGTCTGCGCTTCATCGCTTTGTACCGCCGAGATCAGATCGGTGATCTGCCCTTGTTCGAGCTGCGTGATGCGCTCTTCAAGCCTCGTCACCTGCGTCTGCAGATTCGTGACGCGGATGAGCAGGATGCTGCTGAGCACCGTCGGGATCAATAAGCACAAAATGACAAGCGTGACAATCATCTTTTTCAGACGGTTCACGCGTCTCCTGCGCTGCTCGTTCGTTCTCATACCTTACTCCTTACTTCGTCATGCCGATGAGCTTTGGCAGCTCACCGATCTGTGTGATCACCGCATCCGGCGCTTCGACATTGCCGAACCCGTAAGAAGCATAACAGATCCGGATCCCCGCTTCTTTGCAGGCGTCCGCATCCGACTGCGTATCCCCGATATATACCGGGTTTTTAAGTCCGTGACGATGCATGATCTCCAAAATATTCTGTCCCTTGCTGACGGGATGATCCCCGAAGCAGGCAAAATCCGTGATATAAGCCTCGATCCCAAGGCCCGACATGCAGACCTCGATATAACCGCTCTGGCAATTGCTGACGATAAAAAGCGGCAGCTCTTCGGAAAGCTTTGCCAGAGTCTCTTTGACTTCCGGATACGGGATCCCCGGTGTGGTCACGAGCATCTCGTTTTCTTCTTTGACACAAAGTTTGGCCAAAGATTCCTGCTCTTCTTTAGAGGCCTGCGGCCAGATGGTTCTGAAAATGACATCCATCGGTTTGCCAAACAGCCCCTTGAGCTGCTGCGCCGTCACATTGGCCGGCAGGTTGCTGTGCGCCTTGATCACCCGGTTCCAGGCGATCGCACAAAGCTCCGTAGTATCCCATAACGTGCCGTCGACATCAAATATCAGGGCATCTGTTTGTAACTGATTCATAAAAAACTTCCTTTACTTTGCTTCATTATTCTTTTGGCTCTGCTTCGATCTGCGAAACAGATAAAACCGCGCGGTCTGCTCTTTGTCCGCATCCCTTCGGTCATCGAAACCGCCCAGTGTCGCGTCATTGATCGACGGATCATGGTCGATCCGTGCCGCATCGAGCATCTCGGGACGCGTTGCAAAATATCTGCCGAGTGCCAGAGACAGTACCGCTCTGACCTGTTCGATGCCGTATGCCGCCACCGGTACCATCAGGACCAGATACGGCAGTGCATATCTGCTTTTGGCTTCCCAAAGCAGGCTGAAGAAGAAACCTCCGATCAGCGCGATCTGCGGTAACAGTTCGATCGGTTTTCTGTTCCGGAACAACTGAAGCACCATGCCGATCACCGCAAGCACATAGATCACAAACTGATAATGGTTCATAAAATTACTCAGCGATATATTGAGATCTCCGTCAAAGACGCGGTAGACAAACGATCCCTCCTGCAGCGGTTCACTGAAGGAATAGTTTAAATAGAACGCTCCGTACGTCGGCTCATTCCACTGCGTTAAGATCTTGCAACGGAAAAAAGCTCTCGCATATGCCGGATCCGCACGAAATACCTGCAGGCGCTCTGCAATTGCAGACTTTGCCATCGCATCGGCCGTCAACGGATCAAAACCGCTGGCCTGATAGATCTCGCGGTTCATGTTGTTAAACCACCCGGGGCCCGGCCATCCGTCCATCAGCCCCATTGCCACCCAGGCGCTGCTCGGGATCCCGCTACCGATCTGTATCCCGCTGCGAAGTTCATAAAACTGCAGTACAAAAGCCTGCACCAGCACCACGCAAAGGATCATCCCGATCAGTAACAGGACCGGCTTCCAGGTCTTTGCAAGGACCGCATGCCACAATAGGACAATTCCCACCGCGATCAGAATGATCAGCGTATTCTTCCGAAACACAAATGCTGCGGTAGAACTGATCAATGCTGCGATCGCATAGGAGACTCTGCCGTTTTGCAAGAATCCGCAAAGTGCCCAAATCTCCCAGAACACAAACGTAAATGAGGCGATCTCGCCGTAAACATACGGCACATAAAAGATCACCGGAAGGCAGCCCATGATCAGGCACAAATACACAAATGCCACTCCAGTTTCCCGGAACATAGCCTTCACCGCAAGATATCCGCCGAGGATCATCAGCGGAAGCAGGATCGCATTGAGGTATTGTACCACCAGATAACTCGTCGTATGAAGCAGCCGAAACAGCACTTCCAGCACCAGGATCAGCGGCAGCTGATGCGGATAGTAGCCCGCATAGCCCCCTGCGGAGAGCTGCTCAAAATTACCCTGTGCAAACTCGCCTGCGCAAATGGTCAGATACAGCTGATCATTATACGGCATCGAATGCGAAATGTGTACCCAGTAAATGGCGGCAAAAAACGAAATTCCCATCAGCGCCGGAAGCAGGATCCGCTCCACACCTTTTTCAAGGAGCGCACTTCTGCGGACCGGCACCACGCAAAACAGCATACCGATCAGCGTGATCATCAGTGCCAACAGGCCTTTGCCGGGCGCATCAAAATAGGCCTCCACATATTCCTCGGAATAGCTCTTGAAGGCATAGATGTACCTGCACGCATGATAGGACACAAAACCGAAGCACACGATCCCCAAAAGCAGGATCAGCTTTTGCGCAATGAAGTTCAAAACCCGGATGATGGGGGCATTTGTCATGAACGATAGTCTCCGTTAATCTTTACATACTCATAGGTCAGATCGCAGCCATAGCTTTCTGCCGTTGCCTCTCCCTGATGCAGATCGACATAGACACAGATCTCATCTTCCGAAAGGATCACTTTTGCTTCCTCTTCCGAGAACGGCACACCGGCACCGCTTTGGCATACCGCAATGCATCCTTTTGCAGAGCCTAAAGATACATCTACCTTTTCAATATCAAACGAAGCATCCGCATAACCGATGGCACACAGTACCCTGCCCCAGTTCGCATCTTCTCCAAAGATTGCACACTTAAAGAGGTTCGATCCGATGACGCTCTTGGCAACCGTGATCGCGCAGTTCTGATCCGGTGCACCGCTCAGTTTGCATTCGAGAAGCTTTGTCGCACCCTCGCCGTCCTTGGCCAGCATTCTGGTCAGATTGCGCATCACAATGTAAAGTGCGCGATACAGCACACGATAGTTCTCGTCCTCTTTGGTGATCTTCGCATTCTGCGCTTCACCGTTGGCCATGACCAGCACGGTGTCGTTGGTGGAGGTATCTCCGTCAACACTCAGACAGTTGTAGGTCACACGAACCACTTCGCTCAGTGCTTTCTGCAAGAGAGATGCATCGATCGCACAGTCGGTTGTAATAAAGTTCAGGGTCGTCGCCATGTTCGGATGGATCATCCCGCTGCCCTTGGCCATACCGCCAAGTGTGCAGATTTTGCCATCGATCTCAAAGGATACGGCCAGTTCCTTCGGTACGGTATCGGTCGTCATGATCGCATTTTCCGCTTTGGCGTGACCATCTTTGGAAAGCCCTGCCGCAAGCTGTTCCACATGCGCCCGGATCGGCTCGATCGGTAACACCTGACCGATGACGCCTGTGGAGGCAACCAGAACTTCGTTTTCCTGCAGTTTCAGCTGCCCGGCCGCAAGGCGGCACATCTCTTTCGCCTTCTCTACGCCGTCCGCATTACAGGTATTGGCATTTTTACTGTTCATGATCACGGCTCGTGCCTGATTCCCGTTCTTTGCAAGATGCTCTTTGCAAACCAGGATCGGTGCACCTTTTACTTTATTGGTCGTATAGACGGCTGCGACATCGCAAGGCTGTGCACTGTATAACAGGCCCAGATCATTCTTGCCCGGATCACTGTTTAATCCGCAGTTGAGACCATTGGCCACAAAGCCTTTGGCCGCACAGACGCCGCCGTCCACATAGGTATATCCTTCTTCCTGAGATAATTTCACCTGCTTACTCATCGTTATTTCCTCTTTTCTCCAGCGCATCCGGGCAGCTCCTCATCCTGCAACATCCGGTCTGCGATGACTACTTACAATCGAAAAGAAGGAGCAAGTTGTCTACTTGCCCCTTCATCAACCGCTTCTTTATTTTACCTCTAAGACTGCTTTGATTCAACCGTGTAACGTAAATTGCCGCACCAGCGTCTCATAGAGTTTTTCGCGTGCGATCGGCTTTGCAAGATGGGCGTTCATCCCGGCGATCAGGCACTTTTTGACATCCTCTTCATAGGCATCTGCCGTCATCGCGATGATCGGAATGTCTGTCGCCTGCAGATGCGAAGAGCTTCTGATCAGTTCCGTGGCCTCAAGGCCTCCCATGACCGGCATGTGGACATCCATCAGGATCGCCTGATAAGTCCCGGGCTCGGAAGATAAGAACAATTCCAGCCCCTCTTTTCCGTTTGCCGCTCGGTCCATCGTAACGCCCATTTTGGCAAGCAGACGTTTGGCGATCTCCACATTTAAGTCGCTGTCTTCGCAAAGAAGTACCCGCGTCCCCTGAAGGATGGAATCCTCCGGCACTTCTGCCTCTTCCTTGATCTGCAGATCTTCGATGGTGATCTCCATCGGCAGACGGACGATAAACGTACTGCCATGATCTTTTTCGCTCTCCAGCGTGATCTCACCGCCCATCAGATCCACGATCTTCTTCACAATGGATAACCCGAGTCCCGTACCGGTCGCGGTGCCGTTTTCATCATAGACATGCTCCTGTACGAACGGTGCAAAGACCTTGTCATGCATCTCTTCGGAGATGCCGATCCCATTGTCCTTGACCTTGATCTCGATCCTGTAGTTCTGATTCTCTCCTTCCGGAAGATGCATTGCCGTAAATTCCACCTTGCCGCCGCTCGGCGTATATTTCACCGCATTGGA
>JAILPR010000114.1 GCA_024699355.1 Lachnospiraceae bacterium
TGGCGTTGTTGTATCCGTTGAAGTAGCAGTAGCTCCGGAAATGGAAGGCGAGACTGTAGCAATCGAGACAGTTGAGACTGAGACAGCAGAGACTGAGACAGAGACCGCTGAGACTGAGACAGCAGAGACTGAGACAGAGAAAGCTGCTGAATAATTCAGCACTGATCTGACAGATCGGAATCTGAAAGACCGTATCCGAATTCGTTCGGATGCGGTCTTTTTTGTGTGCATGGTTTATGCCGGATGCGGTCTATTTTGATCTGTTTTATGGTAGAATAAAAGAAAGCATCTCGAGGAGGGCACAATATGAAATTGACTTTTGTAGGCGCTGATCACGAAGTTACCGGAAGCTGTCATTATATCGAGGCTTGTGGAAAGCATATCCTGGTGGATTATGGTATGCGTCAGGGCACACAGACCTTTGAGAATGTTCCGTTACCGGTCGCAGAGACAAAGCTGGATTACATTCTGATCACGCATGCACACGTAGATCACACGGGAATGTTACCGCAGCTGGCGGCACGTGGCTTCCACGGTCAGATCTTTGCAACCGAAGCGACTGTTGACTTATGCAGTATCATGTTGCGAGACTGCGCGCACATCCAGATGCAGGAGGCTGAGTGGAAGAACCGCAAGGCGAAGCGAAGCAAAGGCGATAAAGTCGAGCCGATGTATCTGATGGAGCATGCAGATGCCATTATCAAAAAGCTGGTTCCGTGTCCGTATGGTCAGGAGATCGAACTTTGCGAAGGGATCCGGATTCGCTTTACCGACATCGGACATCTCCTGGGTTCCTCGAGTATCGAGATCTGGATCAAAGAAGGAAAAACAGAGAAAAAGATCGTATTTTCTGGAGATATCGGCAATTACAATCAGCCACTGATCAAAGATCCGGAACCGACGGCCACGGCAGATTATGTGGTCATGGAGTCGACGTACGGAGACAGACTCCACGAAAAAAGAGATACCAATCCGGTCAATGAATTGGCAAAGATCATTCAGATGACCTTAGAGCGTGGCGGGAACGTCGTGATCCCGTCATTTGCAGTCGGAAGGACACAGGAGATCCTGTATTTCATCCGGCAGATCAAGCAGGAGAAGCTGATCCCGCAAGCGGCGGAGTTCCCGGTGTATCTGGATAGCCCGCTTGCCGTGGAAGCGACAGAGATTTTCCAGAGAAATACGATGGACTGCTTCGATGAAGAAGCACTCACACTGGTGGAAAAAGGGATCAATCCGCTGAGATTCCGGGGACTGCATCTGGCAATCACCGGGGATGAGTCCAAGGCGATCAACTTTGATCCGACGCCGAAAGTCATCATTTCGGCATCCGGAATGTGTGAAGCGGGACGTATCCGTCATCATTTAAAGCACAACTTATGGCGGGAAGAAAGTACGATCCTGTTCGTCGGATATCAGGCGAACGGAACGCTTGGCCGGGCACTGGTGGAAGGTGCGCAGGAAGTGCGTCTCTTTGGAGAGACGATCGCAGTCAATGCGCAGCTCCTTTCGATCCCGGGCATGAGCGGTCATGCGGATCAGCAGGGTTTGATCGACTGGATCACGGCATTTGAGGATAAGCCGCGGAAGGTCTTTATCGTCCATGGTGAAGATCATGTGACGGAAGTCTTTGCGGAAAAATTACATAACGAGTACGGGATCAGTGCGTATGCACCGTTCAGCGGAACAGAGTTTGATCTGGCGACCGGTCGCATCACGTTTGAGGCGATGCCGAAGCTGATGCCGAAGAAGAAAGTAATCGTGGTATCGGATGTTTATCAGCGACTGCTCGCAACGGGCCGCCGTCTGATGGCGCTGATCGAGGATAGCAAAGGGGTAGCCAATAAAGATCTGGCGAAATTCGCAGATCAGATCAACGCGCTGTGTGATAAGTGGCAGCGATAGAGAGAAAGGGAGAAGGTATGAGTCAGGCAGATCGCATTTTTATTGATATGTGCAAGGATATTCTGGAGAACGGCACGAGCACGGAGGGGGAGAAGGTCAGACCGCATTGGGAAGACGGCACACCGGCCTATACGATCAAGAAATTCGGCGTGGTCAATCGCTATGATCTTTCCAAAGAGTTCCCGATCACGACGCTGCGGCGTACGGCACTCAAGAGCGCGACGGATGAGATGCTCTGGATCTGGCAGCAGAAGTCCAACAACATCCATGATCTGCACAGTCACATCTGGGATGAGTGGGCGGATGAGGATGGCTCGATCGGCAAGGCCTACGGTTATCAGCTCAGCGTGAAGCATCAGTACAAAGAAGGCATGATGGATCAGGTGGATCGTGTGATCTATGATCTCAAAAACAATCCGTTCAGCCGCAGGATCATGACCAACATTTATGTCCATGCGGATCTGCACGAGATGAATCTGTATCCGTGTGCGTATTCGATGACCTTCAATGTGACACAGAAAAAGGGCGAGGACAAATTGACCCTGAATGCGATCTTAAACCAGCGCTCGCAGGATGTGCTGGCAGCCAATAACTGGAATGTGGTACAGTATGCGGTACTGGTACATATGCTGGCACGCGAATGTGACATGAATGTCGGAGAGCTGGTGCATGTTATCGCGGATGCGCATATTTACGATCGCCATGTGGATCTGATCAAAGAACTGATCAGCAGAGAGCCAAAGGAAGCTCCGACGTTCTGGCTCAATCCCGAGAAGAAGCATTTCTATGACTTTACCAGGGATGATGTGCGGGTAGACGGTTATGATCCGGGTCCGCAGATCCCGAACATCCCGATCGCGATCTGATGCGCGCAGAGCGCGGCAGGCGCACCGTATGCACGGCAGGTGCAGCGTATGAGAGGCAGGCAGCATGCGAATGATACAACGAAACACAGAGGAGAAGATATGAAAGCAATCGTTGCGGTAGATGAGAACTGGGCGATCGGTAACAAAGGGAATCTGCTGGTACGGATCCCTGCCGATCAGAAATTTTTTAGAGAAGAGACGACCGGCAAGGTCATCATCCTGGGTCGTAAGACCATCGAGACATTTCCGAACCAAAGTCCGTTAAAGAACCGGACCAATATCGTGTTGTCTACACGTAAGGATCTGGAGATCCCGGGCGCAACCGTTGTGCACAGCGTGGAAGAGGCGGTCGAATACTGCAGGCAGTACGATCAGGATACGGTATACTGTATCGGCGGCGCCAGTGTCTATCGGGAATTTTTGCCCTATTGTGATACGGTGCATGTGACCAAGATCGATCATGCCTATGAGGCGGATGCGTATTTCCCGAACCTGGATCAGGATCCGGACTGGGAGATCACGGCGGACAGCGATGAACAGGTTTATTTTGACCTGACCTATCACTTTTTGCGTTATGAAAGAAAGCGGAAATGAAGAACAAATTCAACTTACAACGGACACTCCTGGCACTGCTCCTGATATTGATGCTGCCACTGGCGGCGTGCGCAAAGCTCCCGGAAGATCTGCAGATCGTATTGACGACCGGTTTAACTGACGACGAGATCTTTCGAATGAGCGGCGAAGTCTGCACGAAGACGGAGTTTATGACATATCTGGTCAATCTCCAGAAAAAGTATGAAGAAACGTACGGCACTGAAATCTGGGAGTTGTCGCTGAGTGATGAAAGCCTGGAGGAGCGCTTAAAGGGCGCGGTGCTGACGCAGCTGGAGCAGATCAAGATCATGAAGCTGATGGCCGATGACTATGCGGTGACGCTCTCGGCGGAAGAAAGCAGCGCGGTGGAAGCGGCGGCAGCAAGCTATATTGCCGGGCTGAATGAGACCGAGAAGCAGGCGCTTGGGCTAAATGAAGAAAAGGTCCGTCAGATGTATACGGAGTATGCACTGGCCAATGCGCTGTATGCCACGCTGATCGCGGATGTGAATCCGGAGATCAGTGATGATGAAGCGCGTATCGTGACGGTGGAGCAGATCGGGATCCGGCTGCAGACCACCGATAAGGACGGCAATACCGTGCCACTGACCGATACCGAGCGGCAGCAGGCGCGGGCGAAGATCCTGGAAGTAAAGCGCAGGCTTGCTGCGGGAGAAGAGTTCGATGCACTGATCAGTGAGTACAATGAAGTCGGTGAGAGCATTCTTTCCTTTGGTCACGGCGAAAAAGAGGAAGCCTATGAGACGGCGGCTTTTAACCTCGGTGAAGGTGAGATCAGTGAAGTCATCGAGACACAGGAAGGGTATTACCTTTTAAAGTGCATCAGTACCTTTGATCAGGAAGAGACCGAACATCATAAGATCGAGATCCTGGAGCAACGAAAGAGCGAGGCGTTTGACCGTGAATATGATGCGTACCGTGCATCGGTCACGGAGGAACTGAATCAGGCGGCGTACGAGGAAGTATCGTTTCTGACAGATCCCGGGATCACGACCGCATCCTTTTTTGAAACGTTCGACGCCAATTACACATCAGAATAGCACCTTTATTAGCACTCATTTTAAATGAGTGCTAATTTTTTCTTGACTTCTCATTTCCGCAGACCTAAACTATTGGTTAGATGAGCAGCAAGATCTGCCAAGTAACAGATAGAAAGGAAGTTGATGAACGTGGCACAGAGAAGCGGATCATTATCAATCAATAGCGAAAACATTTTTCCAATCATTAAGAAATGGCTGTATTCCGATCAGGATATCTTTTACAGAGAGCTGATCTCCAACGGCTGTGATGCAATTACCAAGTTAAAGAAACTGGATATGATGGGCGAGTACAGCCTGCCGGATGACTATAAGGCAAGAGTGGATGTACAGATCAATCCGGAAGAGAAGACCTTAAAGATCACCGATAACGGTCTGGGTATGACCGCGGACGAGGTCGAAGAGTATATCAATCAGATCGCATTTTCGGGTGCGACGGATTTTTTGGCACAGTACAAAGATAAGACCAACGAGGACCAGATCATCGGTCATTTCGGTCTGGGCTTTTATTCCGCATTCATGGTAGCGGATGAAGTACATATCGATACCTTATCCTACAAAAAAGATGCAAAGCCTGTGCACTGGGAGTGCGACGGCGGTACGGAATTCTCCATGGAAGACGGTGACAAAGAGGGCATCGGTACGACGATCACCCTGTTCTTAAATGAAGAGTGCTTAAAGTACTGTAACGAATATGAGGCGCGCTCCGTGATCGAGAAGTATTGCTCGTTCATGCCGACCGAGATCTACCTTTCCGTAGAGAACACCAAGGAGACGCAGACGATCAATGTCAGCGAGAAGTTAGAGAGTGATGTTGTCGTTGAGGAAGTGAAGAAAGAAAAGCGTGAAAACGAGAGCGATGAGGACTTTGCAAAGCGTGAGGATCAGCTGAAAGTCATCAAGCGCCCGCAGCTGATGAACGACATCAATCCGCTCTGGACCAGGAATCCGAAGGATTGTACCAATGAAGAGTATCTGGCCTTTTATCGTAAGGTCTTCCAGGATTATAAGGAGCCGTTGTTCTGGATCCATTTAAATATGGATTATCCGTTCAACTTAAAAGGAATCCTCTACTTCCCGAAGATCAACATGGAATATGAGTCGATCGAAGGCAAGATCAAACTTTACAACAATCAGGTTTTCATCGCAGATAACATCAAAGAAGTCATTCCGGAATTTTTGATGCTCCTTAAGGGTGTCATCGATTGTCCGGATCTGCCGTTAAATGTCAGCAGATCTGCGCTGCAGAATGATGGCTTTGTGACCAAGATCTCCGATTACATCACCAAGAAAGTTGCTGACAAGCTCAGCGGCATGTGCAAGACCGATAAAGAAAATTACGACAAATACTGGGATGACATCAGCCCGTTCATCAAGTTCGGTGTCTTAAAGGATGACAAGTTTGCAGAGAAGATCAACAACTACATCCTCTTTAAGAATCTGGACGGTAAGTATCTGACCCTGCCGGAGTGCTTGGAACTTGAGCAGAAGGCAGAGGATGCCTTTGATGAGGATGGCAATCCGGTAGAAAGCGAAGTGCTGGATGCAGATGGCAATCCGGTGGCAAAGAACGGGGAAGCCGAGGGCGAAGAAGCCAAAGCTGACGATGCCAAGAGCGATGATACTAAGAGCGATGAAAAGAAGGAAGTGACCATCTACTACGTTACCGACGAGCAGCAGCAGGGACAGTACATCAACATGTTCCGCCAGGCAAAGATGGATGCGGTCATTTTACGAAATGCCATTGACCAGCCGTTCATCCAGAAGCTCGAAGCGCAGAACGAAGGGGTACACTTCAAGAGGATCGATGCGGATCTGACCGAGACGATGCGCTCCAAGACCAGCAAGAAAGCCGAAAAAGAGTTTGACGAGATCGCCGGAAAACTGGCAGAGAGCATGAAGAAGGCATTAAAGAAAGATCGCCTGAATGTCAAACTCGAGAAGCTGAAGAACAAGAAGGTGGCATCGGTCCTGACTGTCAGCGAGGAGTCCCGCAGAATGCAGGATATGATGAAGATGTATTCCGGCGGTGTCAGCATGGGCGATATGTCCGATGAGACGCTGGTATTAAATGCAAATCATCCGCTGGTACAGTTTGTGACCGAGCATCAGGACAACGAGCATACCGATATGATCTGCGAACAGCTGTATGATCTGGCAAAGCTTCAGAATGCACCGCTTGAGGCAGAGGCAATGAGCAAGTTCATTGCACGCAGCAACGATATCATGATGCTGCTCACCAAATAAGAGATCCGATCAGGGATTCCATAAGAGATCAGAATCGGAAACTGCATAGTGCAGTTCATATAAAATTAAGAAATGAACCACAGGAAGCGGAAGGCCGATCGACCTTCCGCTTTTGCTGTAAAGCGCCCAAAATATCGGCTTTTTTGAGGCATGAAATGAACAGGTCAGATATTCTTTTCAAGTTGCGAATCGGGGGCTGAAACTATATAATGACAATTGGGTGATTGGTTCTATTTGTGCCTGTTTTAGCACCCGATCTACCAAAAGAAACGAAAGGGGGAAACCATGAAGGAAATCATTGACAGAATACTTGAAGGCCGCTTTGATTATGATTCCGGTTCATTGTCGTTTTCCCAATCTAAAATTGAACTTACCATCGCACCGGATCAGGTCGTGGAAGGATCGTTCCGCATCGATGCGGATCCGAACCATCTGACGGAAGGATTCGTGCTTTCTTCGGATCTGAGAATGGAATGTCTGACCAACCATTTCTCGGGCAGTGTCAATGAGATCGGCTTTCGGTTTCAGGGCAAAGGCCTCGAAGAAGGAGATGTGCTGAAGGGTAATTTTATCATCATCAGCAGTCAGGGAGAATATCTGCTCCCGTTTGCCATTATGATCGTCTCTCCGGTACTTGGCAGCAGTGCCGGGGATCTGAAGAACCTGTTTCAGTTTGCCAATCTGGCAAAGAATAACTGGTCCGAGGCGGTCAGATTGTTCTACCATCCGGAGTTTCACCGGATTTTTCATGATGAAGACGCCGTATATTTGCCGTTATACAGGGAACTGTCCGCAGTAAGCGCCAATGAGCGCAATGTGGAGGAGTTCCTGATCGCGATTCAGAAAAAGAGCGCGACGCAGTTTATCATAGACGAAGACCGGATCGATCTGGAAGTAAGTGAGCAGATCACGAGAGGAGAGCTCCTGCTGACCAGAAACGGATGGGGCTATACCTATCTGGAAGCAACGACCGATGAACCGTTTTTGACCTTTGAGCGTGATCGGGTCACGGAAGAGGATTTTCTGGGAAACCGTTATACGTTTTATTTCTATATCGATCGCGCCAAGCTTCACAGCGGCTTAAACTATGCGACGATCACCTTCAAAAACAGCTTTACGAGCATGAGTATTCCGGTTTGCGTCAGCTTTGATACGCCGCTGCAACGGGATCTGGACGGGTATATCAGATCGCAGGAGCTGATCGAGCAGCTGACCGAATACTATTTACAATACCGTACCAAGCGACTGGCCAGAGAATCCTGGCGTGAAAAGACCGTAGAGATCATCGGTATGATGGAATCCATCGATGATACAGATCCGATGCCGCAGCTCTTTAAGGCACAGATCCTGATGACGGAAGATAAGACCAACGAAGCGGGATGGACGCTGGAGCATGCCCGGGCGATGATCATGGGATCCTCCAATGAGGACCCGGCGTTGTGGTGCTATTATCTGTATCTGACAACGCTGCTTCGTTCGGAAGAAAAGTATGTGGCACAGATCACCGGAGAGATCCGGGAGGCCTATCTGGAGAATCCGACCAACTGGCGTCTGGGGTGGCTTTTGCTGTTTACATCGCAGGAACTGATCCAGTCACCGTCAAAGCGCTGGATGTTTTTGTCCGAACAGTTCGATCGCGGGTGTAACAGTCCGACGATCCTGGTCGAAGCATGGCTCCTCTTAAAGGCAGAGCCGTCGCTCTTTTTGAATTTAAGTGCATTTGAACTGCATGTGCTGCTCTTTGCCGCACGCCGCAGGATCCTGACCAGGGAAGTCGTGAATCAATTGCATTATCTGATCACACGCTCCAGGGAAAAAACGGAGCAGATCATTTACGTCCTGCAGGCAGCCTATGAGATGTTTGAAGATTCGTTATCGCTGCAGGCGATCTGCACACTGCTGATCCAGGAGGATATCCGTACGCCGATGGCCTTTGCCTGGTATGCCAGGGGCGTGGAAGAGAACCTCAGGATCACCAGGTTATACGAATACTTCATGTATTCCATCGATTTGGATTCTTATGTGCCGTTGCCCAAAGTCGTGTTCTTATATTTCTCGTATAACAACACGCTGGATGCGGAGCGGACCGCATATCTGTATGAAAATCTCCTGCGACAGCGTGAGGAGTACCCGGATCTGTATGAAGAGTATCATTATCAGATCCAGAGTTTTGTGATGGATATGCTGCGCAAAAAAAAGATCAACCGCCAGCTGGCCTATCTGTATGAACAATTGATCGAACCGGCCATGCTGGATGCGGAAATTTGCAGGGCTTTATCCGACTTGAGTTTTACCAGAAAGGTACAGGTCAAAGATCGGGACCGCTACCAGACGGTACTGGTGCGTCTCCCGTATTACCGTCATGCACAGCGCATCCCGCTGGTTAAGGGAGAAGCCTACATCACTGTATTTGGAGAAGATGCGGTGATACTGCTTGCCGATGCACAGGGCAATCTCGATGTGCCGGGAGAGCAGGCGCAGATCACGCCGGTGATCGATACGGAGCGGATCCTGACCGAACTGATCCCGGTGGATCAGACGGATTTAAATCTCCAGATCTATGCATGCTTATGTGCCAAAGAGCCGCTATCGCTGACACTGGAAAGCGAACAACGCTTCCGCAAGATCGCTTTTTCCGAAGAGGTGGAGCCTTCGCTTCGCGCGGAAATGATGGTGCGTCTGCTTTCGCTTTATGCAAAGCATGACATGACGCAGGAAGTCCACGAGACGTTAAATCTGATCTCTCCGGAAATGTTCCGGGCACAGCAGCGTGCGGAAGTGATCGGGATCATGGTGCAGTTTGAGCGGTTTGAGACGACTCGTGAATGGATCCGGACCTATGGAAATATGCATGTGGCACCGACGATCCTGGCAGCGTTGGCAGGAAATCTGATCCGCAGTTATATCCCGTCGGAAGAGACCACGGCCGAAGATCCGCTGCTGTTGGAGCTTTGCTTTAAGGCCTTTCTGGACAATCAGTTTGATCAGGTCACGTTGCAGTATCTGCTGGATTATTATGAAGGCGCGACACGCCAGATGCGGGATATCTGGAAAAAGGCGCTCGATCAGCACCTTTCGATCGGCAGGATGAGTGAGCGTTTGCTTTTGCAGATGCTCTTTACCGGATATTTTGTCGGTGAGAAGATGGCCATCTTCGGAGCGTATCTTAACGGACAGGTATCTCCGAACATCGAGAAAGCATTTCTGGCACAGTGCTCGTATGATTACTTTGTAAAGCAAAAACTGACGGAAAGCGTTGTGTTTGAAGATATGGAGCGCGTTTATGCGCGTGGCGAGCATCTGCAAAAGATATGCAAACTGGCATTTACCCGGTATTATGCGCATCATCCGGAAGAAATGGATGAGTCCCGTGCGGGGATTATGGAGACCTTCCTGCGGGAACTGCTGCAGGAGAATGTCGTGCTGCCGTATTTTACGGTACTGGCGGAGAAGTTCCCCTGCATGAGCAGATTTGAAGATAAGACCATCGTGGAATACCGCGCGCATCCTGACAGCCGTGTCATGCTGCACTACATGGTAGAGCAGAGGGGCAGTGCGGAGGATGATTATCATTCCGTGGAGATGAAGGATGTCTTTGGCGGTGTTTATACGACCGAGTTTATCCTCTTCTTTGGAGAGAAACTGCTTTACTACATCACGGAAGAGAGAAACGGCAGGATAGAGATCACCGAGAGTGCCTCGATCAGCCGCAATGATATGGGCAATAACAACAGCGCGAGCGACCGCTTCCGTTTGCTCAACGATATCATCATTTCGCAGACCCTGCAGGATCGCGAGACGATGAAGAATCTGCTGGAAGAATATGTCCGGACGGACTTCCTGCAGCAGAGGCTATTTGGAATCAGTAAAGGAACTTCAGTGCATGCTTCTGGATCAGAACAGGGAAAAGAAAAACAGTCAATATACGGTCGGATATGATCTGGGAGATGATTTTTCGCAGATCAGTTACCGCCTAAACGGCCGGGAGGATGTCAATACGCTGCCGATCATCACAGGCACCGAACAGTACAACATCCCGACGGTTGTCTGTAAGCGCTACGGGTCCAATCAGTGGTTTTACGGACTCGAAGCACTGCGCCGTGCGGCAGCCGGTGACGGGACGCTGGTCGATCATCTGCTGCACCGTGCCAAAGCTGGAGAGCAGGTGGAGATCGAAGGCAATCTCTATGATGCGGTTGCGCTTCTGACGATCTTTTTAAAACGCTCGCTCAGCCTGCTTAATTTTGTCGCGACACTGACCGGACTGACGGCCATGGTGATCACGACACCACAGCTTGATGAGACGATGATCGCGATCCTCGAAGACGTCGTTGCGGGGCTTTCGCTCCCGACAAAGAACATCTTTTTCCAGAGTTATGAAGAAAGTTTTTATCACTATATGGTCAACCAGCCGGAAGAACTCTGGCGCGGGACCACGCTGCTCTTTGATTACCGCGAAGACCGGATGCGCATCAAGGCACTGGATTTTAACCGGCACACCACGCCGGTGGTGGGCATTGTGACCAGCAGCCGCGAAGAAGAGTTCCCGGCCAAGATCATGACGGAAGGCGGTCAGATCGAGAATCGCGTTAAGATGGACAGTCGCTTCTATGACCTGGTACAGGAAGAGGTGCAGGAGCGTCTGGTCTCGAGCGTTTATCTGATCGGCGATGGATTTACGGGCGAATGGATGGTTTCTTCGCTGGAACTTTTATGTCGGGGCGGCCGGAGGATTTTTCAGGGAAATAATCTCTACAGCAAGGGTGCGACCTATGATGCGGCACAGCACCTTGGCACCACACATCCGGGCCATATGTTCCT
Source organism: Lachnospiraceae bacterium (assembly GCA_024699355.1). Taxonomy (GTDB): domain Bacteria; phylum Bacillota; class Clostridia; order Lachnospirales; family Lachnospiraceae; genus SIG336. The sequence goes on from JAILPR010000114.1 coordinate 11,492, forward strand.
CGGAAAGAGCAGGCTCAAAGCCAACATCGGCATGATGATCCGCAAGGACGGCGGCGATGTTTACATGCCGCTTCTGGAGGCGGGCCAAAACTGGTATGATGCGCATGCCCAGTATGACGTTTATCTGGAGAAGGATCCGTCCTTTACGCTTCGGATCACGCCGCTGACACCGGCGCTGGAGATCTCGCACAGCGAGGCGAAGGAGTGTGTGCAGGAAGAAGTGATCCATCTGGAAGGGCTGCCGGATCGCGGCAGGGCCATGACCAGACTGCGTCTGACACTTCAGATGAAAGATGTATCGCTCCTGCAGGTGCAGGTGGAGGATCTGGGGTTTGGAGAGATCTTTCCGGCGACACATCAAAAGTGGAAAAGCCAGATACAAATTATGCAATAAGAGGTAAGATCGATGGGCGAATTACGTGCCACAGTCGGCAGGTATTCCATAACTCCATATCGTATCACGCAGGTCGGGACTTCGGTGCATTGCATCGAGGAGCTGTGCTTTTTGCTGCAGGAAAATGCGCTCCTGCTGGATCGCAGCATCTGCAACGAAGAGCTGGTCAACTGGCTCTCCGACAACTGCGGGTTAAAAGAACTGGCACAGCAGTTAAAGCCGCTGGTACACCAAAAGGGATCGCCGAGCGCCTTTGCCGGGATCATTCTGGAATATGCGGATTATGCGACCAAAGAAGAACGAACCGAAACGGAGCGTCTCTTACGGGAAGGCATGGATGAAGCTACGCATGTCAAACAAAAAAATTATGCGGATTATCTGCTTTCCCACAATAAACTCGATGAAGCGCTGACCGCGTATCAATCGCTTTACGATACGGCCCCGAAGCAGGATCATTCCTTCAATTCGTCGCTCCTTACGAGCATGGGCGTTCTGATGGCGCGGCTGTTTCGCTTTGAAGCTGCGGCAGATTATTTTTTGGAAGCATATCATGAGAATCCGCTGAACGAAGCTGCGGCGATCCAGTATCTGGCGGCAAAGCGGATGTTGCTGACACCGGAGGAATATGTGGCGTTGCTTGCGGGACAAAGCCAGTTCTATGAGTATTCGTTAAAGCTTGAGACGATGTTCTCGGAGGCAACCAGGGATTATCCGATGTCGGCACAGATGCAGGAGCTGCGGAGTCTGATGCAGAAGCGGACGAGCCTTGCACCGTCGGCGTTTGATGCGCTGATCGATGAAAAGTTAAATGAGATGAAGGCAACGTATCGGACCCTGTAAAGGAGTGCATGGATGGGATTTTGGAAAAATCTGTTCCGGAAATATAAAGCATATGAAGACGAAGAGACGGACTTTGATGAAGAGCTCATCTATGACCGTGAAAACCTTCATATTCATGACAGCAGAGAGCGTAAGCGTTACGTGCACGGGTGTCTGGACCAGATCGCCGATGCATCGCGGGAACTCGATGCGCTGAAAAAAGAATACAATGTCGTGACGAGCTACCTGACCGATATGGAGGAAGTGGAGTCCGTACCGCCACAGATGAAGGCGCAGCTCGAGGAGACGGCGCAGCACCTGATGGTGCTGCATGATTCGAAAAATCAGTTTCGGGAGCGTGAGAACCGCATCAGCGATGAACTGTTTCAGGTCTTTGAGCAGATGGAGGATGAGGTCGAAAGCGGCCTGGCGCGTCTCGAGGAGGCGGAGCATTATCAGAAACTGGTGAAAAGCGACCTGCGCAGACTGGATAACGAGCGGCGCAGCTATGCCTATCGCCACCGCGAACTCGAGAACGATATGGATAACTATAAAGGGATGGCCCTCATCTGCTTTATCACGATGATGGTCTGCATGATCATCCTTTTTGTCCTGCAGATGGTGCTGCATCTGGATGTCAAGATGGGCTATATCCTGGCGATCTGTGCGGCGGCGCTGGTGATGGTCCTGTTGTATGTGCGTCATGAAGATGCCGTGCAGGAGATCGATCATGTCGAGACGACGATCAACAAACTGATCCAGCTGCAAAATACCGTGAAGATCCGCTATGTCAACAACAAGAACCTGTTGGATTATCTGCAGTTAAAGTTTCATGTTTCTTCCGGCAAAGAGCTGCGGGAGAACTGGGAGAACTATCAGGAAGAAAAAGAAGCCAGAGAGATGTATGATACGGTAAGCAAGGATTACCGGTTCTATCAGGATGATCTGGTCAAGCAACTGCGGTATCTGAGAGTCAAGGATCCGGAGATCTGGTTGCGCCAGCCGGAAGCCCTGGTCGATCCGCGGGAGATGGTGGAAGCGAGACATAAATATATCCTGCGCAGACAGTCTCTGCGCTCGCAGATGGAATACAATCAGCATATCGCAACGGCGGCACAGGATGAGATCCGTGCACTGGCAGCAGACTATCCGATGTATCAGGAGGAGATCCTGCAGATGGTCACGGAGCGCCCGGAAGACTAGATTGGGAATTGACATGCCTATCATGGGTATGTTACGCTTAAAACACTTTCGCGTGATAAACAGATAAAGTGGTAACGCAAAACAGGAGGAGACATTATGAAAAAGAGAATTGCACTGACCATGGCAACCATGATGCTGGCAACGGCGCTGACCGGATGCGGCAGCAGTAAGGAAGAGACGTTTACGGTAGGATTCGATGCGAATTTCCCGCCGTACGGCTATGCGGATGAGAGTGGCGAGTACACCGGTTTTGACTTAGAGCTGGCACAGGCGGTCTGCGATAAAGAGGGCTGGACCCTGGTAAAGCAGCCGATCGACTGGGATGCCAAGGATATGGAGTTATCTTCCGGTGCGATCGATTGTATCTGGAACGGCTTTACGATCAACGGCAGAGAAGATGCGTATACCTGGACGGATCCGTATATCGATAACAGTCAGGTGTATGTTGTAGCGGAAGATGCAGCGGTCAACACACCGGCAGACCTTTCCGGCATGATCCTGGGCGTACAGAAGGATTCTTCCGCACTGGCAGCATTAAATGATGAAGCAAATGCTGACTTCAAGGCAAGCCTTGGCGATGTTGTGGAATATGATGATTACAATCTGGGCTTCATGGATTTAGAGGCAGGTGCGATCGATGCACTGGCGATGGATATCGGTGTGGCAGCATATCAGATCGAGTCCAGAGGCACGGGCTTTCGGATGCTGGATGAGAACCTGGCAACCGAGCAGTATGCGGTCGGATTCTTACTGGGCAACGAAGAGCTGCGTGATACCGTACAGAGCGCACTGTATGAACTGTATGAGGAAGGTGTGGTAGGAGAGCTGGCCGAGAAATACGGCTTAAGCGATTTCCTCTGCATGGAAAAGTACAAATAACAACCGGGAATACCGAAAGGTAATCCGGAATAGAGGCTGATATGAACTGGTCAACGATGCTGCTTTTGCTCAGTGAAGGACTGCTGACGACGATCGCCGTCTTTGTGCTGACATTGCTTTTTTCCCTGCCGCTGGGGCTGCTGGTTTCCTTTGGCAGGATGTCCAAAAACAAAATAGTACAGACACTGGTGAAGGTCTATATCTCGATCATGCGCGGAACACCGCTGATGTTGCAGCTGATCGTGGTGTATTTTGCGCCGTTTTATGTCTTTCATTTAAAGATCTCGGCATCGTATCGCTTCGTTGCGGTCATCATCGCGTTTGCGATCAATTATGCAGCGTATTTTGCGGAGATCTATCGTGGCGGGATCGAATCCATGCCGCAGGGGCAGTACGAGGCGGCCAAAGTTCTGGGATTTACCAGGGCACAGACGTTCTTTAAGATTATTCTGCCGCAGGTGATCAAGCGCATCCTGCCGTCTGTGACCAACGAGGTGATCACGCTGGTCAAGGATACCTCCCTGGCTTTTGTCATCGCGGTGGCGGAGATGTTTACCGTCGCCAAGCAGATCGCAGCGGCCGAGACCAGTGTGATGCCGCTGATGATCGCAGGCGTCTACTATTACATCTTTAATCTTCTGGTGGCGATCGCCATGGAGAAGATCGAAGCACACTACAGTTACTATAAATAAGCGCAGCAGGTTCACAACATGTCTGAGATTTTATTGGAATGTAAACATATCAAAAAAGAATTCGACAACCTGACGGTGCTCGAAGATATCAATCTTGAGGTCCGGCGCGGGGAAGTCCTTTCGATCATCGGACCTTCCGGCTCCGGAAAGTCGACGCTCCTGAGGTGTTGTACACTTCTGGAAAAGGTGGACCGCGGCGAGATCATTTATCTGGGCAGGCATGTCTGCAGGATGAACGAAAGCGGAGAGAAACCGGAGTATGTCTCCAAAGATCAGCTTCGCGGCTTTCATGACTGTTTCGGGCTGGTCTTCCAGAACTTTCAGCTCTTTCCGCATTATTCGGTACTGCGTAACATTACCGAGGCACCGATCCATGTAAAGCACATGCCGCGTGCGCAGGCGCAGGAGAAGGCACGGGAGCTGCTTTCAATGCTTGGGCTTGCGGATAAAGCGGATGCCTATCCGTATCAGTTATCCGGCGGGCAGCAGCAGAGAGTCTCCATTGCAAGAGCGCTGGCATTAAATCCCCAGATCCTCTTCTTTGATGAGCCGACGTCAGCCCTCGATCCGGAGCTGACGGTCGAAGTCTTAAAAGTTATCCGGGCGCTGGCAGCACAGCATATGACGATGGTGATCGTCACGCATGAGATGAGTTTTGCCAGAGAGGTATCGGACAAGATCGTCTTTATGGAAAACGGTCAGGTGCAGGCTTTTGGCTCACCGGATGAGATCTTTTCCTCGGATCAGGAGCGTATTAGAGAATTTATCGGAAAACTTTCAGATTAAGAGATTGTAATTTGAGCAAAATGGAGAAAATGCAACGGCGCATCTTCAATTGCATTGCAATCTCTTTTTTGCTGGGGTAACATTGTGTGGGCGAACCATATGCGGCATGACGGTGTCGCAGGCAACGCAGGTTGCCGGTGGGACGCAACGATTGGAACTGTTTTCTGGAATCAGGAAGGAATGACATGCCGGGCGATATTTTTGTTCAGGAAGAGAATAACGATACACTGCGCGAAGAGTGCGGTGTCTTTGGAATGTATGATTTTGAGGGCGGTGATGTCGCAGGCTCGATCTACTACGGTCTGCTCTCTTTGCAGCACCGCGGTCAGGAAAGCTGTGGTATCGCGGTCAGCGATACGAGCGGACCGAAGAAGAAAGTACTGACCTTTAAGGATATGGGACTTGTCAACGAAGCGTTCACAGGAGATCATATCGACAAGCTCAAAGGCAACATCGGCGTGGGACATGTGCGGTATTCGACCGCCGGTTCTTCGACGAGAGAAAATGCACAGCCGCTGGTGTTAAACTATGTCAAAGGTACTTTGGGCATGGCGCACAACGGCAATCTGATCAACGCGCCGGCGCTTCGCAGGGAGCTGGAATATACCGGTGCGATCTTTCAGACGACGATCGATTCGGAGGTCATCGCCTATCATATCGCAAGGGAGCGACTCAACTGCAGATCCGCGGAGGAAGCGGTAGGCCGCGCCTGTCGTAAACTTCAGGGTGCCTATGCGCTGGTGGTGATGTCACCGCGAAAGCTGATCGGCGCCAGAGACCCGTTTGGATTTAAACCGCTTTGCATCGGCAAGCGTGACAATACCTATATCTTATCCTCTGAGACCTGTGCACTCGATACGATCGGTGCAACGTTTGTCAGAGATGTACTCCCGGGAGAGGTCGTAACGATCTCGCCGGAGAAGGGCATCGAGTCAGATCTGTCCATGGCGATCCCGAAAGAGGAGCATGCCAGATGTATCTTTGAATACATCTACTTTGCAAGACCGGACAGTCACATCGACGGGAAAAGCGTCTACAACGCCAGGATCCTGGCCGGAAAGTTCCTGGCACAGGACAGCCCGGTGGAAGCCGATCTGGTGGTCGGGGTACCGGAGTCCGGTAACGTAGCGGCACTTGGCTATTCCCTGCAGTCCGGGATCCCGTACGGTCAGGCGTTTGTCAAAAATGCCTACATCGGACGTACCTTTATCAAGCCGCAGCAGAAGAACCGTGAGAGCTCGGTACAGGTGAAATTAAATGCGATCCGGGAGGCCGTTGAAGGCAAGCGGATCATCATGATCGACGATTCGATCGTGCGCGGGACCACATCCGACCGCATCGTTCGTATGCTGCGTGAGGCAGGGGCGAAGGAAGTCCATATGCGCGTCAGCTCACCGCCGTTTTTGTGGCCGTGTTATTTTGGCACGGATGTACCGGCCAGAGAGCAGCTGATCGCTTACAACAGATCCGTGGAAGAGATCCGTAAGATCATCGGGGCGGACAGCCTCGGCTATCTGAAGATCGAG
>JAILPR010000042.1 GCA_024699355.1 Lachnospiraceae bacterium
AAAAGATATAAAAAGATGCTATTGTGATACAAAAGAAACGAAGGCGTGCGCAAAAGGAGAGGAATCTCAGGATGAAACTGGAACAAATGCGGGAAATCAAAGAGACAAGAGGCTACAGCTATGCACAGCTTTCGCAATATACCGGTGTGCCGATGATCACGCTGCAAAAAATCTTTACGGGGAAGACCAAGTCACCCAGAAAAGCAACGCTGGATGCCATCGAGAAGGTGCTGGGAGCCAGTGAGGAAACGTATCGTGGCAAGGCATACGCATACGGAAAAGAAGCTTCGCCGTATGGCGGCAAGGACCCATTATCCGTACATGAGGAGGCATCTGCGTATCAGTATGGCGTCGAAAACGCACAGGAGGTATCTCCGGAGGGGATCAAATACGGGAATCCTCACAAAAAGCAGGGAGAATTTACGTTGGAGGATTATTATGCCCTTCCGGACGAACAGCGCGTTGAGCTGATCGATGGGGTTTTTTATGATATGTCCGCACCCAGGATTGTCCATCAGGATATTTCTTATGTGATCCATTCGGCGATCGCAACGTATATCAAGTCGCAAAAAGGAAAGTGCAAGGCTTTTTTTGCACCGGTAGATGTACAGATCGACTGCGATGATAAAACGATGGTGCAGCCGGATGTACTGGTGGTATGCGATCGGGAAAAAATCCGTGGATTCGGCGTTTATGGGGCACCGGATTTTCTGGTGGAAATCCTGTCGAAATCAACCAGAAAAAAAGATATGACGATCAAACTTGCCAAGTACTGTGAAGCAGGTGTACGGGAGTACTGGATCATTGATCCACATAAGCGTGTGCTGATCATTCATAATTTTATGGATGAAAGCTGGGTGCCGGAAATCCGTCCATTACAGGGAGAAGTTCCGGTGGCGATTTTTGACGGAAAGTTAAAAATAAACCTCGATGAAGTCAATGACTCCATCGAGGAATTCGGAGAATAAGAAAGCGGTCATTTATGCGACTATTCGGTGCTAGGATTCCACGATCTTATGATTCAGGAATTTCCTGGAGTGGAAGCGGATCGAGAAGATGATCGCACGCAGTGTCCAATCGGAGAACATACCGATCCAGACACCGATCGGTCCCATGCCGCAGACACGGATCAGGAAGGTACTGAGACTGACACGGCATAGCCACATGGTCAGGGAACTGACCACCATAGAGAACTTCACATCGCCTGAAGCACGCAGGCCATACGCTGTGGTAAAGGATAACGGCCAGATGATCGGCTTGACGATCGTGATCCAACCGGTCATGTAGACACAAAGTCTGGCACTTTCGGCATTCATGCCGGAGAGTGCAGTCACCGGACGTGCAATGGCATAGGCAAAGAGACAACTGATCAGGATCACGACATACGACCAGCGGACGAATTTCTTCATGTAATAAATGACTTCATCCTTCCGGCCGGCACCGAGACACTGCCCGACGACCGTCATGAGCGCCAACCCGACACCGACACCGCCGACACCGTTGACATTTTCGAAGATGACAGTCATGGCCTGCGCTGTGATCGCCATGGTGCCGCACAGTGCAACGGAAGACTGAATGGCAAGTTTACCGAACTGGAACATACTGTTCTCGATGCCATTCGGGATGCCCATCGCCAGGATCGCGCGGATGTTGGCTTTGCTTGGCCGGATCTTTAGATAATCGCGGACACTGAGCATCTGATCTTTGCGATGCAACATGATCATCAGTGTAACCGCATAGAAAAAGCGGGATAACGTGGTCGCAAGTGCCGCACCGAATACGCCCAGATGCATGACATAGATGAGAAAGGCATTGCCGGCGATATTTAAAACGTTGGATGTGATCGCAACATTCATCGGCAGACGGGTATTGCCCTGGGCACGATAAATGGCACTCCCGGCACCGGATAAGGCGATCGCCGGATAGGAAATGATGGTGATCATAAAGTAAATGATCGCTGCATTCATGACATCATCTTCGATGGACCCAAAGATCAGCCGAAGGAGCGGTCTGTGAAACAGGATGCAGATCAACATGATCGATACGGAAATGGCGGTTGCGACCAGCACGAGCTGTCTGGCAGCTTCGTTGGCTTTCGTGATGTTTTTCTGTCCGATGTAATTCGAGCAGATGATGACACCGCCGGTTGCTAGGGCATTGAAGGCCTGGATGATCAGCATATTGACGGAATCTACCAGGGATACCGCAGAAAGCGCGGCATCGGAGACATTGGCGACCATCATGCTGTCGGCCATGCCCATCAGAGACGTTAAAAGCTGCTCGGCGATGATGGGCAGCACGAGCAGCAGTAATGCTTTATTGGTAAACATGTGCTCCCTTTCGGGAGCATTTTTTTGGTTATTCATAAAACAGATCCTTTGTTGTAAAACACCTTACATTGGTCCACATCTGAGAGATGCGCTGATTGGCTTCGGTATCAAAATACCGCATTACGGCACAATGGTCAATGACCGAGACTGACGGATATTGGGCAAAAAGTTGCCGATCCAACTGTTCTTCATAGGTCAGTAACTGATACTCTGCAGCATCTGCCTGATCGCGACCGGCGAAAAAGTAGCCGAGGGGATAGAGCACCGTATCATCCTCGCCTTCTTCGGCACCGTAAGTGTACTCCAGATACTGATAGATCAGATCGCTCTCGCCACCGGAGATCGCGGACGTATATCCAATGTAGTACATGTTACGTACGACATTGTCCGGACGGGAAATGAAGTTCAAAAAAGCTTCCGCAGCCTGCTGTGTGCGGGAATCTTCACTGACCGCATCCGCCATCATGACCCAGCCGTCAAACCAGAGATTGGTCGCTTCTTCCGGACAGGCGTAATTTAAGTAGACCTCGTCTTTTTCCGCCTCATCCATGGAAAAGACCGCATCGCCGGACCATTGCATACCCGCAACGACTTTCCCTGCAACGATATCAGCCTTGGCAGAATCCACTTCCAT
>JAILPR010000253.1 GCA_024699355.1 Lachnospiraceae bacterium
ATATGAGACGCTTGGATTTGAAAAAGTGGGACAGTTCAAACATAACGTCAAATATAAGGACGGCTCTTACGATGATGCGTACTATATGATCAAGATGCTGTAGGTCTTTGAGGTGCATGCCTGCAGACAGGCCGATATGACAATAGTTGAACAAAGGAGAAAACAGAGCATTGCTGGAATATCAGGTGGCAACGTTAGATGAATTGGAACTACTTGTAAAAACGAGAGTGGAAGTTCTGCGGGCAGCCAATGAGCTGGATGCGCAGGCAGATATGACGGAAGTGGAGCGCGCATCCAGAGTATATTATGAGAAGGCGCTTTCAGACGGGTCGCATGTGGCGATTCTGGTCAAAGAGGATGGGAAGGTCATCGGATGCGGGGGCGTCAGCTTTTATACCGTGATGCCGACCTACCATAATCCCAGTGGGAGAAAGGCGTACATCATGAATATGTACACAGACCCGGCGTATCGCAGACAGGGGATCGCATACCGGACCTTGTCGAAACTGGTGGAGGAAGCAAAGCATCGTGGGATCACGCAGATTTCATTAGAGGCGACACGAATGGGGCGGCCATTGTATGAATCGTATGGGTTTACGCCGATGGAATGTGAAATGGAATTGTAAAGTGAAACTGTGATATGGAACAGTAAAAATGATCCGTAATTTGCAACTTGGTCAGGCATCATTGCAACTTACGTAAGAATTGTTGAAGCACCCTGTGACCTGCGATAAGGTGTGAGTAACAACAAACGGACAGGCAAGATCAGTCAAACAAGCGTAAGGAGAGCAGAGATGGAACAGCAGGGAAACGTAACGAAAAAGGCACAGACGATCGAGTCTGTGACGAAGTACAGGGAAGTCGGAAGAGCAAAGGCGGGCTTTACGTTTTTTGGATACGGGCTGGAGAGTTTTGGGGTCATTGGGTTAGAATTGTTATTGGTATATGTCATTGAGCCGATGATCTATCACAGACCGATGCAGGAATTTACTAAGGCGCAGATCATCTGCCACTGGGTGGTGACCTGTCTGTTATGGGGCCTTGGCGCATGGGCCGTTATAAGGGATTGCCGTAAGAGCTGCGGTGTCGATCTTTGGGCAAATGTGACACAGAAAAAGTTATTTGGTGAAGCAGGCGAGATCCGGATCGGGCATTGGATGCTGATCCTGTCAGGCGTGGTGTGCTGCCTGGTGTCGACCTGGATTGACTGGAACGGAAGTAAAGTGCTGGCAGAATTTCAAAAGAAGGGACCGCTGCTGTTCTCGTTTCAATATATTTATTATTTATTTGAAGTGGTACTGGTGTTGCTGGTCATCGTGTTTGGGCAGATGGCCTTTGAGACCTGGTTTAACGCTGAGCAGATTCCGTTCGGAGGGATCCTGGTCGCACTGACCTGGGGGCTTGGACATTGGATGACGAAGGGATCTTTGGCGACAGGACTCTACACCGCGATCGGCGGGCTGGTGTTTGGCAGCGTTTATCTTTGGACCAACCGAAATGTAAAGTTGTCTTATCTGCTGCTGTGCATCATGTTCATTTTGTAAGCCGGCAAGGACCGGTGCGCAAGGAAACGGAAGCCCGCTCCCGGGAGAAAATGAAGCAGACCGTGACCGGCACCTGAAATCGCAGGGAAGTACGCGGATCGATAGGGGATTGTATGAAACTGATCAAGACAAAGGATGAGCAGCTGAAAGAGAACTATCTGGAACTGCATTACCGGAGCATCGATGAGGAGACGAAGGCGGTGCTTGCAAGGCTGACATCGCAGTTGCAGTACGTGGATGGGGTCTCGGAGGAGAAACATGAGGCAGTCGCACTGACGGATGTGTTCTACTTTGAAAGTGTGGACCATAAGACCTTTGCGTATACCGCAGATCACTGCGTGGAAATGAGAGAAGCGTTGCGGGATCTGGCAGAGGCTTATGAGAATGCCGGCTTTGTCAGGATCAGCAAGTCGGTGATCGTCAATCTTTATCAGATCAAGAAGCTACAGGGCGACCTGAATATGCGGGTCAAACTTTATATGAAGAATGGCGAGGTGCTGGTGATGAACCGGAGCTATCGCGCGGAGTTTTATCAAAAACTGAATAAGCTGGGGAGGAGGGGCCAATGAAACTGATCCATAAACACAATTTTTTTGCGATCGTCTGTGTCGCGTTTACCATTGTCGTTTGTACGAAATTACTGGCGGAAAAAATCGCCGGCGTGACGGATCCGTATTATACGGAAAATATTTTTACCTGCCTGTTTTTCTCGGCAGTGATCACGTTCATTTTTGCAGCACATTATTATTTGCAGCAGTTTCCCTTTGTACCGGTGGCGCTCGGGCAGTATGCAGTGACGCTGGGGCTCATCATGCTGTTTGTATGGGGGATGGGGCACTTTTCGGAGACTTCGGAAGGGGCCTACCGGGATATGATCCTGTCGGTGACGATACCGTATCTGATCGGTGCGGCAGTGTACTATATCACATTTTTCAGAGAGATCCGTAAGGCCAACCGGGTGCTTGAGCAGCTCGGCGGCACACCGGAATTTGATCCCCTAAAGCAGGAGGCGATCATCCGTGCATCGATCTGCACCGGAGAAAAAGTGGCCGGATTTAAAAACAAAGAAGATGGTCATTTTACGGAGATCTGTGTGATCAGAACGCCGAAGGATGAAGCGGAATTTAAAGAAAAATACCATATTGAGCAGATCAAAGTGGAATATTGAATCGGGATCGTCTCGCATTACGGAGCGCAGGATCAGCGGATTCTACGATTCATAGAGAGAAAATTCTACGTCTTTGAGAGCGATTCTCGCAGGCATAGGTTTTGGATTACGGGAGCTTTCGCTATGCTAAAGATGCAAGGCAAAGGACGGAAAGGAGCTCATCAATGGATCAGAACAGTACAGGAACATTTATTATGACACTCAGAAAAGAGCAGGGGCTGACGCAGAGGCAACTGGCGGATCAGATCGGTGTCAGCGATAAGGCAATTTCCAGATGGGAGACGGGCCGGGGCATGCCGGATACCGGCGTCATGCTGAAATTGTGTGAAGTACTTCAGATCAACATCAACGAACTGTTGTCCGGTGAGCGCCTTTCCGAAGAAGCTTACAGCAGAAAGGCGGAAGACAATATGGTTGAGTTAATGAAAAACAACGAAGCTGAGAAGAAAGAGAGTCGAAGCAGTATTCTGGGGATCATCATCGGCATGGTCATGCTGCTCTTGTTTGTGCTGGTCTGCGTGGGCGCATCCGAGAGAAGCCGCATTTTATGGTTCCTCGATGCGCCGTCGATCCTGGCCGTGGTCGGTCCGCAGTTTATTGTGCTCGGTGCAGCCGGGCAGTTTCGCGCATTCATCAGAGGCTTTCAACTGGTGTTTGCGCTGCGGACGATTCCCTGTAAGGAGCGGGCTGCGCTTGCCGAAAAGTCGGAATATGCAGTGCAGATAGGGATCGGGGCAGCCATCATCAGCGGTGTTCTTTCATCGATCATCGGGATCGTTATGTTCCTGGGAATGTTTTTGGATATCAGCAAGATCGGACCAAATCTTGCCGTGGCACTGCTCACGATCTTTTATGCGATGCTGATCGCGCTGGTGCTTTATATCGTGAAGGGGCGATTACACAAACTGCAGGTATGATCGCCTGCAGACAGCATCATAAACTGCAGGCATGATCACCTGCAGGCATCATCATAAACTGCAAGCGGAAGGCGTATGGAAACATGCGCCTTTTTACGTGAAAACTTGACAGTAAAGCGGGCTTTCGCTACTATATCATTTGTGTCTGTCAACGAGAAAATGAGGTAGTGTATGCAGAATACAGAACTGAATGAACAAGGTTATAAAAAGAATTTAGAGGAGCGTTTCTGTGATGCGTTGGCACGTTGGCCAAAGCTTCATGCGCTCTATGTGAAATATGAAGAGATCCTGGTATATCTGGTGGTCGGCGTGATGACGACGATCGTTGCCTGGGCTGCAAAGTTTGCGTTTAATGCGCTGGTATATGACAATACCGCCTATCCGACTCAGTTCCAGAACCTGATCTTAAGTACGGTCAACTGGGTGGCGGGTGTCATCTTCGGTTATTTTGCGAATCGCAAGTATGTCTTCCGCAGTCACGGCCCGATGATTCCGGAGGCAACGAAGTTTGTCGGTGCACGTGTATCGACGTACGTGCTGGATGTTGTTGTGATGCAGGTTCTTGGTAACTTCCTGGGAATCAATCTGGTCGTAGCGACCCTGATCTCTGCGGTACTGGTCACCATCGCCAATTATGTGTTCAGCAAGATCTTCGTGTTTACGAAGAAGGATGCGGTATAGGTGCCGTTCAAAGGCAGAGGAAAAACCGCAAGATGTGTGAACGTAATTAAAAATTGCGAAATTCAGAAAAATATACAACAATTTGCTGATAGGTTCTTTGATTTTTGCAAAATATGTAGTATATTGTCCTTAATATGAGAAGGAGACAACGATGACTACAAAAATCACAAAACTGTTTCACATCTTTTCGTTTCTGTTACTGACAGGATGCATCTGGGCTCACTTTGGGGTGACTGCAAACGCAGAAGTTGCGATCTACACCAACGGAATGTTCTTCGATGCCGAATTTTATGCGCAGACCTATCCGGAGGTTGCAGCGCAGGTCGGAACCGATGAGACCAAATTATTACAGCACTATATCGACTTTGGTGAAGAGGAAGGCAGACTTCCTTATGAGACCTATGGTACCGGCATTTCACCGGTCACCGGCGTAAAGGATATGGCGCTTGCAAAGACCACGGTCACGACCATCGATCCTACGGATGAGGAAATGAACCGTTATTATCGGGAAGCGCTTCCTGCCGCATGGGATGGAAAAGGCTATGACGAAGTCGTTGGTCCGCAGCCTGATGGCTGGCAGATCGTGGGAGATACTCGTGTAATCCGCTATATGCCTGCAACAGATAGTGCTATAGATGCAGCGATGTTGCAGAATTATCCGGAATTGGGCTGTTGGTACATTGCCAGGGAGGAAGAGGGAACGACCTGGCATGTTCATCTGATCCGGAATTTTCATGTCAATGAAGAGAAGGGATTCTATATTCCCATCGAAGCATGGGATATTTTACGAAATACCCTGCGTTATTTTACACCGGATGCCGAAACCATTTTCCGCAATCTGGTAAGCGGCTACTATCGAGGATATGCTCCGTCTTGTGAGAGTTATGGTAATTTCTATAACATCGGATCCACCCTGTTCCAGATGGAGGACAACTTTGGAGAGCGGTATTGGTTTAGAGCCAATAACGCAGGCCTTGACATGGCAGCGCTTCACAATGTGATCCCTTCCGATACGGCAGGGCAGGTACCGCTGGCAACGGCGAAGAGAACGAGCATCGACGTGAACGATGCT
>JAILPR010000043.1 GCA_024699355.1 Lachnospiraceae bacterium
CCGAACCGATTATACCAAATGGTCCGAAGCCCTGCTGCGATACCGCCCCGAATGTCGCTGGTGAGGCTATCCCCGATCAGGAATGAGCGCTCCTTATCCACCGGCGGAAGCGATGCAAAGCAGGCATCAAAAAATTCCGGAAACGGCTTTTCCGCGCCGACTTCTTCCGAAATAAAGATTTTTTCAAAATACTTTCCGATACCTGTCAGGCGGATCCGGTTATGCTGTACCTTCGCCGAACCGTTCGACACCGCGACCATCGGGATCTTCCCGTAATAATGCTCCAGCACTTCGATCGCCTCCGGGATCACGTCTCCGCTCTGCCGGATCCCTTCTTCATAGCGAAGCGAGACCGTCTCCGGATCTGCGTCTATCCCCAGCTCCGTTAAGAACTGTGCAAAACGTCCGACCAGAACTTCGTTCCTGGTCAGTTCTCCGTCTTCCATCCGCTTCCAGTACTGTGCATTGATCCGACTGTAGCGCGAGAGCATCTCCGGTGCCGGATCGATCCCGAGCTCTGTCAGCACAGTTCCAAGCGATCTGTGCTCTGCCGCCCGGAAGTCCAGAATGGTATCATCAAAATCCCAAAACAAAAATCGTTCCATTCCACATCTCCTTACCTCAGACATTGTACCGCATCTGAGTTTGCGTTGCAAAACTTTGACCTTCCCCCGCATATCTGATAAAATTGCTATTGGATATGCCGTTTCGGCTCTGGCCGGAGGCGGCATGTCATAGGTTTTTTAGGGGGTTTTTATGGTTCGATTTGTTTATGTTTGTACGATATCCCTTCCGTTTATCATTTATTATCTGTTAAAGACCAAATACGTCGAGCGTCGCGGCTCTTATAACGAAGAAGAGCGTTACCGCATCGCCCGTCACATGATCGCACTGATGAAATGGAACGGCATGATCCGCACCGTGGTCTACGGGACCGAGAATCTGCCGGCTGACGGCGGCTACGTGATGTACGCCAACCATCAGGGCAAATACGATTCGCTCGGCATCATTTCCGTTCATCAAAAGCCGTGCACGATCCTCATTGATGAGAAGCGATCTCAGCTGATCCTCGTAAATTCGTTCATCTCTCTCTTAAAGGGCAGTCGCCTCGATAAGACCGACATGCGCTCCCAGGTCACGACGATCAATCAGGTGGCTTCGGAGGTCTCCTCCGGCAGACGCTACATCGTCTTTCCGGAAGGCGGCTATGAAAATAACGGCAATCACATTCAGGACTTTCTGCCGGGCGCCTTCAAATGCGCGATCCGCTCCAAGAGTCCGATCGTTCCTGTCGTTCTGGTCGACTCATACAAAGTCTTCGGCCGTAATGTTCTCGGCTTTATCACCACGCAGGTGCATTTCCTGCCGCCACTGATGTACGAAGATTACGCAAAGCTCAGCTCGCGGGAGATTTCCGACCGCGTCCACGATCTGATCGATCAGCGCCTGCACGAGTTATGCGACGCAGCATAACACGCCGCAGCAACTACAAACGGCACGTTCGCAACCTTCTGCGAGCGTGCCGTCTTTTGTTTTTGATCCGTTGTGCAGGAGCCTTCCCTTACGCATCCAAAGGCCTGCACCCTTTGCGCACCTCTTACTCCTGCGCACTCTTTTCAAAGAATTCATCGATGTTGGCGATCAGTTCTGCCGGCGGAAGCGTCTTTAAGAGATACTTCTCAGGCTTCAGTGATACTGCCTTCACGATGCTGTTCACATCATTTTTCCCGGTTAAGAACATGACCGGTGTCTGACCGATCGTCTCATTCTGACGGATCATCTCAAGGACCTGCGTCCCGTCAACGACCGGCATCTCATAATCCAGCAATAACAGATCCACCGGTGTCTGCAGCATAAAGGCGATTCCATTCATACCGGAATTGGCAATGTAGACACTGTACTTTTCTTCCAGCATCGCCTGCAGAGAATGAAGCGTCGTCGGATTATCATCGACGATCAGGATCTTTTTCCGTGCCTTCATCCGCTTCTCGATATCCAGTGCTTTATCCAGTTTTTCGGAAAGCAGCTGTACATTGAGCGGTCTGGTAAACAGCTCTGCCAGGAAGTTTTCCGGAATGACTTTTTTGACATCCGTCAGATCATCCGGATTGCCGATGACAAACAGGAAGCTGCGACACTCCACGATCGCATCCCGCAGATAGATCAGGACCTCCATGATATCGGATACATTGTTATCCAGATATAATACCCAGATTCCGGGCTTTGGATCGATATGGCTGATCTCCGTGACATCCGCATCCGCCTGCAGGACCGTGAACTGATCCTTTTTCAGACCATTGACGATCGCCGTCACCATAAAGCTTTTCTTATCGCCGATCAGCAATACCTTCTTTTCTGTAGTTTCGTTTTCTGACATCGCTCTCTCCCCGCCATATCGGTGGCATCCTCTGTTACTCTTATCTTATCAAGTCCCCGGCAATGTCGCAAGAAAGACCTGCCGTTGCTGCACGATACCGTCATCGCGCACTGCTGTGCGATACCGTCACGATACCGTCACGATACAGTCATAGCGCACCGCTTTTCCATCGATGCTGTAGGAAGGCTTCTTGCCTGCCAGATACGGTCCCTTGGCCGGCCGTTTGATGATCACTTTATGCGGCTTTAGTGCACATGCTGCCAAAAGCAGTGCCTCTTCTTCTATGCAGGGCATCTCGAGCCGCTGGATCAATTGCAATTTTTTTTTGATCAGACCGCTTTTTTGCCGCTCCGGAAACATCGGATCCAGCAGGATCACATCCGGATGTACCCCGCGATCCGCCATCTGCTGCATCGCGCTCAGGCTGTCGCCCACATTCAGATGCATTCGACGGACAGGCTCCTTCAGCGCATCGACCATTGCTGCACGCTCTAAGGTATCCTTCAGCAATGCCGCGATCACCGGGTTATATTCATAGAGTTCTACCTCAAATCCTGCTGCCGCCAGCAATAACGAATCTTCGCCAAGTCCCGCGGTCGCATCGATCGCCAGAAGCGCATGATCCGGATTCTTGATCTTTGCTGCCTTGATCAGCATCTCATGCGTGAGATTATTCTGCCGCAGTCTTGGCAGCATCCGGGTATAGTCTCCGTATAGCGTCAGGCCGTCTTCTCCGATGAGGGTCAGCCCTTCCGGGCGCTCCTCTAGCGTGAGTCCTGCCTGTTGTAATTGTATCTCCAGTTGATTCATAGTCTCATCTGCAGCCGCGCACTATGCACCATGCCGGACGTGCTGTGTGTGCGCCGTGCGCCGTGCCGGACGTGCTGTGTGCGCGCTGTGCACCATGCATGCTGCTCCTCTAGATTTCCTCCGCGTAATTGATGAACTCATGCTCGTTGAACATCTTCATGATCTCCAGATGATTGGCATGATGATTCAGATCCAGATCCACCAGGAGTGCCACGTCGGATTCGCGCAGCGTCTTCTCCTTGGTCTTATTCATACTCGTCACCGCATAGTTCTGTTCATTGAGCAGTGACAGGAGCTTGGTCACGCCGTGGGATTTTTCCACTTCGAAATAGATGCTCATATACTGGCTGTGTTCTTCCACGCGCCGGCTTAAATGATTTAAAATGCCGTTGGCGATCAGCACCAGGACAAAACATACCAGGCCGATCACGAGATATCCTGCGCCAATGGCCATACCCATGCAGGCCGTCACCCAAAGGGATGCTGCGGTTGTCAGACCCTTGATCTGCTTTCTGCCGGTGACCAGGATCGTCCCTGCACCCAAAAAGCCGATGCCGCTGACCACGGCTGCCGGAATACGTGCCACATCGGAGTTGACCTCCGGAAGCATTGCCAGATAGAGATTCAAAGACGTTGCGACCGCCGCACCAAGGCTGACCAGCGCAAAGGTTTTGATGCCTGCACTATGGCGCTTGGCGATCCGCTCCCAGCCGATCATGCAGCCACAAAAAGCCGCGATCAGCAGGCGGATACTGACTGCGATTTCCGATGTGCCTTCAATGAAGTTCATACACTCCTGATAACTCATACACATCCTCCTTTCACACCGTCTCTGTGTTTGTTACGAATCCTGCTGCGGGAAATTGATCTGCAGTTTCGCATAAAGATCTTCCAGATCCAGTCTTGCGTTCAGCCTGTGATAGACACGGATCTTACGACCGCTCTTTCCCGGCAGATACTTCATATCTTCTCCGATGATCGGTGCATCGATCTCTGTATAAATATCGGTCTGTCCGACCTCTTCAAGCAATACCGCCACGCAGCCCTCATCCCCGAGCGACCAGCTCTCACCGTGCGGCCAGCGCATATTCTGCGCACAGCGGTCATTGTGCTCCACCATCTGTTCAAACAGATACTTTCCGATCTGTCCGTACGGTGCGACACGGCACTGCAGCTCCGCCAGCGTTACGGTGAACTGCTTATAGCCGGTCTTGGTCACCTGCCAGAACGGCATCTGCGACTTAAGGACGACGTTGACGCCGTTGATATCCTGCTCTAAGTTAAATTCCTGTCCGCCTTCCGGATAGGCACCGCCGCCGATCCAGATGCAGGTCATTCTCTCACAGATCTTCGGCTCCATCAGGATCGCCGATGCCAGGTCCGTGATCGCACCCTGCATGCCGATAAACAACGGTCTCGGGTCGTCTTTCATTGCCTCTTTGACGATGAACTTCGCCCCTTCCGACTCGATCGGCGTCTGCTCATCCGGCAGTCCTGTCGGCGCACCCATCAGGATCGGATACTGTCCGTCCAGGTGCATCAGATGCACGATCTTTTCGATCTCTTCATAGCTCGCTTTCGCGGTCTCGCCCGGAGCGAAGCGCTTGGTCTTGCTGTTGTCGAAATGTCCCGCGATGATGCCTTTGACATCAAATTTATCGGTCATCAGCGCGTGGGCGATGGTATACTGATCATCCGCCTCATTCTTGGCATCGCTGTGAATGATATAGCGGATCCTTTTTTCCTTCGGTACCTCAAAGCGGTAATTTGGCCACATGTTCTTATCCCTCGTTTGATCTTCTGTCAAGATCTCTTTCTATCGTTTTGCTGTGTCACTAACTTTCTCTATCTTAATGCACAACCGCGTCCGAAACAAGAACATCCGATGTTGAAATCTCAAAAGGGCGCCCTGCTTTGGCGCCCTTTCGTATCCTGTTTACTGTAATTTGAATCTCTGTACCATCTGTAAGAGTCGATCCGCCGTCGTCTGCTGTTTGATCGCCAGATCTGCAACACTGTCTACCGCATCCGATACGCTCTCCACGGAATCCGTGACATCGGAAGATCTCGAAGAGGTCGACTGTGTGGACTCCGCGATATTGGCTACCGCATCGTTGACTTCATTCATGGAGTTGCGGATGTTCTCGGTCATGCCGTCGATTCTCGATGCCAGCTCGCCAAAGAGGGCTGCATCATCACCGTACTGCTTACCGAACTCTACGAAGTTCTGATAATCCGGCGTAACGGTCTCTGTGACAAACTGTAAAAGCTTGCCGGAACTGTTGCTTAAGTCGCCAAAAGCTTCTTCGATGGAGCCGATGGTATTCTGGATCTGCTGTACCGCCTCTTCGGTATCCACCGCCAGTTTGTTGATCTCGGAAGCAACGACCGCAAAACCGCGTCCCGCTTCTCCCGCTCTGGCTGCCTCGATCGAAGCATTTAAGGAGAGGAGGTTGATCTGATCTGCGATATTGGAAATGGCTTCCGCAAGGTTGCCGATCTCATGTACGACTTCCGCCTTGGCACTGGCCTCTTCCACTTCCTGACCGCGAACGTTTGCGATTGCGATGGCTTCGTCGTGATTCTTTAAGCTGTTTGCCTGGATCTCTTCCGCTCTGGACTTGATCCTTGCGACTTCCGCAGCGGTGCGCTCGGTCTCTTCCGCCAGATGCTGTACGGAGGAATTGACCTCTGTGACGGAAGCACTGACTTCCTCGGTTGCCGCACCGGTGCTCATCATGGCATCATTGACGATCGCCATATTGTCGCGGATCTTAGCAAACTCTGCATTGAGCTGCTCGCTCATCGCACTTAAGGTAGTGGACGCATCATTGATCTCGCCCGACTCTTCGGAAATGTTCTGAATGATCTCTTTATTGCTCGAATACATGTTGTTTAATGCATCCGACATCTGACCGACTTCGTCATTGCTCTTGATCTTTAATGTATCAACGGTAAAGTCACCCTTTGCCAGCTGTCCGGAGAAGACCGTCACGGCACTTAACTGTTTGGTGATACCGCTGATGATCAGATAGATCAGGCCCGCGCCAAGGATCAGCGCAATGATCAGTACCATGATATTTAATCGTAACAGACCGCTGACGTCTTCATGCAGTTCGGACTCGGTGATCTGCAACAGCAGCCTCCAGTTGACTTCCGGAACCGTCATAAAGAATACTTTGTACTTCTCTCCGCCTTCCGTATAATTGCCCTGGCCGCTCTCTGCGCCGATGATCTGACTGCCGAGTGTTGCAAGCGATGCATTGGCATCTGCGGTGATGTTCTGTGCGGAAGAAGCTTTGGTCTCATCAAGCGCATACAGGAAGGTACCGCCGGAAGTGGTCAGCATCGCGGATCCCGTGCGTCCCATCGTGATCGATGCGGTCGCCTGCTCGATGGAGGATAATTCGATATCTACCGTCACGCAGCCCAGATATGCCCCTGCTTCATCAAAGATTGGGGAAGAACAGGTCGCCATGATACAGTCGGACGTCGGATCATAGTACGGATCCGTGATCACGGCCTGCATCGTGGTGATGGCTTTGGCATTGTTGTAATATTCCTGCGAAAAATAATCATACTCCGCATTGCTGTAATCCCAGGTCTCCACGATGGAAGATCCGTCCTTGTACCAATACGGTCCCATGTACTGCTCGGAAGCATCATACGCATACGGTTCAAACCACAGGCCGCTTCCCAGTACCATGTCGTTATCGTTGATGATCGTGCAAAGCATCGTCTTCATCTCATCCATGCTCGCCGACTTGTATGTCGCACTGACCGCTCTCGAAATATCGATCGCTGTCCGGCGCACTTCCTGCAGCTGCCCGTCCATGGTGTTCACGGCTGCCTGCAGCGTCTGGTTCGCCCGGCCCTCTACCTGCTCTGTAATGATCGCATTGCTTCGAACCGCACTGATGATCGTCATGATGATCAGCGCTCCCGCAAACAACGGCAAAATACACAGCAGCATTTTGGTTTTGATACTTTGTTTTCTCATTCGCATAAATGTGTCCCCTCTCAACAAAAATAATCACTTCATAGATTTATTCCATATGTTCATCATACAGAAACAGAATGGAAAATGTTAGTGGTTACGCCCTTAAGTTTTTATAAATTGTCTAAACAATTTCAAAATCAAATTTGCCCATTCTATCATCAAAAAAGGACCTTCGCAGCCTTTGCGAAAGTCCTTAACAATTCACCTGTAATAATGTCGCGTTTCCTTGCAGACGGATCGGCACAGACCCTGCCGGTACAAAGATCGTATCGCCTTTGAAAAACGGCAGCGACTGCGTATCCGTCATCACCATGCCGCATCCGTTCAGGCACATCCAGACCGTAAAGTCCTCCGGACTTGTCTGCATGGACAAAAATTCCCGTTCCGTCCGGATCTGCAGCCGCTCTACTTTAAAATATGCGCACCGGCACAGCTCCTCGCCGATCATCCCTCGTTTATGGTGGATGATCCGCATGGGCCTGCGGGGTGTCCCAAGTGCCCGAAGATCGGCAACCTCCATCGCCCGCTCTAAGTGGAGCGGCCGAAGATTTCCTTTATAATCTCTGCGCCCGTAATCATAGAGGCGGTAGGTCAGGTTGGAATTCTCCTGGATCTCCGCCACCATCACGCCCGCGCAGATCGCATGGATCTGTCCCGCGGGGATCAGCAGATGATCGCCCTGCTTGACGGGAACGCGGTTTAAATACTGCTCGATCGTTCCAAGCCTTGCATACTCTGCAAGACGCTCTTTTTCCATGGTTTTTTGGCAGCCAAAGATCAGCTCCGCACCCGGCTCTGCATCCAGCACGTACCACATTTCGGTCTTGCCTTTTTGTCCGTGCTCATGCTCGTTTGCATACGCATCATCCGGATGCACCTGCACTGAGAGGTTCTCCTGCGCATCGATGAACTTGATCAGGATCGGCAGCTCGCCTTGCGGATTTGCATGTTTGCCCAAATACGAGGGGTGCGCTGCAAGTTCCTCCACGAGCAGTTTTCCCGCCGCCTCACCGCTGGCTACAATGCTCAGCCCGTCCGGATGGGTCGAGCACTCCCAGGTCTCTGCGAGCTTTTGCATCGCGCAGCGTTTTCCGTATTCATCTTTCAGTCTCGTCCCGCCCCAGGGATAATCCTTGGTCGCCGGTTGCAGCAAAAACGGTTCCGCCAGCCTTTGTGACACGTACTTCTCTCCTATCCGGTGCCCGCGCCTGCGGGCAGTTTTCTTTTTGCCGGCATTCCTGCCGGCCGTCGGCATCCATTGCCGCGAAATGCTCCTATCGCGCCTTCGGCATTTCGTACTTATGCTTGTCTTTGACGCTGATCTCACTGCCGATCTGCACTTCGATCAACTCCAGTTCACTCTCTGCGATGATCGTGTGCCTGCAGCCGGCCTGGATCGTGATGACATCTCCCGGTCCGACCTTTTGCGATAAGCCGTCGATGATCGTCTCTCCGCTTCCCGAAACAATGGTCCAGGCTTCATCCCGCCGATCGTGCGAATGATAGTTCATGCTGTGTCCCGGCGTTAAGATCACCTTAACCGTCAGAGACTCTTTCCCCACATCCAGGATCGTAAAGGAGCCCCAGCTCTTCTCCATGTAACGGACCGGGCCTTCCATCTTTTCGACATACGGCTTCATGTAGCTTGATTGCCCTTTGTCCGCCACCAGAATGCCATCCGGTGCCGCCACGATAATCGCATCCTGAAGTCCCATCGTCAAAAGAGGCATCCCCAGTTCATTGATCGCCGTCACGTTCTTACTCGTCTCATCGATCGTGACATCCCCGAAGCGGTCGCTGCTCATGGCTTCCGCCATTGTATTCCAGCTGCCGACATCTTTCCACTCGCCCGCAAAACGCAGCATCGAGATCTCGGTCTCCTTTTCGGAAACCGCATAGTCAAAGCTGATCTTATCCAGCGTCTCATATTTATCGTAGAGATCCTGATAATCGGTAAAGGAAATGAGCGCATGGGCCTTCTTTAACAGATAGCCTAAGCGGAATGCAAAAACGCCACCGTTCCAGAGGCCGCCTTGCTCAATGTACTCCCTGGCGGTCCGCTCATCCGGTTTTTCTTTGAACATCTTAACCTTGCTGACCGCGGCATTCTTTTCCGGCAAAATATAGCCGTACTTCTCGCTCGGATAGGTCGGCGCGATCCCCATGAGGCAAAGGTTTGCACTGTCGCTCTCCGCGAGCTTTGCCAGGTCTTTGACGCAGGCAAAATAGTCCTCATTCACATATGGATCCACCGGGCAGACCACCACGACCTCATCGTCCGTTACGCCGCACTTCTCTTTTAAATACATCGCAGAAAGTGCGATCGCGGGAAAGGTATCCCTGCGGCAGGGCTCGATGCTGATCTCCACATCGTCCCCGAGCTGATGATGAATGGCTGACACCTGTGCCTTGCTCGTCGCGATCACGACACTCGCCTGCGGCTCCACACTCTTTAATTGCCGATAGACGCGCTGCAGCATGGACTCCGGCTCCCCCAAGTCATTTCGAAACACCTGAAGGAACTGCTTGCTCCTGACGTCATTGGATAGCGGCCAGAGGCGTTTGCCCGAGCCGCCGGATAATAAAATTACATGCATGATTGTTCCCTTTCGTGCGCTGCGCCGGGGCGCTTCGCAATACGCGGCTGCGCTGCTTTCCGGCGCTCTGCGCCTGTGCCGCTTTCCGGCGCTCTGCGCCTGCGCCGCTTTCTAGCGCTCTGCGCCTGCGCCGCTTTCTAGCGCTCTGCGCGCATCGGATTGTGTAAGAAATCCTCATACGCCAGGCGGATGCCTTCTTCGAGCTCCGTATGATAGGTCCAGCCAAGCGCAGTGGCTTTGCTGACGTCGAGGAGCTTACGCGGCGTGCCGTTCGGTCTGGTCGTATCCCAGGCGATCTCGCCCTGATAACCGATCACTTTTGCGACCAGTTCCGTCAGTTCTTTGATCGTCAGTTCCTTGCCGGTACCGGCATTGACCGTCTCGTTGCCGTGATAGTTGTTCATCAAAAAGACGCAGAGTTCCGCGAGGTCATCCACGTATAAAAACTCCCTGAGCGGAGAGCCGTCGCCCCAGCAGACCACCTGCTTTGCGCCGCTTTCCTTGGCTTCATGAAATCTGCGGATCAGGGCCGGCAGCACGTGGCTGTGCTCCGGATGATAATTGTCATTCGGTCCGTAGAGGTTGGTCGGCATGACGGAGATATAGTCGGTGCCGTACTGGCGATTTAAGAATTCGCAGTATTTTAATCCGCTGATCTTGGCCAGCGCATAAGCTTCGTTGGTCTTCTCCAGTGCGCCGGTTAAGAGGCAGTCTTCCTTCATCGGTTGCGGAGCCATTCTCGGATAGATGCAGGAGCTTCCCAAAAAGAGAAGCTTTTTGCAACCGGTCTTAAACGCACTGTGAATGACGTTCATCTCCAGGATCATATTGTCGTACATGAAATCTGCCAGCGCACTTTCATTGGCCACGATGCCGCCGACTTTGGCAGCCGCCAGAAAGACATAGTCCGGTGCTTCCGTTTCAAAGAATGCCTCTACATCTCCCTGTCTGGTCAGATCCAGTTCTTTGTGCGTTCTGGTAATGATGTTGTGATAGCCTTCGTTTTCCAGGGCTCTGACAATGGCGGAGCCCACCATCCCGCGGTGTCCCGCGACATAAATCTTTGCTTCTTTTTCCATGATATCCTTCTTTATCCTTGTGAATTTCCCATGCGCATCGCTGCGCCGGCGCAGTGCTTAGGTTTTGCCCGGTTTCCCTCGCAGTACTTACATTTCGCCCAGTTTCTTCTCCAGCGCCGCTTTCTTTAAATCATGCTGCATCATCAGATGCACCAGTTCTTCAAAGCCGGTCTTGGTCGGATTCCAGTGCAGTTTGGTCCTTGCTTTGGTCGGATCTCCAAGGAGATTGACGACATCGGTCGGACGGTAAAATTCTTCCGACACCGCGATGACTTCACGCCCCGTTGCTTTATCGATGCCGACTTCCGCTACGCCCTCGCCGCGAAATTCCAGTTCGATCCCCGCTTCCGCAAACGCTGCCATGCAGAACTCTCTGACCGAATGCTGCACACCCGTTGCGATC
>JAILPR010000080.1 GCA_024699355.1 Lachnospiraceae bacterium
ACCTGTCTCTCCGGGACATCCTCTGTATGCTCAAATGCAGCCAGTTCCGGATGCTCTCTCTTTTCTGCCGTATAGTTCTCGTAGGACGGACGGCGATGCTTCTGGTTTGCCCAGATCTCGTCTGCGACCGGCTGCCAGTTCTTTGCATACTCATCGCACTTCGAGCAAAGCTGTTCTACGCTCTCCTCGCTCTCCTCATTGGTACCGTGTGCACCGGAGCGTGCCACCATCTCACGAAGAAGCTGCGGATTCTCAAGCATCGGACACGGACGCAGATGGTTGCGGTTAAACGGCTGTCCTTTGTGATATTCCATGAACAGCGGGCTCTGCAGCATCTCCAGGATCGAATGGGTATGAATATTGGTATTGGAGAAGTGGATAAATACGCACGGCTCCGCATCACCGCTGGCATTGATATGGAAGTAGTTTCTGCCGCCTGCGATGCAGCCGCCGACGAACTCACCATCATTCTGGAAATCCATCGGGAAGAAGCCAAGGTCGCACGCATCGGAACGCATCCAGCGGATCTTGTCTACCATCGCGCGTCTCTGCTCTACAGTCGGCATCAGTTCCGGAACCGCGTTGTTTCCAACCGGCATGTAATGGAAGAAGAAGCCGAAGCGGGCGCCCTTATCCGAAATCATCTTAATGAACTTCGGATCGGTCACGGCATCGATGTTGGCTCTGGTATAACAGATCGAAGTACCAAAGATGATACCGTATTTCCGGAACAGATCCATGGCATGCATGGCTGCTTCGTAATGGCCTTCTCCACGTCTCGCATCATTGGTCTCCGGTGTTCCTTCGATGGATAACTGGAAGGTAATGTTGCCGAGGCGAACGACTTCTTTGCAGAAATCATCATCGATCAGTGTCGAGTTATCGAAGATGGAGAACTCGACATCGTTATGCTTTTCCGCAAGGCGCAGGATATCTTTTTTACGCACCAGCGGTTCTCCGCCGGTCAGCATGTAAAGATAGGTACCCAGGGCCTTACCCTCGGTCACGATCTTGTCCATATCTTCATAGGACAGGTTGTTCTTGTGGCCGTACGTGCCGGACCAGCAACCTGCGCAGTGCATGTTACATGCGCTGGTCGGATCGAACAGGATCAACCACGGAATATTACAATTGTACTTTTCACGATTTTCACGAATGGTCTTGGTGCCGCGGAAGAATGCTTCATATCCCAGGTTTAACAGCATCATCTTTGCGACATGCGGATCGGACTCGTCAATGACACGGTTGATAAATTTCACCCAGCGATTCTCCGGATCTTTGATCGCTGCTTTTACCGCGTCCATCTTTTCACGGTTTACATTTCCGTTCCAAAACTTCTCTGCCGTATCGACCAGTTTCAGATAAGTCTCGGTACGGTCTTCGCTTTTCTTAATGTGCTTTAAAAAATTTTCGATTGCGACACTGAATGCCTGTCGCTCGGCTGCATGTGACAGATGTTCCATCATGGATGCCATATAATCTCGCCCTCCTTTGTACCTGCGGCCGCCAAACAATGCCGCAAATCACGCTTTCCTAAACTATCTGCCTTCATTCTAATGAGGGAAATTCGGCAAAGCAATGTACAAAATCCGGGTTTTGTATATCACGTGGTTTTAAATACTACATGATGAAAATGAAAGAAGCCCCGGGAAAGATTCCCGGGGCTTAACCGATATCCAAGCCTCTGTCAGCCTTTGACGCGCACACGCTCGCCGATGCTTTATCAGCCCTTGACAGCGCCGGCTGTCTGACCGCCGACGATGTATTTCTGACACAACAGATACATGATGATGACCGGTGCGCAGGTCAATAAGACGTCTGCGCAGATCAGGTTCCAGTTGGTCTCAAACTGACCGAAGAAGTTATATACCGCCAGGGTCATCGGCCACTTTTCGGAACTGTTCAGGAAATACAGCGGCATGACGAATTCGTTCCAGGTATTTAAGAAGCAGAGAACGCCTGCCGTGATGATCGCACTCTTGAGCATCGGAAAGATGATCTTAAAGTACAACGTTAACGGACTGCAGCCATCCAGCACTGCCGCTTCATCCAGATCTACCGGCACTTTGGAAACAAAGCCGTAGATCAAAAAGACGGTAAAGGGTGTCTGCATCGCCATGTAGAGCAGGATGATGCCGAGCGCGGAGTTGTTTAAATGCGTGATCTGCATGACTTTCATCAGGGCAACGTAGTTGACCGGAATGACCAGACCAAGGACAACAAACATGTACAATGCCGCAAAGCCTCTGGTACGTCTTCTGGAAAATACGTAAGCTGCCATGCTGCCGAATGTCACGGTCAGGATCGTGGCGCAGCCGGCATAGAAGAGGCTGTTCAACGCGCTTCGCCCCAGTTTTCCTTTTTCAATGACTGCTGCAAAGTTGCCAAAGCTCCAGGTCTTTGGCAGCGCCATCGAGATCGCCATGGTCTCGCCGTCGCCCTTGACCGAAGTGATGATGATCAGTAATAACGGGATCAGCACCAGGAGGGAGGCAAGCCATGCCAGGATATTTTTCAGTATGATCTGGATCAGGCGGTTGGTTTTCGTTGATTTGCTCATTATTCCACCACCTCATCTTTCGTCAGAATCTTCACCATAAAGTAACCGATGATCACCATAAATACGAACATCACGGAGCTGATGGTCGTACCGGCCGCATACAGACCTTTGGAGAACATCTTAAAGACTGCCGTGTAAAGTACTTCAGTACGATGTCCCGGGCCGCCGTTGGTGAGGGCATATACCATATCAAATACCTTCAGGCCGTAGAGCACGTTTAATACGATCGTTACCGCGATCGTCTGGCGCAGCATCGGCAGTGTCACATATTTGAACTTCTGCCAGCCGTTGGCACCGTCAATGGATGCCGCTTCATAATACACATCCGGGATCGCCAGGATACCTGCGATCAGCATGACCATGATATAACCGGTACCTCTCCAGATATCGACCGCCATGACAGAGCCAAACGCCGTGCCCTGATCCACCAGCCACATCTTGGCAAGGCCATCAAGGCCAAGTGCACGAAGGGTGGTATTTAAGAAACCGATCTTCGGATTCAGGATCGAGGTAAAGGTCAGACCCGTGACCAGGATCGGCAGGACACTCGGTAAATACAGCAGTGCTCTGTGGAAATTTTTAAACAGGATATTTTTGCTCAGCGCAACCGCAAACAGCAAGCCAAGACCGGTCTTTGCCACGGTCGTGATCACCGTAAAGACCAAAGTATTGCTGATGTAGCGCAAATAATCATTCGTACCGGAAAAGACTTCCTTAAAATTCTCCAGTCCGACGAAATGGATCTCCGAAGAGTATGCGGACCAGTCCGTAAAGGAATAGCCGATGCCGATAAAGCCCGGCAACACACTCAGCAGTGCATAGACCGCGACCGATACGATCGCAAAGTACCATGGATACACTTTGTTTTTCTTCATACCAAATTGCCTCCCAATCTACCTTCCCTGACCGGGATTCCCCCACCCGGTCGTCTTGAGTTTATTCTAGCCTTGCGCCGGGGCTTTCACCATGCACTCATTTGTCTAAAATATGTGTTTTTTTAACCCGTTACTTCTTATCTTTCATCAATTATGCTATACTTTTTTCATGTTTTCGTTTGTTAAGCATAGCAAAAATAACATACAACAGCTTTTGACGTCCTATTTTATATTACTTATGTCGATTCTGCTTGTTGCGGTCACCCTGGTCTTTTCCGTGGTACAGTATCGCATCCTGACCGAAAATACGATCAATACGCTGCGCAACAGCTGCAACGCCATTGCCGACAGCATCGATCTGCAGATCGGACAGATGAACACGATCTCCTTAAATTCGATCAATTCTGCGGATCTCAAAGAGACGTTAAACGGTTATATCTCTACGGAAAGCAATGCCTATCAGCACAATCTGGTCCGGCAGCGCCTCTCCTCGGTCCTGATCTCGTTAAAAGGCTTTGACTATTCCATCCGTCAGCTCAACCTCTATGCCATGACGGGCGCCGGATACGGCGTGGGTAATTACAACGGCGAACTGACAAGTACCGGAGAAGAGGAGTGGTTTTTGGAAACCTTAAACCGAAACGGTCACCTCTACATTGCTTCTCACGAAACCGATCCGCTGACCACAAAAGGCGCAGGCACCGGCGCTGCGGCACCGATGTTTTCGATCTACCGGATGTTTTTTGACGAATATCACAATCCGATCGGCATCGTTGCCGTCAAGAAGTATGCCGAAACACTCTTTCAGGCCGCAACATCACCGGACAACGGATATCTCTCCACGGTGGTCATCTACGACGGCGAGGGCAATGTCGTCTTTCCCTATGAGGAGGGTGTCACGGAGCAGCTGTTTGACTACTACAGTGCCCTTTCCGATGAGGACGGTATGATCCGAAACACGAACGAAGGCTATGCGGAATATATCTGTTCCTGCGAAATGCCGGAAAGCGGCTTTACCGCAGTGATGGCCGTGCGCAAGCTCAGCTTTATGACGCCGATCTACAGGTCGCTGTTTTTGACCATCGTTACGTTCCTGGTGATCTTTGCGATGTGTCTGTTGCTGGCGCGGTTTTTATCCCGCAAGATCAGTACGCCGATCAGCCGGATCCACCGTTTTCTTGCCGATGAGAAAAAACCGGCATTCCAGACGCTGGATCTGCCGGATACCGGAATCGAAGAGCTCGATGCCCTGCGCGATTCCGTCAACGAAAGCATCCGGATCCGTGAGGCGGACACCAAGACCATGATCATGCTCAACGAGCAGGAAGTGCAGGCACAGATGCTGGCGCTGCAATCGCAGATGAATCCGCACTTTTTATACAACTCCCTTGCCAGCATCGCCGAGATGGCGCGGGAGGGGCATACCGATCAGGTCGAAGTCATGACCATCAACATCTCCAAGATTCTGCGCTATATCTCGTCCAATCGGGAGCAGGTCACGAGCCTCGAAGAAGAGCTTGAGCTGTGCGATATGTACTTAGAGTGCATGAAACTGCGTTTCGGCGAGGATCTGGAATATTGTTTTGATGTCGAAGATACCATGCTGGATTATCAGATCCCGAAGCTCTGTGTCCAGCTGCTGATTGAAAATGCGATCAAATCCGTCACTTCCATGGCACCGCCCTGGAAGATCACCGTCACCGGATATTCCGAGGTAGTGGACGGGGATGCGCGCTGGTATGTCACGGTCAAAGACAATGGTCCGGGCTTTGATCCGGCTGTTGATCAACATCTGCGTGCGCAGATGGATGAGATTCTCCGTACCCGCACCCTTCCGAGTCTGAAGATCGAAGGCATGGGGATCTTAAATATTTTCATCCGGTTCTATTTACTGGATGGCATTACCTTTTTGTTTGATTTTGGGAACTGCCCGGAAGGCGGTGCCTACATTATGGTAGGAAGGCATATTCAAGATGCAGATCAATCACATTAACATTTTACTGGTCGATGACGAATATCTCCTGCGCCAGTCACTTTTGCATTACATCGAGCGCATGGATGATCTCTTTGTTGTCGCCGCACAGGCGTCCAACGGCGAGCAGGCCCTGGAGATCCTGAAAACCGAAACGATCCACGTCGTCATCGCCGACATCCGTATGCCGGTCATGGATGGCCTGGAACTTGCCAAAAAAGTGCATGAGTATTATCCGGACATCATTGTCGTGCTGTTAACAGGCTATGCGGATTTCAAATACGCACAGGAAGCCCTTCGGATCAAGGTCTTTGACTATCTCTTAAAACCGATTTCCGAAGAAGATCTCTCTTCGGAAATGATCCGGATCAGAGCGCATTTGGAAAAAACCTACGAACTGCCGGAGGATTCCGTGGTCTCGACACGGGATGTCCACGCCAATGTCGATTATGCCGTCACGTATATGCAGGATCACTACACAGAGCAATTGGATATCGGTTCTCTGGCGGCCTCGATGGGCTTTACCTCCGCCTACCTGACCAAGATCTTTAACAAATATGTCGGTGAGACGCCGCTGAAATTCCTGACCAATCTGAGGATCCGGGAAGCCAAGCGTCTCCTGATCGAAACCTCCCTTCCGATCCGGGAGATCGGTGAGAAGGTCGGATATCCAGATCAGTTCCATTTCAGCAAAACCTTCCGGAAACTCACCGGTGTCAATCCATCCGCCTACCGGACGGAAAACACACCGGAGCAATCAACGTAAAGATACCGCATGTCTTTCGACATGCGGTATCTTTTTGCAATCTATGAATTGTTGGTTGGATTACCAGTTCTCATCTCCTGCAGTCTGAGCCAGTGTGGTTCTGCCGTCATCAATTGCCTTGAGGACATCATCGCTGGTCATATCGCCGATGAACATACTGGTCATATTGGCACCGATATCCATCCACTGCTCGTTGTAATAGGTGACAACGTCCTGCAGTACCTGTCCGGAAGTCTCATCTGTGAAGCTGTTCATAAACTCCATGGTCGTATCACTGTATTCCGGTGTCTGACCTGCATCGAACGGGAAGTTCTCAACATCGGATGCGTTGTCGATCACATACTGCAGAGAGTCTGTGGTGCAGATGTACTCTAAGTACTGCTTTGCTGCATCGATATTTGCAGATCCGGAATAGATGAATTTGGACGGGCCTGTCGGGTGTACGTTCAGATACTGGTTATCGCAGATCGGCATCAGGCAAAGTCCGAAATCTTCTTCGGTATAGCCGTTGGTGTTCTGATCGCTTGCAACGATGGCGCTGATCGCACCCGGTTTCAACATACACATTGCATATTCACCGGAAGCAACAGATGCTTCTGCGTTTGCAAATTCATCGGAAAGATAATACTCACCGAAGTAACCCTTCTGTGCCAGATCGTTGATCTGATCCAGTGCCAGCTTCATGTTTGCATTCTCGGCAAAGGTTGTCTCGTTGTTGTTTAACTTATCAACGATGCCCGGCTCTAACTTGTCAAATACCTGACCGTTCTCAGCCCACAGCATGACATGATGCCAACCGTCTGCAACCGGCTCGTAAATCGGAACAACACCGCTGTCAAGGAGCTTCTGGCAAGCATCTTCGAATTCCGCAAAGGTGGTCGGAACCGCGGTGATGCCTGCTGCCTCAAACAGTTTCTTGTTATAAACCATGTAATAATCGGTGGTGGTATCATAGTAGGTCATACCATAGTTCACACCGTCTACAGAGGTCTGCTCTGCAGAGAAAATGGAATAGGTATCCATCCAGGATTCTCCGGAGAGATCTACTGCATTTTCCTGTACGCGATAGGTGGTCTCAATCGCGAAACCGGACTGTGCCATAAAGATATCCGGCCCCTCGCCGCTGTTTAATCTGGTCAGTAATACATCGGAATACTGATCAGCCGGCAGGATCTGGTAATCTACGTGGATGCCGGTCTCTTCTTCAAACTTTGCACCGAGTTCCTGCTCGGAATCCTCGATCCAGTCCTGG
This sequence comes from Lachnospiraceae bacterium, assembly GCA_024699355.1. Lineage (GTDB taxonomy): Bacteria > Bacillota > Clostridia > Lachnospirales > Lachnospiraceae > SIG336. The sequence goes on from JAILPR010000080.1 coordinate 7,426, forward strand.
CTGGCAAGTAACGTAATGGTTACGCCTTCGCCTGTTGCTGCATCCGCTGCAGTTGTATCAGCCGCTGCAGTGGTCTCTGCCTTCTCTTCGGTTGCTGCGGGTTCCGAAGCATTGTCCGTGCTTGCGGTTTCCGTAGATCCACAGCCTGCCAGAAGAGATGCTGCCATTGCACCGGTAAGTAACATTGCAACAATTTTCTTGTTCATTTTCAAACCTCCCTTTCCTATCTGTTATAAGATAGTTTCATCTTAGCAAGTCATTTTGCGAAAAAACATGGAAATTTTCGCCGCGTTTTTGTCTATATTTAACCAATATGTGCAAAAGAGAGCGAACATGAGCGAACAAAAATTACAATTTCATCGTCAGGCTGATACGCTTTTTAGCCAAATCCACCGATAACACTTTCACTTCCACGATATCACCGACACTGAGTGCCTCGAGCGGATGCTTGATGTAACGATCACAGATCTGGCTGATATGTACCAGACCGTCCTGATGTACACCGATATCCACAAACGCACCAAAGTCAATGACATTACGTACGGTTCCTTTTAATACCATCCCCGGTTGCAGATCTTCCATGTTCAGGATATCGCTTCTCAGGATCGGTGCCGGCATATCCTCACGCGGATCTCTGGCCGGCTTTTCCAGTTCCTTTAAAATATCCTCCAGGGTGATCTCACCGATGCCAAGCTGCGCTGCCATTTTTTTACGGTCCGGCACTTTACGAAGGAGCGATCCGCCCTGACTGCCTGCAGCCTTGCCGCCCTGGCCGCCTGCCGCCTTGCCGCCCTGGCCGCCTGCCGCCTTGCCGCTCGCACCCTTGCCGGTCTTGGCATCTTTTTGCAGCGTGCGAAGCTCTTCCATCGAGATGGACAGTTCCTTCATCAGCGCTGTTGCCGCTTCATAAGATTCCGGATGTACGCTGGTCGCATCCAGCGGATTATCTCCATCCGGAATACGCAAAAAGCCTGCGCACTGCTCATAAGCCTTCGGTCCGAGCTTTGCAACCTTCAACAGCTGCCTGCGATCGGTAAAGCGGCCGTTTGCCTCACGGTACTCTACGATGTTCTTTGCCAGCGTTTTGGAAATACCGGAGATATACTCAAGGAGCGATACCGATGCGGTATTTAAATCCACGCCGACTTTATTGACACAGTCTTCCACGACACCGCCGAGGGTCTCGCTCAACTTCTTCTGGTTCATGTCATGCTGATACTGACCGACGCCGATGGATTGCGGATCGATCTTGACCAGCTCCGCCAGCGGATCCTGCAGACGACGTGCGATGGATGCCGCACTTCTCTGGCCGACATCAAAGTTCGGGAATTCTTCCGTTGCAAGTTTGCTTGCGGAATATACGGACGCGCCGGCTTCATTGACGATAACGTACTGTACCGGACGCTTTAATTCTTTGATCAGTTCGACGATCACCTGCTCGGACTCTCTCGATGCGGTACCATTTCCGACCGAGATCAAGTCGATGCCGTATTTGTCAACCAGGCGGGTAACGTCTTTTTTGGCTTCCGCAACCTTATTTTGCGGTGCCGTCGGGTAGATCACCTTCGTATCAAGCACCTTACCGGTCGGATCCACAACCGCCAGCTTACAGCCGGTACGAAATGCCGGATCCCATCCCAGGACCACTTTGCCTGCTATGGGCGGTGCCATCAGGAGCTGTTCGAGATTCTTTCCGAATACACTGATCGCGCCGTCTTCTGCTTTTTCTGTCAGTTCATTGCGGATCTCCCGCTCGATGGCCGGCTGGATGAGACGGTGATAGCCATCCTCCGCAACTTCCTTTAAGAGCGGCGTCGTATAAGGATTGTCTTTTACAATGATCTGCTTTTCGAGATAGAGCAAGATCTTCTCTTCCGGTGCGATCACTTTGACCGTCAGCACCTTTTCCTTTTCGCCACGATTCAATGCCAGAACGCGATGCCCCGCCACTTTCTTTAACGGCTCTTCATAGGCATAGTACATCTCATAGACGCTCTCGGCTTCCTTGTCCTTGGCTTCGCTGGTCAGCATGCCTTCCTGCATCGTCAGTTTTCGGATATAGGTACGATAATCCGCCTCATCAGAAACAGCTTCCGCCAAAATATCCTTGGCGCCAGCGATCGCATCCGCAGCAGAATCCACGCCCTTTTCGGGATCGACATATTTTTTTGCTTCCTCCTCGATCGGGCACTTGCTCTGCTGAAGTTTGATGGTGATCGCCAGACCTTCCAGGCCTTTCTCTTTGGCAACGCTTGCACGCGTCTTACGTTTTGGGCGGTACGGACGATACAGATCATCCACCAGCACCATCGTCTCGGCCGCAAGGATTTTAGCGCGCAGCTCCTCCGTCAGCTGGCCCTGCTCTTCTATACTGGCAAGAACCTGCTCTTTCTTTTCCTCAAGTCCGCGAAGATACAGCAGACGCTCATGAAGGTTGCGGAGCTGCTCATCATTTAAAGAGCCGGTGGCTTCCTTACGATATCGGGAGATGAACGGGATGGTATTTCCCTCATCGATCAGTTTGACGGCAGCATCGACCTGCCATGCCTTTACCTGCAATTCTTTGGTCAGTTGTGCGTTAATGTTCATAGTTGTTCTGTTCCTTTACTGTTTGGTCATCGTCATTGTCAGACGTCATTCTCGATAGAACGATCAGTTTGTATTATACCATGCCCCTCTCCCGTATCATTGTAAATTTGCCTGAAAAGTGGTAAAATTCAACAAATATTTCAGAAAGAAGGACTTGTCATGGAACAATGGCAGCAGCAAAGCGATCAGCCAAATTCCGGGCGCTTCCCGGTATACCGGAAAGAACGTGCCATGGTGACAGCATCTCTGATCACCGGCATTCTGGCGCTGATCCTGCTCTTTAGTTTTACGTTGATCCCGACCATGGTACTCGGCGCTGTCAGCATCGTACTGGCACTGCTCTCCCGCGGAAGCGGCAAAGCGTTTCCCCAGGGTGCACGCACCGGGATGATCTGTGCAATCATCGCCCTGATCGCCAACATCGGAATCCTTTGCTATAGCGGCTATACCCTGATGTACAATGCGCAGGTGCGCAGCGAAGTAAACCGCCTGTATGAACAAATTTACGGTGTACCGTTGGAAGATGTCTTCGAAGAAGCCTTCGGTATTGACCTGGAATGGGAGTGATCTGATGAATCGATATATGAAAAGCGACGCGCTGAAGGCAAGCGCACGGGATCAGCTGCTCGGAAGCTATGGCACGCTGATCGGTACGACACTGATGGTCGGCCTGCTCATGGTCTTTGTCACAAACTTTGTGATCAGCCTGGTCCATTCGGCATCGCTTGTCAGCTTTTTGTTTTTGAAGCTGATGGAATTTGGGATCAGCGTTGTATTCGGCTTATTTGAATACGGATTTTGTTACATGTACTTAAAGCTCAGCATCCGGCAGCATATCACCACGAGCGATGTCTTCTTCGGGTTCCACGGAGCCAAAGCAACCATTTTAAAGATTTCCTTTTTCATCGCTCTGGCGCAGGAGCTGTTATTACTGCCGGGAGATCTGTTTATGTATCTGTACGACACCACACAGGTTCCTGCTTTTAGGATCCTGTCGTACTTAAGCAGTATCGTGTTCGGCATCTCGCTGATCATCTTCCTGCTGACCTATTCGCTGGTCTACTACATTCACCTCGATTTTCCGGACTATACCTGGAAGCAGGTGATGACCTCCAGTGCACAGATCATGGACGGAAACAAAGGAAGACTCTTTGGCCTCTACGTCTCCTTCCTGCCGATCTGTCTGCTCGGGATCTTAAGTCTCGGTCTGGCTTTTTTGTGGATCACCCCTTATATCTACAGTACGCAGACCAATTTCTATTTAGATACCATGCGCAATCGCAACAAAGCTGTATAACATTCGCAGCATCAAAAATGGCACCCATCCGGGTGCCATTTTTCATTACCGGTGCATGCTGTGCATGCATCCTGATGTTTCTTTGTTTATTCTGCGTGATCACGCTTATTCTTCCGTAGATTCCGTACGATTGATCCATTTCAGATAAGAATTGATAAACATGTCCAGATCGCCGTCCATGACTGCATCGACATTGCCGGTCTCCGCTTCCGTACGAAGATCTTTGACCATCTTATACGGCTGCATGACATAGGAGCGGATCTGGTTACCCCAGCCGATCTCTTTGACATCGCCACGGATATCGGAGAGTTTCTCTGCATTGGCTTCTTTCTGCAGCATAAAGAGCTTTGCCTTTAACATCTGCATCGCTTTGTCTTTGTTTTGATGCTGGCTTCGCTCATTCTGACAGGTTACAACGATGCCCGTCGGGAAATGCGTGATCCGGATCGCCGAAGAGGTCTTGTTGATATGCTGACCACCGGCACCGCTGCTTCGATAGGTATCAATACGAATATCCTTCTCATCGATCTCAATGTCCACATCTTCTTCAATATCCGGCATGACATCCAGCGATACAAAGGAAGTCTGTCGCTTTCCCTGTGCATTGAACGGAGAGATGCGCACCAGCCTGTGGACACCTTTTTCGCTCTTTAAATAGCCGTAGGCGTTGATGCCGTTGACCTGGAATGTCACGGACTTTACGCCGGCTTCATCGCCGTCGAGGAAGTCGAGCTCTTCCACCTGGAACCCCTTGCGCTCTGCCCAGCGGGTATACATACGATACAGCATCCCGCACCAGTCACAGCTCTCGGTACCGCCGGCACCGGCATTGAGTTTTAAGATGGCATTGCAATTATCATATTCTCCGGATAATAAGGTAGAGATGCGGATCTCTTCAAACTTGGCGATAAACTCATCCAGTTCGCCGCGGATCTCCGGTACCATCTCCGGATCGTTGTCCTCATAGCCCATTTCGATCAGTTCCAGAATATCCGCATACTGCTGAGATAACCCGTCCATGGTTGCTACAAGATCTTTTAAATTCTTTGCTTCTTTGACTTTCTGGTTGGAAACATCAGGATTGTCCCAGAATCCCGGAGCCTGCATTTCCATATCCAGCTCTTCAATACGCTTTGACTTAGATGCTAAGTCAAAGTGAATCCCTCACTTCCGCTAAAGGAGATTCATAGGCTAACAGCTCTTGTTTCATGTTGTCTAATTCAACCAATAACGTCACCTTCTTTCTATAAAATACTTTCTGATGCGGCATATTCCGCCGCCTGTGCGCCTTACGCCTTCTCTTCCTGCCGCCGTCCAATGCCGCTCAGTGCTTAGATCGCGCCTCTGCCGCAGCAGTTTTTGTACTTCTTACCGCTGCCGCACGGACAGGGATCGTTCGGATAGATCTTGGCATCCGCACGTTTTACCGGAGCCTTCGCAACCGTATCATCCTTGTTGGTGCCGGTTACTTTCGCTACCTGCTCACGCTCGATCTTCTGCTCTACTTTGACATGCAGCAGGAG
>JAILPR010000124.1 GCA_024699355.1 Lachnospiraceae bacterium
TGTCCGGTCTTTACTTTTCTGCGGTGCAGCAGATCGCTGTAGAGCGGATTGGATTCAAGACCGTCACAGATCTCTTTCTTGAACGGGCACTGCATAAAGAGGATCTCTCTGGCGACCTTGTTCAGTCTCGGAGATCCGGCACCTTCGTACATGACGTAGATGACATAGTCGCTGACAAAGGCGGTACGATAGTTGTTCTTGCTTTTGGTCAGCTGTAATTTGATCTTCTCTTTCATCTCAGGCGAGAGATCGTTGTTTTTGCGATAGAACTGCATGTAATCGCAGTACAGGCTCGTCAGGGACGGATCTGTAACATCGTTCCAGTGGGAACCCTGGATCCGTTTGCAGATCTCCCAACGGAATTCTGCGCATACCTGATAGAGGACCTTGGTCAGATCTTCCGGCATGAACAGCGGCAACAGGAATCTGGCCGGCGTATGAACGTTTCGACCGGAGCATTCCTGCCACATCGCGCCTCTCGATCCGATGACCGGAGTCAGGATGATATCCGGCTGGATCTCGACGTGCAGGTAATCGTGGACGTTGTCGGTTTTGGAGAGAACCTTCATCACATCGTGGTAGAAGATCTGATAATCCACGGACTTTAACTTGCTGATGGTGTTCAGTATCGTATCGGCATGCAGGATCATCTCTGCCGGTGTCTGGATCATCTGATGCTCGGAGAGCAGCGGACAGAAGGTCAGCAGATGCCCGTTGGTGATCTTGGTGGAACTTGGGAAGAGATTCTCCAGTTCATAGACAACCTTCAAATGCTGATCAGCCATCATGATCTTGGACCTGGCTTTATCAATCTCCTTGGATGCCAGCTGATTTGCGATGCTCTTTTCAAAGTCATCACCGAACTCGTTGATGCTCGGCTCGCGCTTGCCCTGATAGATCATCATCAGCCAGTGATACATGGTGTGGATGCGATTCTGCGGGCTGTCCTGATAGGTGCCGACCATCTCGTAGAGCGAGGAGGAAGCGGCAGCGCCTGCAAGCTCCGCATCGACGAAACCATAGTTAAAGAACATTTGCAGGATCGTCGGTACCGGAAGCGGTGTCCCGCCCGGTTTATCCGGCAGACATTTGAGAAACGCTTCTTTATATAACTGGTTATATTCCGCGGTAAGCGCACGACGCAGTTTGGTGACATCCTGCTCCGTGGAATCCCGCTCTTCCAGATCTTTGTATGCTTTGACATGTGCCTTAAAGGATGCGGAGAATTTGGCATCCATGCCGGCAAACTCCAGAATGATATCGGTCGCATTGGCGAGCTCTTTGGCCATCTCGGCAGAGCTTGCTTTTGGCGTTTCGACTGCTGCGGCCGGCGCATCATCATCGGCAGGTGCAGTGCCGGAAAGCTGTGCCAGATGGGCGAGCGAATTCTGATATTCCTCTACTCTGGCGGCGATCAGATCCGGCTGCAGTCCGAGACCGCTTTGCTGCTGCATTAATTTGAATGCATTCTCCAGGGTGTTATGCAGTCCCGAAGATGCGGTCAGCTCCGGACCGATCCTCGTACTTAAGGACGTGAGCAGCTCATAGAGATCGATCTTGGAATCATTGCAAAGCAGCGCGGCACTTGCGCGCAGATAGTCCAGGATCTCCGGCAGCATCCCAAGGATCGTATCCTGCAGTGCGGCAGTCTGATAAAGGTAGCCGGGCAAAATGTTGGCCTTGCGGAAATACTCCCGAAGCGTAGCGTCTTTCATGAGTGCCTGGAATCCGACATAGAACTGTGTGATCAGCGGATTGATCTCTTCGGAGAGCTTTAAGGGTGCAAGGGCATCGAGTCCCGGCAGCTCTTTGATGATCACGTGATGACTCTCACAGATCGTGCAATATGTTTCATAGAATTTCGGCAGATACTGATAGAGGATCTGCGCCTGCTTGCGGAGGCGGTCAAACTGATTCAGGACCTCCCGCGCCTGGACATTGATCGCATTGACCAGATGGATCGTATGGTCCGGATGCGCCGCAAAAAAGGTCGGCGTTAACGTCTGAATGGTCAAAAAGGGCACCAGCTGTGCATCCTCTTCGACGGTATAATTACAGGTATGCTCGTCCCTGCTCAGGTCGAGGATACCGATCATATTCCCCTTGGAAATCCGAAAACTGATCCCTTCGGCGCTGACGAGTACCGTACCGCTCTGGATGTACCAGATCGTTTCGACCCGATCGCCTGCTTTGATGATTTGTTTCCCTGCCGGAAAAAGTTGTGCTGCCATCGTTTTCTCCATGTTCCTCAGAATCATAAAAACTCACACTAATTATATCATAGAGTTTCCGCTGTCACTATATGAAAGAAGAAAAGTGGCAAATCTGTGGCGGATCCCTCGTAGAAATTGATAAAAAATCTGCGAAAAGTGCGGAATTTTTTATATAACAATTTCTGTACTTTTGCGGCCTGATTTGCTATTATTAGTAAGACTATGAGCCTTTGCGGGCACAAAGGGGTGCATGGCAGGCTCGGGGCTTTGCTAAGGAGGTATGGCGATGACGGGACATCCGGACGACAGATTGGATCCACTTGCTGAGTACAGAGAAGACATCGTAAAGCTGATGCCGTATTTACCATGGCTTGAGCAGCATTCCAAGGAGCAGATGATGCGTGAGTATGCTGATCCGACACAGGCACAGACCTTTACATTTCCGGTCTATGACAGCAACCTCTTAAACTTCGTAAAAGCAGCTTCGAAGACAAAGCTGGTCTACAAGAACTATCCGTATGTCTATTCCAAATTTCGCATTCAGAATGCACAGGATGAACTGCGCGTGATCAAACAGGCGCGTCCGCAGGACATTGACAATCTGCGCGGGATTCTGTCCAACTATATCATCAAGGGCAGAACGAAAGGCACCATCTGGCCGACAGGTGTGGCAAACGGTGTATATGCGGCGATCCTGAACAAGCTCAGGGAGCTGTATGAATATGGTGGGAACGTTTTAACATGAGTGAGAAATCTGTACTGAAAAAGAAATTGATCGTGGATACCGCAAAGAAGATCTTTATCCGTAAAGGATTCAAGGCAGTTTCCATGAAAGATATCGTAGAGGCCTGCGACATCAGTCGCGGAGGTCTTTATTTATATTTTTCGGATACAGAGGAGATTTTTTTGGAAGTGTTGCGGCAGGAAGCTGAGGCGGCAGAAGATATTCTTTCTTCCGCTGACGATGCGTCCGCGGCATTTGATGTATTGGCGGCATTTATGAAAGCGCAGAAGAAGGAGATCCTTCGGATCCGCAAGACACTTGCCGTTGCGAAATTAGAGTACTTTTCATCCCATAAGGGATCTTTGTTGCAGCAGCAGTTTGACGCCGATGTGATGCATCTGGCACAGCTGATCGATCTTGGGGTCGCGGGCGAAGTGTTTGCACCCGTGGATTCGCAGGCGGCTGCGGAAAATATCATGTACGTCTTAGAGGGGCTTCGCACGATTGCACTGACGGGACGTGTTTCTGAAGAGACCATTGATAAGGAGTTAATGATCTTGATGCAGGGACTGATCATCGAGGAATAACAGATATGCTGCGTGTTGAATGCCTGATAATTCAATCCGCAGCTTATTCTTTGCAACCAATCATTTAAATGGAGGAAAATTATGGCAAACGTAAAACGCATCTATGTGGAGAAGAAGGAACCTTACGCCGTCAAAGCACGGGAACTGGAAGAGGAGATCAAGAGCTACCTGCAGATCGACTCTGTGACGGGCGTTCGCGAACTGATCAGATATGATGTGGAGAATCTGAGTGATGCGACCTTTGAAGCAGCGAAGAAAACGGTGTTTTCCGAGCCGCCGGTAGATGATCTGTACGAGGAGACGATTGAGATCCCGGCAGGTGCACGGGTATTCAGCGTTGAGTTCTTACCGGGACAGTTCGATCAGAGAGCTGATTCCGCAGAGCAGTGCGTCAAGTTCCTGAAAGAGGATGAGGAGCCGGTCATCAAGACTGCGGTAACCTATATCCTGACAGGTGCGATCTCGGATGAGGAGTTTGAGAAGATCAAAAATTACTGCATCAACCCTGTGGATTCCCGTGAGACGACACTCACGAAGCCACAGACGCTGGTAACCGAGTATCAGGAGCCGGCAGATGTACAGATCTTTGACGGATTCCGCGATATGCCGGAAGCGGAATTCAAGAGCCTGTATGATTCGTTAGGTCTTGCCATGACCTTCAAAGACTTTTTACATATTCAGAAGTATTTTAAGAACGAAGAGCATCGTGATCCGTCCATGACCGAGATCCGTGTGCTGGATACCTACTGGTCGGATCATTGCCGTCACACCACGTTCTCGACGGAACTGACGGATGTCGCTTTTGAAGACGGTTATTATCAGAAGCCGCTCAAAGAGACCTATGAGAAGTATCTGGCAGACAGAGCGGTCATCTACAAAGACAGAAACGATAAGTTCGTCTGTCTGATGGATCTGGCACTGATGGGCATGAAGAAGCTTCGTGCAGAGGGCAAGCTCGATGATATGGAGCAGTCCGATGAGATCAATGCCTGCTCCGTTGTCGTACCGGTAGAGGTCGACTACGGCAAAGGTCCGCAGACCGAAGAGTGGCTGGTATTTTTCAAAAATGAGACGCACAACCATCCGACCGAGATCGAACCGTTCGGTGGTGCGGCAACCTGTCTGGGCGGTGCGATCCGTGATCCGCTTTCCGGACGTGGCTATGTATATCAGGCAATGCGTGTAACAGGTGCAGCCGATCCGACAGCGCCGTCTTCTGCGACACTGCCGGGCAAGCTTTCCCAGACACGTCTCGTGCGTGGTGCGGCAAAGGGCTATTCCTCCTACGGTAATCAGATCGGTCTGGCAACAGGCTATGTCAAAGAAGTATATCACCCGAACTACGTGGCAAAGCGTATGGAGATCGGTGCGGTCATGGGTGCTGCGCCGAGAAGAAATGTCATTCGTGAGAACTCCGATCCGGGCGATATCATCATTCTGCTGGGCGGTCGTACGGGACGTGACGGCTGCGGCGGTGCGACAGGATCTTCCAAGGCACATACTTCCAAGTCCATCGAAGTGTGCGGTGCCGAGGTACAGAAAGGTAATGCGCCGACAGAGCGTAAGCTCCAGAGACTGTTCCGCGAGGAAGAGGTTTCTCTGCTGATCAAGAAATGTAACGACTTTGGTGCCGGCGGTGTCTCCGTAGCGATCGGTGAGCTGGCAGCAGGTCTGAAGGTAGACCTTGATAAAGTTCCGAAGAAGTATGCGGGTCTGGACGGCACAGAACTGGCCATCTCCGAATCTCAGGAGCGTATGGCGGTGGTTGTTGCGCCGGAGAATGTAGAGAAGTTCCTGGGCTATGCAGCCAAAGAAAACCTGGAGGCGGTTCCGGTTGCGGTTGTGACCAAAGAGCCGAGACTGGTGCTTTCCTGGAGAGGTAAGGAGATCGTCAATATCTCCAGAGCGTTCCTGGATACCAACGGTGCGCATCAGGAAACCAAGGTCAGTGTGGAACTGCCGAAGAAAGAAGACAATGCGTTAAAGAAGATCGCAATCGACAAGGTTGCGCAGGATCTGGATCGTGGCGACGTGAAAGCGGCGCTGCTGGATGAACTGGCAGACCTCAATGTTTGCTCCCAGAAGGGACTCGTCGAGATGTTCGACTCCTCCATCGGCGCAGGAACCGTCCTGATGCCGTATGGCGGCAAGCATCAGCTGACCGAGATCCAGACCATGGTAGCCAAGCTTCCGGTACTGAGGGGCAGCAGCGATACCGTGACCATGATGAGTTACGGCTTTGATCCGTTCATCTCCAGCTGGAGCCCGTACCATGGTGCGATCTATGCGGTACTGGAGTCAATGGCAAAGATCGTTGCGGCAGGCGGTGATTACAAGAAGATCCGCTTCACCTTCCAGGAGTACTTCCGTCGTATGAGCGAAGAGCCGAGACGCTGGAGTCAGCCGTTTGCGGCACTTCTGGGCGCGTATGATGCACAGATCGGTTTCGGTCTGCCGAGTATCGGCGGTAAGGATTCCATGTCCGGATCCTTCAACGAGATCGATGTTCCGCCGACACTGGTATCCTTTGCGGTGGATATCGCCAAAGAGAGCGATGTGCTGACACCGGAGCTGAAGAAAGCAGGCAACAGGCTTGCGTACTTCACCATTGATACAAACGAATATGACCTTCCGATCTATGAGAAGGTGGAAAAATTATATGATGCGATCCTCGATCTCCAGAAGAAGGGCGTGATCGTCTCCGCCTATGCGACAGACACCAAAGGTATCGCATCTGCAGCTGCCAAGATGGCGTTCGGTAACGGCCTGGGCGTGAAGTTTACGGCAGAAGATGCAAAGCAGCTCTTTGAGGGCGGCCTTGGTAATATCCTTGCGGAAGTGGATGCATCCAAACTGCAGATCCTCTCCGACGAAGAAGTTGCCTATGGCATTCACTGCGAGATCGTCGGCGAAGTAACGGAAGAGGCGGCATTTGAGATCGCCGGCGAGAAGGTTTCCATGGCAGATGCGGTAGATAGTTGGAAGAAGACCTTAAACAAAGTCTTCCCGTACACCGCAAAGAAGGATACCGCGCCGGTAGAGAGCAAGCTCTATGATGCAGGCAGCATTGCGGTCTGCACACATAAGATCGCACAGCCGCGTGTATTTATTCCGGTCTTCCCGGGTACCAACTGCGAGTACGATTCCGCAGCGGCATTCGAGCGTGCGGGAGCGATCGGTGACATTCATGTATTTAAGAACCAGAGCGCAGAAGACATCCGTTCCAGCGTGGATGAATTTGTCAAAGCTATCGGGCAGGCACAGATCATTATGTTCCCGGGCGGCTTCTCCGCAGGTGATGAACCGGACGGTAGTGCGAAGTTCTTTGCAACGGCATTCAGAAACGCAAAGCTCAAAGAAGCGGTTACGAAGCTCTTAAATGAGCGTGACGGTCTGGTGCTCGGTATCTGTAACGGCTTCCAGGCACTGATCAAATTAGGCCTTGTACCGGAAGGCAGGATCGTCGGCCAGAATGAGAACAGCGCGACGCTGACCTTTAACACGGTCAACCGTCATATCTCCAAGGAAGCGTACATCAAGGTCGTTTCCAACAAGTCCCCGTGGCTTGCGGGCGCTGAACTTGGTAAAGTTTATGTCAACCCGGCATCACACGGTGAAGGTCGTTTCGTTGCACCGAAGGAGTGCATCGATCAGCTCTTTGCAAACGGTCAGGTGGCAACGCAGTATTCCGATCAGGAAGGCAATGTGACGATGAACGAGGAGTACAATATCAACGGTTCCTACATGGCGATCGAAGGTATCACTTCTCCGGACGGACGTGTGCTCGGTAAGATGGCACATTCCGAGAGACGCGGCAAGAGCGTTGCGATCAACATCTACGGTGAGCAGGATCTGAAGATCTTCGAATCCGGTGTGAAGTACTTTAGTTAATTTTTGGGAAAAGAGGCAAGTTGAATGAAGGCATTTTTAATTTTGGAAGACGGAACGGTCTTTGCCGGGAAACATATCGGCGCCACCCGCGACGTGATCAGCGAAATTGTATTTAATACCTCCATGGCGGGATATCCGGAGGTGCTGACCGACCCTTCTTATGCAGGGCAGGCAGTATGTATGACCTATCCACTGATCGGTAATTACGGCGTATGCCGCGCGGACCTGGAGTCACGCAAAGCATGGCCGGATGGCCTGATCGTGCGGGAATTATCCCGTATCGCCAGCAATTTCCGGAGCAATATCACACTGCAGGAGTACTTAGAAGAGCAGAACATTCCGGGAATCGAAGGGATCGATACCAGACATTTGACCAAGATCCTGCGTGAAAAGGGTACGATGAACGGTATGATCACCACGAACGAGCACTACAATTTCGATGAGATCCTTCCAAAATTAAAAGCCTATACCTGCGGCAAAGTCGTAGAAAAAGTTACTTGCGAACAAAAGACAGAGATCAAAGGTGTCAAAGACCTCTCCGAAAACGCTCCGATCTCCGGATCTGCGCGTTTTAACGCAGAGGATTATCAGGCCGCCAGAAACGGGGATGCATTAAGGGCTGAGCGTAAGCCGAGCATGGTGCGTACCTTAAACGGCGTCGGCAAAAAAGTTGCGCTCCTCGACTTCGGGGCGAAAGCAAACATTGCGGCTTCTCTGGCAGAGAGAGGATGCGATGTCACGATTTTCCCGGCCCTGACCTCTGCGCAGGAGATCATCGACTTTAAGCCGGATGGCATCATGTTATCCAACGGCCCCGGCGATCCGAAGGAGTGCACCTCCATCATCGCCGAGATCAAAAAGCTCTATGATACCGACCTTCCGATCTTTGCGATCTGCCTGGGCCATCAGCTCATGGCACTGGCAACAGGTGCGGATACCTACAAATTAAAATACGGTCACAGAGGTGGAAATCACCCGGTTAAAGATTTGCAGACCGGTCGTGTGTATATCACCTCCCAGAATCACGGCTATGTCGTAGATACCGATAAGCTGGATCCGAAGGTTGCCGTGCCGGCGTTTGTCAACGTCAATGACGGCACCAACGAAGGCTTATCCTATGTGGGCAAAAACATCTTCACGGTACAGTTCCATCCGGAAGCATGTCCCGGCCCTCAGGATTCCGGATATTTGTTTGACCGCTTTATTACCATGATGGAGAAAGGAGGAGAAAGATAATGCCAAAGGATCCGAGAGTAAAAAAAGTCCTAGTCATCGGTTCCGGTCCGATCGTCATCGGTCAGGCTGCGGAATTTGACTATGCAGGCACACAGGCATGTCGTTCTCTGAAGGAAGAAGGACTGGAGGTCGTTCTGGTCAATTCCAACCCTGCGACCATCATGACAGATAAGGATATTGCCGATAAGGTCTACATCGAGCCGCTGACCGTCAAGGTACTCGAGCAGATCATTGAAAAAGAAAAACCCGATTCCGTACTGCCGACCCTGGGTGGTCAGGCAGGCTTAAACCTCGGTATGGAACTGGCAGAGTCCGGGTTCCTTGCTGCGCACGGCGTCCGTCTCCTCGGGACGACGTCACAGACGATCAAAAAAGCGGAAGACCGTCTGGAATTTAAAGAGACCATGGAAAAGATCGGTGAGCCCTGTGCCGCGTCTCTCGTCGTAGAAAATGTGCAGGACGGTGTCGACTTTGCCAAATCCATCGGCTATCCTGTGGTTCTTCGTCCGGCTTACACCCTGGGCGGTTCCGGTGGCGGTATCGCACACAACCAGATCGAGCTGGAGGAGATTTTGGAAAACGGCCTTCGTCTCTCCCGTGTACATCAGGTTCTGGTAGAGCGTTGCATCGCCGGCTGGAAAGAGATCGAGTACGAAGTCATGCGTGATAGCGCAGGCAACTGCATCACCGTATGTAATATGGAAAACATCGATCCGGTCGGTGTCCATACCGGTGACTCCATCGTCGTAGCGCCGTCTCAGACGCTGTCCGACAAAGAGTATCAGATGCTGCGTAGCGCCGCACTCAACATCATCGACGAGCTGCAGATCACCGGCGGCTGTAATGTACAGTTTGCCCTGCATCCGACCAGTTTTGAATATTGTGTCATCGAGGTCAATCCGCGTGTCAGCAGATCCTCTGCCCTGGCATCCAAAGCGACCGGTTATCCGATCGCCAAAGTTGCGGCCAAGATCGCACTCGGCTATACCCTGGATGAGATCAAAAACGCCATTACCGGCAAGACTTATGCGAGCTTCGAGCCGACGCTTGATTACTGCGTTGTCAAGATCCCGCGTCTGCCGTTTGATAAATTTATCACCGCAAAGCGTACCTTAACGACTCAGATGAAGGCGACCGGTGAGGTCATGAGTATCTGTGACAATTTTGAAGGTGCGCTGATGAAAGCACTGCGTTCTCTCGAGCAGCATGTGGACTGCCTGCGCAGCTATGACTTTACTACGATGAGTGCGGAAGAGCTGTTAGAGCGTATGAAGATCGTGGATGATCAGCGAATCTTCATCATCGCCGAGGCGGTCAGAAAAGGCATCAGCTACGATCAGATCCATGAGATCACCATGGTGGATCACTGGTTCATCGATAAGATCGCACACCTGACCGAGATGGAGCAGCAGCTGGAAAGTGAAGCACTGACACCGGAACTGTTGCGCGAAGCAAAGC
>JAILPR010000148.1 GCA_024699355.1 Lachnospiraceae bacterium
ACTTCCGCCAGATTCTGGATGATCTGCGCCAGCGTCTGCAACGGCTGTGTAAACTGCATCATATACTGTGTAAACAGGATCACGACGCCTGCGGTCATATTGCCGGTGCCGCTTAAGATCATGGCAAAGGCGATACCGTAGATCAGGAGCGTTCCGATGTTCCAAAAAGCGATGACCACCGGAGAATTTAACTCCATACGTACGACGATCCGCCACCACTGGTGCACGCTCTGCATGTGGACATCCAGATTGATGTCCTCGTTGGTCTCCATACGATCATAGTACTTGACGATCCGCTCGCCCATGATGGACTCGATGAGGAATGCCGTACGGTTGGAGACTTTGGCACGATGCACGGAAAAGAGTTGTCTGACCTTATAACGGATAAAGAAGATCAGCGCCATCATCGGTCCGACCGACGCATAGACTGCCAGAGTCAAGATCGGACTGTAATAGATCATAAAGATCGTTACGATGATGAGCTTGACCAGCATCGCAAAAAACGTCATGAAATAGTTGGTAAAAAAGTTCGCAAGTCCGTTGATATATTCCGTTACGCGGACAACGATCTTGCCGTTGGGACGATTGTCAAAATATTCAAACGGCAGCTTTTGCAGCTGATCAAAGATCTCTTCTCTGATCTCGGCAATGATGGTATGCCCGAGCCGTCCCATGACACGCGCCTGACCAAACGTGATCCCGATCTCGAGCAGGGCAAAGCATGCCATCGCTACGATGATCCCGATCAGTTCCTGCGGATCTTTGACTACAACCGTATGGTTGATGATCGTCTTTAAAAGGATCGGCGGGATCAGCGCGACCACCGATACGGAAAACATGAGTACCGCTGCTAAAATGACCTGTTTTTTATGCGGCAGAATATAACGGATGGTGCGTCCAAGCTGCTGCAGATCGATCTTTTTTTCAATGACTTCATCCTGAAAATACGTATTACGACCGGCCATGGACTCACCTCCTTCCTTCCTGCGGATCGCCGCCTTCGGCAGGCGCCGCATTCTGCACATCGCCGCGTTCGACAGGTGCCGCATTCTGTGCGTTTTCTTCGGCGCGAGCGATCTGCTCATGCTCTGCAAGCGCATCGAAATTCACCGAGGCCTCCTGCGTCTGTTGCTGGTGATAGACAGAGGCGAAGAGACCGTCTTTTTGCATCAGTTCGTCAAACGTTCCGCGCTCCGCGATTTTTCCGTCCTGGATATAGAGGATCTCATCGCACGCTACGACAGAGGAAAGTCTGTGTGCCGTGATGATCACGGTCTTCTCGGAATAGTTCTCGCGAACAACCTGCAGAAGCGTACGCTCCGTATTGACATCGAGGGCACTGGTCGAATCATCCAGGACCAGCACCGGTGCATTCTTTAAGAACGCTCTGGCGATGCTGACTCTCTGCTTCTGACCGCCGGAGATGCCAAGGCCCCGCTCGCCGACCACCGTCTGATAGCCTTCGGAAAGGGAGCGGATGAAACGATCCGCCTGCGCTTTTTTGGCTGCCAGGATGACATCCATCTCTTCAGCGCCGGGCTGACCGTAAGCGATATTGGAATCGATCGTATTCGAAAAAAGAAAGACATCCTGGAATACAAGCGAGAACATTTTTCGTAAATGATACAAACTATAATCTTTGATACTGCGTCCGTTGACCAGGATCTCGCCATCCGTCAGGTCCATCATACGGATCAGGGTCTTGATCAGCACACTCTTGCCGCCGCCCGTCGGGCCGACGATACCGAGCTTTTTGCCATACGGGATGCTGATGTTCACATCCTCTAAGATCTGCGTATCATCGATGCGCAGAGAAGCATGCTTGAATTCAAAGGATGGTGTTGTCGTATAGAGCTTGCTGTCCTTCTTGTCTTCGATATGGCTCTCGCACTCCATGAACTGACGGATCCTCTCGCCGCCGACCACCTGCTGCGTCATCTGAAAAAGCTGGTTGTTCAGGTTGGTCACGCCGCCCATGACCTTCATGACATAGGAGGCACTCGCTGCGATAAAGCCAACCTGCATCTGGCCGTTGATCGCCATATAGGCTGCGATCGCGATGGTGCTGACATAGGCCAGTTGTTTGATCCCGTTAAAGAGCAGGTCAAACTTTGACTGCAGATAGATCTGATTTAAATGCGCCTGCTTGAATTCCTCATTCAGCGCACCGAACTTTTCTTTTTCCAGATCTTCGTTCGTAAAACTGCGAACGATACGCACCGCTTCGATGTTTTCCGTTACTGCCATGTTCATCGCACTACTCATGCTACGGATCTTCTGGAAGTTTTTCTTGGCAAGGCTGCGGAAGCGCAGCAGCGAATATGCCAGAAACGGAGTCAGGATCAGCGGGATGACGATAAAGCGGATGTCCTGCAGTGCCAGCATTCCGATGGATGTGATCAGGATAAAGATACTGTCAAAAAAGAACGGCAATACACGGGAAAACATCTCCTTGAACATGATGGTATCCCCGTTTAAGGTCTGTAAGAGCTCACCTGTGTTATACCTGGAAATCGAAGCCGAATCCAGCTCATTGAGTTTATGAAAGGTTGCGATACGCAGGTCGGTCTCCATGACCAGCCCGATATGCACCTGATAGAGGTTTCGGATATAGACCAGGACGACGCGCAAAAAGACAAATACCATAAACAGCGCAGCAATCGACCAGAACAGGTCAAAGGTCTGCACCGCCCCGTATTTCCCGGTCAAAAGGAAATGAAAGATACCGCCGGAAGTCTCCTCCACCGCGGTTCCCAGGATACAGTAATCGATCAGCAGGGCAGAAAGCATCGGCAGCATCATCTCTGCTGCGATGGCAATAAAGCCCAGGATTTCCACCACGATCGCACCAAAGAGGTGCTTCTTAAAATAGCGGAAACCGAATTTCATAGTGTTCATTGATGTGTGATCCCCTTGATTCGATAGATTTGCCTGTCAAAGAGCTTCCCCATACCCTTCGTGGCAACTGACGCGGAAACGATCTAAACATCCCACGTCAGACCATAAACACATGATACCACAGATCGGTTTGAATATACGGGATAAAAGATGTAAAATTCTCATAAACATCTGTACAAAATCCACTTACCTTCACATGTGGATCAGCAAAGGATTGCCTATGAATTTCGTATATGAAAAAACACTAACGCCTCGCTATGAGGAGGACGTTCGGCAACTGCTCTACGGGGCCGATCATGAATTTGTCCCGCCGCTCTCCTCCAGAAACGATACCACGCAGGCATCGCTCCTGCCCGGCAAAGCGTCCGGTCAGCCACCCGTTTCCTACTTTGAGACCATGCGGCACCAGTCGTTTCTCCTGGCGATCGACAACGATCGGGTGGTCGGATTTTTATCCTTCATCCCGGCGCATACCGTGCAGCTGCAGGAAACAGCATGCCTGTGCAGCTACGTCTCCACGATCATCGTTGATCCGGCATATCGCGGCAGAGCCCTGACCATCCTGCTCTATCAAAAGCTCTTTGAGATCACGCAGGATCCCTCAGTCGTGACGCGCACCTGGTCACAAAACATCGCACATTTGACGATCCTTCACCGCCTCGGCTTTGCCCTTGTCATGACACTGCCGAATGACCGCGGCGAAGGGATCGATACCGTCTACTATCAAAAGGAGATTACTCATGCATAAAGATCATGGCATCTGGTTTCGCATCAAGGCTTACCACTTACATTCACAGGTTTACGTCACGCTTCTGATGGTGGCGATTTTTATCCTCTCTCTGATCGTTTACTGCATCCCGTCGGTCCGCTACCACGAGGTACTCTCCAACCTGATGCTGGCGCTGTTTACTTCCCTCCTCGTCACGATCTTTACGACGATCGCAGATCTCTATATCAGTTACAAAAATCACCGCAGCGATGAGTATCTCGAGGACATGCGCCAATACGGCATCGCCAATCTCCATCGCGATAAAAAGAAAGCGTTGCAGACCATGCTCTCCGATTGCGATAAGACCATTTGGATCAGCGGCTATCGTCTGATCCTGACCAGAGACCTGATCCCGGATATCGAAGCGGCGATCGGACGCGGCGCCAAGGTCACTGCAGTGATCTGCCCGCCCTGGAATGCGGCCTACGACATGGTCTACGGTGACAGCGGCAAGGTCATGGATAATTACTTCAAAGTCTTCCATGCCATTCACCGTGCCTGCATAGAGCATAGTTTTTCCGTTGCGGACTTTCAGGTCTACTTCATCAACAAGCCGATTTTTTCCGACACCTATCGTGTCGATCAAAATCTGATCACCGGACCGTATATGCACAACCGCGATCGCGAGTTCCAGCGCCTGATGGCGAAGGACTTTTTCTCTTATGACATCGTCCGGCAGAGCAGTCTCTACAGTGCCGTGAACGACGAATTTGCAACGCTGTGTGATGAGGCGGAGGAAGTCCTGGACTGGACCCTCATGGAAGAGCAATACCAAAGATTTGAAAAAGAAGACTGGACCGAAGCGCAGAAGCGCGACGAATTCCGCAAGATGTGCAAAAAGCGCGCAAACACATAATACGTCAGCGGCGCAGCCGGCGCATAACTGAACGCGCATAGGTGCATAGGCGCATAGGTGCACAAGTCAAAAACCCGCCCGGGAATCATCCCGGACGGGTTTTATAATGGTCTTCATTTTCTGAGCCGCACTCAGTTTCCTGAGCCACGCTTAATTTCCTGAACCACCAAAGAAGTCATAGAAGTCACCGTACGGTGTCTCCTGATAGCCGTTCCCATTGCTGTTGCCGTTGCCATTGTTGCCGCTATTCTGATCAGAAGAATCGGATGAAGCGATGCCCGCTTCCTCTTCGGTTCCGAGCAGAACCTC
>JAILPR010000169.1 GCA_024699355.1 Lachnospiraceae bacterium
TTTTTATGAGCAGGGCAGACCGATCAGTGCCATTTGTGCGGCGCCGACGATCTTTGGCCACAGAGGGTATCTGAAGGGCAAAGAAGCCTGCTGTTTCCCGGGGCTGGAGGATCAGCTGGCGGGAGCAAAAGTATCGATGGAGGCAGCCGTGATCGATGGCAACATCACCACGGGACGCGGGATGGGCGCCGCGATCGCATTCGGTTGTGCCATCATCGAGCGTTATCAGGGGAAGGAGGCGGCTGCGCAGATGGCCGCAAAGGTGGTAAGTAGATCATGAACATTTTGTTTTTCCTAAAGCCGAAGGGGGATATCGTTTATATCGATGATGATGAGACGATGAGACAGGTGATGGAGAAAATGGAGCATCACCGTTTTACCGCGGTACCGATGATCTCCAAAGAGACCGGGACCTATCTCGGGACCGTGACGGAGGGAGATCTGCTCTGGCATATTAAGAAAACAGATGACTTCAGCATCAAGGCGGCGGAGGAAGTGAAGATCACCGAGATCAAGAGACACCGCGATAATCAGCCGGTGAGCGCCGATGCGGATATGGAAGATCTGATCAATAAAGTGGTACAGCAGAACTTTGTACCCGTGATCGACAGCAAGAAAACATTTATCGGCATCATCACCAGGCGGGACGTGATCAGTTACCTTTGCCGGAAGGAAAAGGAGTAGGCGCTTTTTTTCGAGATTTTTCTAGTAAACCGCATAAAAGTGTGATATAATCCCCATGATTGTGACTTTTAAGACGTAAAGTCAGTTTGAAGGAGGAAGTTTTATAATGAGTCTCAAGGTTGAAAAATTAGAAAAGAGCATGGCGAAGCTTACCATAGAGGTTGCTGCGGAGGAGTTCTCCAAGGCAGTTGAAGCTGCTTATCAGAAGCAGAAGGGACAGATCTCCGTTCCGGGATTCCGTAAGGGTAAGGCACCGAGAAAGCTGATCGAGAGCATGTACGGCAAGGGCGTTTTCTATGAAGATGCAGCCAACAGCGTGATCGCATCCGCATACGAGAAAGCATACGATGAGTGCGAAGAAGATATCACTTCTTCTCCGGAGATCGACGTTGTACAGGTAGAAGAGGGCAAGCCGTTCATCTTCACTGCTACCGTTGCATTAAAGCCGGAAGTAAAGCTTGGCAAGTATAAGGGTGTATCCATCGATGATGTTCCGGTGGAAGTAACCGACGAAGAAGTAGAAGAAGCAGTTCAGAAAGAGCGTGAGAACAACGCCCGTGAGATCCCGGTAGAAGATCGTGCGGTTATCGACGGCGATATGGTATCTCTGGACTTTGAAGGTTTCGTAGACGGTGTCGCTTTCGAAGGCGGCAAGGGCGAAAACTATCCGCTGACCATCGGTTCCGGTGCATTCATTCCGGGCTTCGAAGAGCAGCTGGTTGGTGCAGAACTGAACAAAGAGATGGAAGTCAATGTGACCTTCCCGGAGGACTATCAGTCCAAGGATCTGGCAGGTAAGGCAGCCGTATTTAAATGCACCGTTAAGGAAATCAAGCAGAAGGATCTTCCGGTTGCAGATGATGAGTTTGCATCCGAGGTTTCCGAGTTTGAGACCATGAAAGAGTATAGAGAAGACCTGAAGAAGAAGCTGACCGAGCGTAAAGAGAACAGCGCAAAGGAAGCAAAGCAGGATGCAGCTCTGGCAGCAGTTGTTGAGGAAGCCGAGATCGAGATCCCGGAACCGATGCTGATGACACAGCAGAGACAGCAGCTGGATCAGTTCGCACAGAGAATGCAGATGCAGGGTCTGACCTTCGAGCAGTATATGCAGTTCACCGGCCAGACAAGAGAGTCTATGCTGGAGCAGATCAAGCCGCAGGCTGAGCAGACCATCAAGTCCAGACTTTGCCTGGAGGCTGTTGCGGATGCAGAGAATCTGACCGCTTCCGATGAAGAAGTTGAGGCAGAACTGCAGAAGATGGCAGATGCATACAAGATGGATCTGGCAAAAGTAAAAGAGATCATCGGCGAGAGCGAGCAGAAGAGCATTCGCGGTGATATCCGTGTTCAGAAGGCAATTGAGTTCATTACCGAGAATGCAAAGGTAAAGAAGGCAACTGCGAAGAAGAGCACCGCAAAGAAGGCTGACAAGGAAGACGCAGCCGAGAAGAAGCCGGCAGCTAAGAAGGCCACAACCAAGAAGGCCGCTGACAAGGAAGAAACAGCTGAGAAGAAGCCGGCAGCAAAGAAGACGGCAACAAAGAAGACAACAGCAAAGAAAGCTGAGAAAGACGCTGAATAATGTTGAAAAACTATTTGACACCTTATGTTATTGAACAGACAAGTCAGGGTGAGAGAAGCTATGATATTTATTCCCGGCTTCTGTCTGAGAGAATCATTTTCCTGGTTGGTGAAGTTGACGATGCAATGGCAGCTTCCGTAACCGCACAGCTCCTGTATCTGGAAGCAATGGATACAGAGAAGGATATTCATCTCTACATCAACAGCCCGGGCGGTTCGGTAACTGCCGGTATGGCAATGTATGATACCATGCAGTATATCAAGTGCGATGTTTCCACGACTTGCATCGGTATGGCTGCAAGTATGGGATCCTTCCTGCTTTCCGGCGGTGCAAAAGGAAAACGTTTCGCACTTCCGAATGCGGAAGTAATGATCCATCAGGTACTCGGTGGTGCCCAGGGTCAGGCTACGGATGTGGAGATCACAACCAAGCACCTGCTGGCAACCAAGGAGAAGTTAAACCGTCTCCTGGCACAGAATACCGGTAAGGATTATGAAACCATTTGCAAGGCAACAGAGCGTGACAACTGGATGACAGCAGAAGAGGCCAAGGAATACGGCCTGATCGATTATGTCGTATCCAGCCGCGCTGAGATTGAAAACATCGGTAAATAACATGGCAACCAAAATGACAGGAAGTAAAATCAGATGCTCCTTCTGCGGTAAAACGCAGGATCAGGTTCGTAAGTTAATTGCAGGTCCGAACGGAATCTATATCTGCGATGAGTGTGTCGATGTATGCGCCGACATCATTGATGAGGAAATGGATGAGGCCGGTGTCGGAAGTACCGGTTCCATCAACATCAATCTGTTAAAGCCGGTAGAGATCAAGACCTTCCTCGACGATTATGTCATCGGACAGGAAGAGGCGAAAAAGGTGCTCTCCGTTGCGGTGTATAACCACTACAAGAGAGTTATGTCCGGACAGAATCGCAAGTCTGATGAGGTAGAGCTTCAGAAGAGTAACATCATCATGGTGGGACCGACCGGTTCCGGTAAGACCTATCTGGCACAGACGCTGGCCAAGATCATCAACGTTCCGTTTGCGATCGCAGATGCAACGACACTGACCGAGGCCGGTTATGTCGGTGAAGATGTGGAAAACATCCTGCTGAAGCTGATCCAGGCTGCAGATTACGATGTGGAGAGAGCCCAGTACGGCATCATCTACATTGATGAGATCGATAAGATCACCAAGAAGGGCGAAAATGTCTCTATCACCAGAGATGTCTCCGGTGAAGGGGTACAGCAGGCACTGTTAAAGATCGTTGAGGGTACGGTTGCAAGTGTTCCGCCACAGGGTGGAAGAAAGCATCCGCATCAGGAACTGATCCAGATCGATACCACCAATATTCTGTTTATCTGCGGTGGTGCTTTTGACGGATTGGAGAAGATCGTAGAGACCAGACTGGACCGCAAGTCCATCGGTTTCAACGCGGTCGTATCCGGCAGCAAAGAGCATGAGATCAGTGAACTGCTCAAGGAAGTGGTTCCGCAGGATCTGGTAAAGTTCGGTTTGATCCCGGAGTTTGTCGGACGTGTGCCGATCAATGTCTCTCTGGAGGGACTGGATAAGGAAGCACTGGTTCGCATCCTTCGTGAGCCGAAGAATGCGCTGATCAAGCAGTATCAGAAGCTCTTTGATCTGGATGAAGTCAAGCTGACCTTTGAAGATGAGGCAGTGGAAGCAATCGCACAGATGGCATTTGAGCGTAAGACCGGTGCCAGAGGACTTCGCTCCATCATGGAGCATGCGATGATGGATGTGATGTATCGCATTCCTTCCGATGATACGATCTCTGAATGTGTGATCACAGAGGCTGCGGTCAAAGGTGACGCAGAACCGCTGGTCATTCGCAGAGGCGAAAAGAAAGCGATCTAAGCAATAGAATACAAACGATAAGGCTCCTTCGCGGAAACGCGGAGGAGCTTTTTTGCGTGACGCCGGTTCGCGCACGGCGTGGCGCAGGCGCGCGTCCGTCACGTGTCGCAGGTTCGCGCACGGCGTAGCGCCCGCACTCGGCGCGGACCGCAGCCACTGCGCGCGGATCGCGTGATTGCATCCTCGCGGTGTGATTTGTATAATAAAAGGGATGGTAAAGGAGTATCTATGGTAATTAAAAATGTGGAATTAGAGACCGTCTGCGGGATCACGAGTACGCTGCCGGAGAATACGATGATGGAGGTGGCGTTTGCCGGAAAGAGTAATGTCGGCAAGTCCTCAATGATCAATACGATCATGAACCGCAAATCTCTTGCAAGGACGAGCTCACAGCCGGGCAAGACGCAGACGATCAATTATTATAATGTGAATCAGGAGTTTTATCTGGTGGATCTGCCGGGATACGGTTACACGCATGCTTCCGTGGATGCGCGAATGAAGTGGGGCAAGATGATCGAGAATTATCTGCATACCTCGAAGATGCTGTTTGCGGTATTTCTGCTGGTGGACATCCGTCATGAGCCGAATGCCAATGACAAGCAAATGTTTGACTGGATCATCGAAAGCGGGTATCATCCGCTGATCATTGCGACCAAGGCGGATAAATTAAAACGCAGCCAGGTGCCAAAGCAGCTGGCGATGCTGCGCAAGTCTCTGGGCATGCGACCGGATGAGATCCTGATCCCGTTTTCGTCAGAGACCAAGCAGGGCAAAGAAGAAATCTATGAGATCATCGATGACATGCTGGCGCAGTTCAACGCGCCGGAGGAGCCAATCGAGTAACGGAGGGAGAGACTATGGTAAAGGAGCAAAAAATCTGGGTAGCAACAACCGAAAGCGGAGAGCAGATCTCATTACTGCCAAAGCTGGCCAACCGTCACGGACTGATCGCAGGTGCGACCGGTACCGGTAAGACGATCACCTTAAAGGTGCTGGCGGAGTCGTTTAGTGATCTGGGTGTGCCGGTATTTTTGGCAGATGTCAAAGGCGATCTGGCAGGGATGGTCAGACCGGGCGAAGATTCCGAAGATATGCAGAAGCGGATCGAAAAATTCGGCTTACGGGAAGCAGGCTTTTCCTATACGGCATATCCGTCCTGCTTTTGGGATATCTACGGAAAAAAAGGAATCCAGTTGCGTACCACGATCTCCGAAATGGGGCCGCTCCTGTTATCCCGTATCCTGAACTTAAATGACCTGCAGACAGATTTGATGTCGATTGTCTTTAAGATCGCAGATGATCAGTCGCTGCTGTTGATCGATACCAAGGATTTGAAGAGCATGCTGAACTATGTCTCCGAAAATCACGCGGAATTCGAAGTGGACTATGGCAAGATCAGTCCGGTGTCGATCTCGGCGATCGTGCGTGCCGTTGTGGCACTGGAGATGGAAGGCGCCGATCAGTTTTTCGGTGAGCCTGCATTGAATGTCACGGATCTCTTTGCAACCGGCGAAGGCGGCAAAGGCATGATCAATATCCTGGACAGTCAGAGCCTGATCAGCAACGGCAGACTCTATTCGACCTTCCTGTTGTGGCTGATGAGCGAGCTTTTTGAAGATCTGCCGGAAGTGGGCGATCGTGAAAAGCCCAAGATGGTCTTCTTCTTTGACGAAGCACACCTCCTCTTTGAGGATGCGCCGAAGGAGCTTGTCGATAAGATCGAACAGGTAGTCAAGCTCATCCGTTCCAAGGGCGTGGGCATCTACTTTGTCACACAGAATCCGAGAGATATCCCGGATGGCGTGCTGGCACAGCTGGGCAATAAGATCCAGCACGGTCTGCATGCGTATACACCGGCAGAGCAGAAGGCGGTGAAGGCTGCAGCGGAAGGCTTCCGCGAAAATCCGGCGCTCGATACCTACGAGACGTTGCTGGCACTCGGGACCGGCGAGGCACTGATCTCCTTCCTGGAAGAGAGTGGCGCACCGGGCATCGTGCAGAAAGTCAATGTCCTGCCACCGCAGAGTAAGATGGGCAGCATCGATGAGTCCCTCAGAGACAGCGTGATCAAGGATGCGATGCTCTACACCAGATATGCCAAGGCTGTGGATCCGGATTCAGCCTATGAATTTTTGCAGAGAAAAGGCCTGGAAGCAGAAAAAGCAAAAGAGCAGGAAGCTGCGGACAAAGAAGCCGCAAAGCAGGCAGCCAAAGACGAAGCCGCAAAGAAAAAGGCGGAAGAGGCGGATGCACGCGCAAAGAAACGTGCCGCAAAATCCGTGACCACCACGGTGGCCGGCACCGTCGGACGTGAAGTCGGCAAGCAGGTCGGCAAGAAATTCGGCAGCTTTGGTAAGACCCTGGGCGGCAATCTCGGAGCAAGCCTTGGACGAAACATTTTGGGGACCTTATTTAAATAACAGCCAAGGGGTAGGGACATGATCAGGATTGCAATTGTCGAGGACGATCATAACTATGCCAAAACGCTGGAAAAGTACATTCAGCGCTTTGAAGATGAGAGTAAACTACAACTGCAGATAGAGCGTTTCGAAGACGGGGCGGATATTGCGGAGGATTATAAAGGCAACTTTGACATCATCCTGATGGATATCGAGATGACATTTCTCGACGGGATGAGCGCAGCCAAAAAGATCCGGGCGGTGGATGAGGAAGTGGTGATCATCTTTATCACCAACATGCCCCAGTTCGCGATGCAGGGCTACGAAGTGGAAGCACTGGATTATGTCTTAAAACCCATCAACTATTATGCGTTTTCGCAGCGCCTTGAGCGTGCGCTCTCCCGAATGAAGAAGCGCACCAAAAAATTCTTATCGCTCAATTATAAAAACAGCATCATGAAGCTGGACATCGATCTGATCTATTATATCGAAGTCCTCGATCATGACTTGATCTATCACACGACCACCGGAGATATCAGTGTGCGCGGCATCATGCGAGAGGTGGAAGAAAAGCTGAAGGATGAATCGTTCTTCCGGTCCAACAAAGCCTATCTGATCAATCTGGCTTATGTGGATGGTGTGGAAGAGAGCGATGTGCTGATCGCGGGAGAGAAGCTAAAGATCTCGCGAGCAAGGCGCAGGGAATTTATGGATGCGTTAAATGACTATATGAATGAGGTGAGCAAATAATGCGTTTTACGGACTCGATCAATACACCGGGCGCGTATTATGCGCTTGCTTATGTGCTGTCGGCCTGTCTGATCATTTATACCAATCCGCGAAAGAGCAAATGGTATGTCAGTATTCCGTATCAGGTGCTGTATTTTGTGTCCTTGAGCTGGATCATGTATGTGACCAGAGATGTGATCGTGTGGTTCATCCCGCTGTCGATCCTCTATTTTACGCTGATCTTTCTGGATCTTAGGTTGCACAGCAATCTGGATATCCGGTTAGTACTTTATTATGCGATCCGTGCATTTATCACCGGAGAGTTTATGGCATCATTTCATTGGATGATCTATTATTTTTCGGTGAAAACGGCACACTATCCGACCGGACCTGTGGCGAATGTGATCATGCTGGTCCTGGTGCATGGTGTGGTGCTGTTCTTTTTTTACCGGCTCAATCAGCGGATGCCGCATGCGGAGGAGTATATGACGATCACGCGCAAAGAGCTGCTGGCGGCAGCACTGATCTGCGTGGGGATCTACAGTCTCAGTAATATCTATTATCTGATCGGAGAAAAACTTTTCGGCGGTTTATATGCGCAGGAGATCTTTGTCATCCGGACACTGGTCGATGCGGGGGGCGTGGCGATCCTGTATGCGGTGGCCATCCAACTTGGCGAAGTCTATACGAGACTGGAGCGCGACAGGCTTTTGGATGCGTTTGAAATGCAGCGGGCCAACTATGAATTGCTCGAGCAGTCCATGGAGATCGTCAACATCAAATATCATGATTTAAAGCATCAGATCGCGATCATCCGGGAAGGCGTCGAGAGCGGCGAAGCTGTAGAATACCTGGATAAAATGGAGCAGGAGATCCGGATCTATGAGGCACAGAACAAGACCGGAAATAAGATCCTGGACACCATTCTGACGGCCAAATCCATTTACTGTCAGAATCACTGGATCGAGATGACGGTGGTGGCGGATGGCAGCGCGCTTTCCTTTATGGAACCGATGGATATCAGTGCGCTGTTTGGTAATATCATCGACAACGCGATCGAGAGTGTGGAAAAGATCGGGCAGAAAGAAAAACGTCTGATCCATCTGGCAGTTGCCCATCAAAAGGGCTTTGTGCGGATCCGCCTGGAAAACTGTTATGAACAGCAGCCCAAGATCGTGAACGGACAGATCAAATCCACAAAAAAAGACAGCCGTAATCACGGCTACGGATTAAAAAGTATTGAAGCAATCGTGCGTAAATACGGCGGTTCTGTGACCATCAACGCCAAGGAAGGGTGGTTTGAACAGCGGATCCTGATCCCCTCTTGCGACAAGGATCGTGCAGTTTACGACGATCAGGAAACATCCCTATAAATCTTTGCTATAGTACGACTATAGAGGTTTATAGGGATTTTTTATGTTCAAAATTACAACGATTACTTGTGAAGATCAAATCATATATGAAAACGGGACCGGGCATGTGGTCGTGACCGATGCACAGCAGCCGCGTTTTGGTTATGCGGTGGAAAGCAGCCTGTGCGGGAGCAGGATCCGCGAGGCAACGCTGGAGATCTACGAGGGCGCAGCGCCACGCTGTATCTGGAGCTACCACGGAGATGGGCAGATCGATCTGCAGTATCACGGCGAAGCACTGAACGCCTACACGCAGTATACGGTAGTATTGCGTGTGACGGATGAATACGAGGAGTCCGATACCGCCTGCTGTACTTTTGAAACTGGACGCCTTACAGATCCCTGGAA
>JAILPR010000198.1 GCA_024699355.1 Lachnospiraceae bacterium
CTACATTAATCAGCAGTTTATCTACAATGCGCTCCTCTCCATTGTATGGATCGCAGTATACTATGGCATCTCGATTCTGGTTTCCAACAGGAAACTGAACCTGGATTAACAAGCCCCAAAACAAAGAGCTTCGCACGGTTGTGCGGGGCTCTTTTGATTTACTGACTTAAGTCCTTGATCCGCTCACTTGTAGATATATCTTTTCTCCCCGGATAGGTTGCATTAAGATATGCCGACAAGTCTGCTGACAAAGGTCAGACCAAACATCTAACCCCGGGGGCGGTTCGTTTATGCGGTTTATTCTCCAAAGACATGCTTGTAATATGCTTCGAGTTTTTCTCTGCAACCTAAGAAGACGGATAGCATATTGGGATCGAACTGACTTCCCATGCCATCGATCATGATCTGTGCTGCCTCTTCAAAGTCAAGCGGTCGCTTGTAGCTGCGGCTCGATACCAGCGCGTCATAGACATCCGCGATGGCCATCAGCCTTGCCTCTAACGGGATCATCTCGCCGACCAGACCTTCCGGATAGCCTCTGCCATCCCACCGTTCATGATGGTATCTGGCAATGTTATGTGCGATCTTCACGAAGTGTTCTTCTTCGACATCCTGCAAAATGATATCTACGAACTCACCGCTCTTTTCGGCATGACGTTTCATGATCTCGAATTCTTCCGGTGTCAGTTTGCCCGGCTTATTTAAGATCGCATTTTCGACGGTGATCTTTCCAAGATCGTGCATAGGTGCGGCACGGACAATGTCTCTGACCATCTCAGGACTAAGATCAAAGATGCCCTGGTGCTTGGCTTCGACCACGACGATCTTGATGACATCACTGGTACGTTTGACATGACCGCCGGTGTTGTTGTCTCGGTTTTCGATCATGTTCGCAAGACCGAGCACGACTCTTTGCTGGATGCTCTTGATATTCTCGGTCTTAACCTCAACTTCTTTATTTAAGGTATCGTTATAGTCCTGCATGATCTGCAGTACTTTCTGCTCTTCGGTCACATCACGGATATCGAAGAGATACCCCTGCACCTTGCCGTCTTTACGGATGGAGAATTCATTGATCTCCACCTGACAGATCATCTCACCGACATTAAAGTTGCGGTGTTCTTTTTTACCTTCTTTGAACGACTCGATCAATTCATAAAAGATCGACCGCAGCGAACTGTTTTCTTTTAAATGACTGTCGATCACCTGCGTCTTTAATTCCGGCAGATACTCATAGGACACTTCGTTACAGCTTAAGTAACAGCCATCCAGATCAAATGCGACATAGCCTTTGGTACCCCTGTACTTTTGCTGCTCCGAGATCAGGCAGGAAATATCATGTGTATGCGCGTGATCATAATTGATCGCGATCAGGATATCACCGATCACATACAAAAACGGCAGGGAAGAAAAATCAACGTCCTGAAACATCTCGATGATGTACATGATCAGGCCGATACTCACGACCGTCGTATACAGTGCCAGCGTCCGTCTTGAGTATGTCCCTCTGCGGATCTGTGCCACAATGATCAGTCCCACGATGCTTAAGATGATCCCGAGCAAATATGCCCAATGTATGATCTTTAACGGGCCGCTTCCCATTTTGGTCGCGATTCCGTACGGCGTCTCGATCAGCGTCATCGAATCGTAATAGAGCCTGTTATCCACGCAGATCCACACGATAAAGAGATGGACAAACGCTCCGCCATAGACCAGGAGCTTTACCCACGGTTTGACCGAAATCCCCAGGAACCGGAGAATGCAAAACAAAGTCACCGCCAGGAGGATCGTCGAGTCGAGGTAAATATAACTCCACAAAAACTGCGCCGTCTCCGGCTGCGTCACTCTGGTCTTTAGCCAGTAGCCGAGGATGATCAGCGGGACGATCACGACGATCGTCCAGTACTGGATATCGATATTTTCATAGTTTTTCTGTGCCATAAACAGGATCACAAGCACAGAGATCAGCAACAGCGTGCCGTAAACATAGGACATCATTTCTTAAACATCTCCTTGTTAAAAAACTCCTTGATGTATTGGAGGATCGCCTCCTTGGGCTGGGTCTTTAACAGGTAGCCCTGCGGATGCAGCACCATGACTTCACTGACCGTCGCCGCATCGCTCTTACTGGTCAGGAAGATGACCGGGATCCGCTCGGATTCATACTCACTGTTGAGCATCTCGAGGAACTGTGCTCCGGTGCAGACCGGCATCTCATAGTCCAAAAGGATCAGATCCGGCTTTGCTGTCGCGATCATCTTGATCGCTGCAAACGCCGATGGACAAACGCTGACATTATAATCCTCTTCGAGCCACTCCATCGCAGTCCGAAGAAAGGTCGGAGAATCATCCACGACCAGGAGTTTTTTGCGAAAGCCTCTGCTGCGTACTTCCATCACCAGTTCTTTGACACGTTCCGCGATCTCTTTGACATTGACCGGACGATAAAAGGTCTCGACCACCAGCGACGTTGCCGTTACCTTCATCAGATCATCGATATCATCCTTTGCACCGATCAGTACCAGATGAGAGCCCTGCTCGATGCAGGCATCGTATAAAAAGACGCGCGATTTGCTGTTGTGTAAGAGTTGCTCCGCACCTGCCAGGATGAGCGGTGCCAGATGCTCCGGTGCTTCATAAGCGCTATCCCGGATATCCAGCTCTCCAAGTTCGATCTCCGCATCCTGCAGAAATTCCCGGACAGAGCCGGCCAGAAAAGACATCGAGCCTTCTTCTAAAAAAAGCAGTTCAGGTGTGTTTTCCATCATTTCATGATCTCCTTACAAAGTTGTTCGCATTTCTCCGCATCCATTTGTGCGACTGCTGTTTTGATCTCCTGTATCTTTCCTTCAACTTCCGCTGAAAGCTCGTACTGATCGAGCTCTTTGACGATGACATCCGCCCCCTTGATGTCATAGGAATTCATACTGACGATCAATTGTCTGAGCTGATGATTCAGCATCTCCTGATTCAGTAAGCCCTTCTCTTTCTTCTGTGGATTCATCTGCTCCGCATAGGCTTTCAGTGCCTCATAGAGCTGATGCCAGAACGCTAAGAAGTCCGGTGTCATCGAAAGGATCTGCTCGACTTTCTGCTCTGCCGCAAATTTTTCCAGCCATGCAGCTACGCCATAGACCTGCAGTGCGCCGCACAGGCTTGCAGAGGTCTTCATCGCATGCACTTTGATGCGATAACTCTGCAATGCTTCTTTATCTTCCGGATCAGCGCTCAGTGCTTCATAGTAACTGCGCAGTTCCTCTTCATCTGCCTTTCCGACCGAAGCAAACTGATTCATGATCTTGGCAACGGCATCTGCCGAGCCCATATGCTCGATCGCATACGCCGTATCCACACCGGAGATTTCCGGAAGTACAGTACGATGTGTCTCTGTTACTGCCTTCTTTGCACGGGATGGTGCTGCTTTGGTCAGTTTCTTTGGCAGGTGTGCCAGGATCTTTTCTTCGAGGATCTCCGGTTTGATCGGCTTGGCCATAAAATCGGCAAAGCCCATCTTTTCGTATTCGTCTTTGGCGCCCTGCAACGCATTGGCTGTCAGGATGATGATCGGCGTTTTTTGATTTTGTCCATCCTGCTGTTCTTTGATCAGCTGCATCGCCTCGATCCCGCTCATCTGCGGCATCATGTGATCCATAAAGATCAGGTGGTAGGACTTCTCTTTGGTCATCTCAAGCGCCTTTTTACCGCTCGTTGCCGTATCGACCTGAATCTGTGTCTCCTTGACCAGGTTCTTAAATACCATCAGGTTCATGTCGTTGTCATCGACTACCAGGACGTGCGCCTGCGGTGCGGTAAAGGACGCCGCATATCCTTCTTCGTCCTCATCATCTAAGGTGATCGTCGACCAATCGACCTTGCCGACCGGCTTTTCCCCCATGACCTTTTGATCGATCTCGAAATAGAAATCACTGCCGCGTCCGTAAATGGTCGCCACCTTCAGTTCCGAATCCATCAATTCCAGCAGACCGTTGACCAGGCTCATGCCGATGCCGGTGCCTTCGATCTTGCGATTCTTATCTTCTTCGATCCGCGCAAAGCGCTGGAACAGCGCCTCTTTGTTTTCTTCTTTGATCCCGCTTCCGGTATCTTTGACAGAGATCAGGAGATGTACCTGATCGCCCTCGACCTGCTTGCCATAGATGCCAAGCCGCACACTACCCTGCTCGGTGTACTTCACAGCGTTGGTCAGCAGGTTTAGGATGACCTGCTTTAAGCGGACATCATCACCGTAGAGCTTGTCCGGGATCGACTCTGTGACATCGATCTTCAAGTCGAGGTTCTTCTCCTGTGCGCGGGCCTTGATGATGATCTGCAGATCGCGCACCAGGCTCGTCAGGGAATATTCGCCCGGCATCAGTTCCATCTTGCCGGCTTCCAGTTTGGAAAAGTCCAAAATACTGTTGATCAGGGAAAGTAACATGCTGCTGGCGGTCTTGATCTGCTTGGCATAGCCACGAACGACCTCATTTTTACTTTCTCTCAGGATCATCGTATCGAGGCCAATGACCGTATTGATCGGGGTGCGGATCTCATGCGACATGTTCGCAAGGAAGGCACTCTTGGCACTACTCTCGGACTTGGCTTCCTCGACCTGTTCGTAGATGTCATCAAGTTCTTTTTTCTCCTGGTTGATATCCTGTACCGTAAAGAGCACTTTGGTGACCGGCATGCCCTCCTGACGGTCCATCGCCATGAATCGGATGCAGCACCAGCCAAAGTATTTGCCGTGATATTCAAATGCCAGCGTATTACGATTCTCCATACGCTCTGCCAGAGTCTCGAGATTCACGAAGTCTTTCATCAGACTCTGATAATCCTCGTCCGCATCAAACTCCGCAAAGTAGAGCATCTGCTCATTGACACTCTTATCCTTCGGACGAAACCGGTCTTCTTCCTCCGTTAAGCCGACCGGCGTGATCGTCTGCTCGACCAGATCAATGATATAGATCGTAACGTAGATGTCCGACATGCTGGAAAGTCCCGACAGACGCAGATCCATTTCTTTTTGTGCTCTACGGTAAATGACACGCCAAAAGATTCCCATGCCCGCGACAAGGAAAAATGCCACGATCAAAAGGAATAAGACACCATACGCCCAGCCTTCCTGATAACGCTTATGGAAATTAAAGTCTACATGATAGTCCGATAGATCGAAGTCATCGGCATAATAAATGATAAAGCCGGTAACGATATCTCCATCCGGATGTACCGTAGTCTCTTTGAATTTTTCTGTTGGGTAATAGACAAACGAATCGCCCTCTCTGAGCGGGATCATCAGATCTGATCCATCATAAAGATAGTCGATCTCGAGACTGTTCACATCATAGGTCGCCAGATTCAGACGCTGTACATGCATCTGTCCGTCCTTCCCACGCTGATGGATCTCGACATCGCCATTCCAGTATTGATTCAGATAGCAGTCTCCGTGAATGTTGATCGTCAGTGTCCAACCATTGATGATATTCCGGGAGTCATTCTGGAACGTCGCATCCCAGATATTGCCATAGATTCCCATATCGATCTTTTCCCAACGGGACGTCGCATCGCCCCTGAAGTGAATATCCATCGATACATCATCTGTCGGCTCATGGCCGACAACGGTATGAACCTCCGAATTAAACATGTGAACGGAAATTGCATGCGAAAGCCCGACAATTACGATCGCTACTGCCAGTACGATCAGTAAAGCGCGCACTTTCCTCTTATCTTTGTTGCTCATAAAAAACGCCCCCTCTGCGTTATGAAGAGCCGGTCATGGGCATGACCGCATAATAAGTGCATTATTAACATAAAATGATGCTAATAGTTTACTACTGAACAAATGGGGATTCAAGAATCCTGAAAGAAACAAAGTATTAAAGGTTTATTAAGACAAACTCGCTTCCTGCCGCCGGGGCTTGCGTGGGAGACGCTCTCGCTTCACAAATCACGGAAGTGTTGTCTTCCTGCCGTCGGATGGTCATGCGTGGGAGGCGCTCTCGCTTCACAAATCACGTAGCGGTACATAAGCTGCCATAATACGGCAGCTAAGTACCGACGTGATTTGAGACTCCCACACATAACCGTCCGGCGGCTGGAAGTTACGTTATCGTGATGTGGAAGTGCGGGTGCTCTCGCGCATGGCCATCCGGCGGCTGGAAGTTATGTTGTCGGGATGTGGAAGTGAGTCAATTCACGTACGATCGCCCGGCGGCAGGAAGCAATGAGCAATTAATTCTGATTGTAGGTACAAATTGCCATATTTCTACAAAAAAACGCGTTAACCATGATATGCCCCGTAAAGAAGGCAAAGGTTAACGCGTTTCAATTATTTTATTAGATCAAAGTGTGAACTGGATCACACAGAATGCCGCATAGATGGCAAGTAAGAGAATGCCCTGTGCACGGTAGAGTTTTTCTTTCACGAGGGCCGGTACGGTTAAGAGCAGCATCACGGCAAACATGACCGGAAGTTCCAGCACAAGT
>JAILPR010000225.1 GCA_024699355.1 Lachnospiraceae bacterium
ACCGACGCTTTACTATCTGTATACGATCTGCGCATCGTTTACGGGGGAGCGTAAGGTGCTGAATGCGTGTCGGAACGATCGGGATGTTTCTGCTTATGAAGAAAAACGATATCATTTCCCGGTAAAGGCCGACCTCACAGCGAGAGGTGATCATATTGTGATCATCGGGGCAGGGCCGGCGGGTCTGTTTTGTGCCTATGAACTGGCACTTGCCGGATTTTGTCCGGTGCTCCTTGAGCGTGGAGGTGATGTTGCCGAGCGTACCAGGGCAGTGGAAGCTTTTTGGGAAGGGGGAGAGCTTCTTTACGATTGCAATGTACAGTTTGGCGAAGGCGGAGCAGGCGCTTTTTCCGACGGAAAGTTAAACACGCTGGTGAAAGATGATACCGGACGAAACCGCAGGGTACTTGAAACTTTTGTCAAATTCGGTGCGGATCCCGAAATCCTGTATTCGCATAAGCCGCATGTCGGCACGGATGTTTTGCGGGAAGTTGTTGCAAATCTGCGAAACGCGATCATTGCCCATGGAGGCAGCGTGCAGTTTCATTCACAGGTAACTGATATCGTTCTTCAAAACGGCGCTGTCAAAGAACTTGTGGTCAATCATGATACCGTTTATCCGGCTTCAAGAGTCGTACTTGCGATCGGTCACAGTGCCAGGGATACGTTTGCCATGCTGCGCTCGCGCGGACTTTCGATGGAGTCAAAGGCCTTTGCGGTCGGCTATCGTGTGATCCATCCGCAGGCCTATATCAATCAGATGCAGTATGGAATGAAAGATCCGGGAGAGATCGGGGCTGCTCCGTATAAAGTGACGGCCAAAAGCAGCGACGGGCGCGGGGTGTATTCTTTTTGCATGTGTCCGGGCGGATATGTCGTCAATGCCTCTTCGGAAGATCAGCGCACAGCCGTCAACGGCATGAGCTATTCCGGGAGGGATGGAGACTGCGCCAACAGTGCTATGATCGTTTCGGTGACACCTGAGGATATCAGGCAGTTTGAGCACGGATTTATCAGCATGCCGGCGAAGGATCCCGCGCTGATCGGGCTGGCATTTCAGCGGGAGATGGAGGCGCGTGCATATCAGGCGGGATGCGGAAAAGTTCCGATACAAAAATACGGTGAATTCAAGAAAGAATTGCAAAAACGTGGTATGATAAAAGAGACCAAAACTGCGGATCTGATCCCTGCATTTACACCGGCGATCAAAGGCTTAAGTCAGGAAGCGGATCTGTGTGATGTGATGCCTCCCGTTTTGCAAAAAGCTTTTGTGGAAGGGATGGAAGAGATCGGGCATAAGATCCCGGGATTTGCCTCCGGAGAAGTGATTCTTTGCGGGGTAGAGAGCCGGACATCATCACCTGTCAGGATCCCACGGGATGAGCATTTTCAGTCCGCGTTTTTGGGGCTGTATCCTTGCGGAGAAGGCGCCGGATATGCCGGCGGGATTACTTCGGCCGCGATGGACGGCATCAAAGTTGCCGAGCAGGTTGCACTTCAGATCCTGCAGGATCGGCATGAGGAGAGATAATGGAAAAACAAGCTGAGAAGAGTGCCAAGCGGGAATTTCTTCGTGACAAAAAGAGGATTGTCATCAAGATCGGTTCTTCCTCCCTGCAGCGGCCGGAAACCGGGAATCTGGACTATACCAAAATGGATGTCCTGGTCAGAGAATTATGCAATTTGAGAAATCAGGGAAAGGATGTTGTACTGGTGACCTCCGGTGCGATCGCGCTGGGAAAGAAGGTCGTCAACATTTCAGACTTAAGTCATTATGAAGAAGATCAGGCAACGGCTGTCAAACAGGCCTGCGCCGCGATTGGCCAGGCGAGACTGATGATGACATATCAAAAGATCTTTGCGGAATACAATCAGGTTGCCGCACAGATCCTGATGACCCGGAATACCGTGGTCGATACCTTAAACCGTTACAATGCCAAAAATACGTTTCGGGAGCTGTTAAATCTCGGGGTGATCCCGATCGTCAATGAAAATGATACCGTAGCGACACACGAGATTCAGATCGGTGATAATGATACCCTTTCCGCGGTTGTTGCCGCGATGATCGATGCAGATCTCCTGATCCTGTTATCGGACATTGACGGGCTCTACAGTGATGATCCGCGAAGCAATCCCGATGCGACCTTCATCGAAGAAGTGGAGCATTTGACAGATGATATCCTTTCTATGGGCAAACAGACGACGGGAAGCACCAGCGGTACAGGCGGAATGAATACCAAACTGACAGCAGCACAGATCGCTACCAAAAGCGGGATCGATATGCTGATCGCCAACAGTAAAGATGTTAAAGTGATTCACAGACTGTTATCTGCCAGAAATATCGGAACGTTATTTAAAGCGGACAAAGATCCGGTGTTTGATCTGCCGTTATTCATTGAGAAAATCCATAAATAACCATTGATAATGGAGAACATCCGTAAATAACCATGGAGTTGGTGAGGGGAGGCTATATGGATCAGAATTCAAAGGTATCAAGAGATCGCGTCATTCGGGAAATGAAACGTACGCTTCGCAACGATATGCGTGAGAAGCGTGACAATGAGTCCAAGATCATCCGTACGGAATGGGACAGACAGATCACCAAACGGTTTATGACCAGCAAGTTTTATCTGCAGTCGAACTATTTGCTCTGCTATGCAAATTTCGGCTCCG
The DNA here is from genome assembly GCA_024699355.1 of Lachnospiraceae bacterium. Classification (GTDB taxonomy): domain Bacteria; phylum Bacillota; class Clostridia; order Lachnospirales; family Lachnospiraceae; genus SIG336. Next base: position 2,674 of record JAILPR010000225.1, read on the forward strand.
AGGTGGACACACAACGGATCATTCAGCGTGCCTTGACCGACGGAAAAAAGGTTTATGCTCCCAAAATCATTGACAGTGATTATATGGAGTTTTACAAAATCACCAAATTGTCGGATCTATCGATCTCATCCTACGGGATCCCGGAACCAAACGAGTCGGAAGTTTATTTTGATCCGGAGAAACTCGATCAGGAGAATGCGATCGCCTGTATGGTCATTCCGGGGCTGGCCTTTGATAAAAAGATGCATCGCATGGGCTATGGCAAAGGGTATTATGACAAGTATCTGAACTGGCAGATCGAGGCGAGCAAAGATCCTCTTTGCGACCTGTTATTTAAAGTGGCGCTGTGCTATGATTTTCAGATGATGAATCAGGTGCCTGTGACGAATGATGATTTTAAAATGGATTGCATCATGACAGAATCGGCAACGTATTTGCCATCCTAAATGAAGTGCTTTTGAGGCAGGGTTATCCTGCCTCATGTGTTGTACACAGCGTTTTGCTGTGAGATCCGAATTACGCTTGTACGGATCTGAAAATAGAAATAGAACGTGAGAAGTAAGTATGAACCAATTATTTGATGAAACAAAAATAGATGTGAACGGTCCGGTACCGGAAAAAGAACTGGAGAGACAGTATTATTATCTGGCAAAGGCAAGAGCGATCGTTCAAAAGCAAAGCGAAGCGCTCGGACGGCCCCTGACCTGTATGGTAGTGACGTTCGGATGTCAGATGAATGCCAGAGATTCCGAAAAACTGCTGGGCATTTTAAAATCTGCAGGCTTTGAAGAAGCCGAGAGCGAAGATGCGGATTTTGTCATCTACAATACCTGTACGGTTCGTGATAACGCCAACCAGCATGTCTATGGACGCCTCGGTGTTTTAAACGGTATCAAAAAGAAACGTCCTTCCATGAAGATCGCTCTGTGCGGTTGTATGACGCAGGAAGAGACGGTCATCGAAAAGATCCGGAAAAGTTACCGTTTTGTCGATCTGATCTTTGGCACGCACAACATTTTCAAATTTGCGGAACTGCTGGTACGTACATATGAGTCCGACGGCATGATCATTGATATCTGGAAAGACACCGACAAGATCGTGGAAGATCTGCCGGTAGAGCGTAAATATCCGTTCAAGTCCGGGATCAACATCATGTTTGGCTGCAATAATTTCTGCACATATTGTATCGTGCCTTATGTACGAGGCAGAGAGCGCTCCAGAGCTCCGAAAGATATCCTGCGGGAAATTGAGCGCCTTGCGGAGGATGGTGTCAAAGAGATTATGTTGCTCGGTCAGAATGTCAATTCCTACGGCATCGGGCTGGATGATCCGATTTCTTTTGCGCAGCTCTTGACCGAGGTCGAAAAGGTCAACGGCATTGACCGCATTCGGTTTATGACGCCGCATCCCAAGGATCTGTCGGATGAACTGATCGATGTCATGGCTGCATCAAAGAAGATTTGTCGCCATGTCCATCTTCCGGTCCAGTCCGGATCCAACCGGATCTTAAAAGCGATGAATCGTCATTATACGAAGGAGAGTTATATTGAACTGGCACTTAAGATCCGTGAACGTGTGCCGGATGTAGCGATCACATCGGATATCATCGTCGGCTTTCCGGGCGAAACCGCATCCGATGTGGACGATACGATCGATGTGGTACGGAAAGTGCAGTATGACAATGCGTTTACCTTCATCTATTCCAAGCGTACGGGAACACCGGCGGCATCGATGCCGAATCAGGTATCCGATGAAGAAGCGCATGCAAATTTTGACCGTTTGCTTGCCGTGGTGCAGGAGACTGCCAGAAGTCGTGTGAAACTGCTACAGGGCAGAGTCATGCCGGCGCTGATCGAAGGCGTCAATGAGCGTGATCCGAAGCTTGTCACCGGCAGACTTTCCAATAATACACTGGTACATTTTCCGGGAGATGCATCCGAGGTCGGACAGATCATGGATGTATCCCTCGATCAATGTGAGGGCTTCTATTATCTGGGGAACCGTGTAGAGCATAGAGGCTGAGAAATCTAAAACAAGGGGTAAAAGACACATGTCAACAAAGGATGTGGATCTCTCCGCCGTTTCGCCGATGATGCAGCATTATCTGGCGACGAAAGAAGAGTATCCGGATTGTATTTTATTTTATCGTCTGGGCGATTTTTATGAGATGTTTTTTGAAGATGCGCAGACGGTATCCAGGGAACTGGAACTGACCCTGACCGGAAAAGCCTGCGGCCTTCCGGAGCGTGCACCGATGTGCGGTGTGCCGTTTCATGCGGTCGATGTGTATGTATCGAGACTGGTCGATAAGGGCTACCGTGTCGCGATCTGCGAACAGGTGGAAGATCCCAAAGAGGCCAAGGGGATCGTGAAACGTGAGGTGACCAGGATCATTACGCCCGGTACCAACACCAACATGGAAGATCTCGATGAGACCAGAAACAATTATCTGATGAGTATCTCCTATGTGGCGGAGTGTATCGGTATTTCCGTGGCGGATGTCTCGACGGGCGATTATTACCTGACGGAAGTCAACTCCGTGCCGAAACTGATGGATGAGATCATCAAGTATTCCCCGAGCGAGATCATCTGTAATGACGCTTTTCTCGTTTCCGGGATCGATCTGGAGGATCTGCGAGGGCGGCTCCACATCGTGGTCAATCGTCTCGAAGCACATTACTTTGACGAAGATTCCGCAAAGAAGATCCTGATGAAACATTTCCACGTGGTGGCGCTATCGGGGCTTGGCATCGAGGATTTTGCCAACGGTATGACGGCTGCGGGAGCGCTGCTGAAGTATTTATATGATACGCAGAAATCGGATCTGGCAAATCTCACCCATATTTATCCGTATCTGACCAGCAAGTATATGCTGATCGATTCCGCGACAAGGCGTAACCTCGAACTATCAGAGACGCTCAGGGAAAAACAGAAACGAGGATCGCTCTTATGGGTGCTGGATAAAACGAAAACCGCCATGGGCGGCAGAATGCTCCGTAGTTTTATTGAGCAGCCGTTACTGGAGAAAGCGCTGATCGAAGAACGTCTTGATGCGGTGGAGGAACTGTGCAGCGACAGCATCAGCAGGGATGAACTGCGGGAATATATGGCTCCGATCTATGATCTGGAGCGACTGCTTTGTAAGATCGCCTATCGCAGTGCCAATCCCAGGGATCTTCTCGCACTTCGCAATTCCTTTGAAATGCTTGGCCCGATCCGCATGGTCCTGCAGGAGTTTCACAGTAAACTCCTTCAGGAAATCTGCAGTGCGATCGATCCGCTCACGGATCTCTTTGACCTGATCCGTAATGCCATCAATGAAGATGCACCGCTTCTGATCCACGACGGCGGGATCATCAATGACGGTTACGATGCCGATATCGATCTGCTCCGCTCTGCGAAAACGGATGGAAAAACGTGGCTTGCCGAGCTGGAAGAGCAGGACCGGGAGAGAACCGGCATCAAGAATTTGAAAGTCAAATACAACAAGGTGTTCGGTTACTATTTCGAAGTGACCAATTCCTTTAAGGATCTCGTACCGGAAGATTATATCCGCAAGCAGACGCTGGTCGGCGCAGAGCGCTTTACGACCCCGCAACTCAAAGAACTCGAAGATAAGATCTTAAATGCGGAAGATAAGCTTTCAACGCTTGAATATGACAGGTTCTGCGAGATCCGCGATACCATTTATGCACAGATGGAGCGCATCCAAAAGACCGCCAAAGCGGTGGCACAGCTGGATGTCTTTTGTTCGCTGTCTCTGGTTGCGGAGCGCAATCACTATGTGAGACCGGCGCTCAATGAAAAAGGCGTGATCGACATCAAAGACGGACGCCATCCGGTGGTGGAGCAGATGATCGATCATGATCTGTTCATCACCAACGATACGTACCTTGACAGTAACAATCATTTGATCAGCATCATTACCGGACCGAATATGGCCGGTAAATCAACCTATATGCGACAGGCAGCACTGATCGTCCTGATGGCGCAGCTGGGGAGCTTTGTTCCGGCAAGAAGTGCCAACATAGGGGTGGTGGATCGTATTTTCACCAGAGTCGGAGCATCGGATGATCTGGCGAGCGGACAGTCGACCTTTATGGTGGAGATGAATGAGGTCGCCAATATTTTGCGCAATGCCACGGCAAATTCACTCCTCATCCTGGATGAGATCGGCCGGGGCACCTCTACGTTTGACGGTCTTTCAATTGCCTGGGCAGTGATCGAGCACATTGCCAACCGGAAACTGCTTGGGGCAAAGACCTTGTTTGCAACACATTATCATGAACTGACAGAGCTCGAAGGCAAGATCAAAAACGTACAGAACTATTGCATCGCGGTACGGGAGAAGGGCGATGATATCGTCTTTTTGCGTAAGATCATCCGCGGCGGTGCGGATAAGAGTTACGGTATTCAGGTCGCAAAGCTGGCCGGTGTGCCGGATATGGTCATTGACCGCGCCAAAGAGATCGTTTCGCAACTTGCGGATAATGATGTGATCGAGAAAGTACAGAGTATCGCTGCGGAGCATTCGGATGTTGCGGCAAAGAAACAGCCGAAGTTCGATGAAGTGGATCTGCAGCAGATGTCGTTTTTTGATACGGTCAAGGATGAAGATATCGTCAAAGAACTTGAAGAGATCGAGTTATCGACGATGACACCGCTTGATGCAATGAACACCTTGTATCGTTTACAGAATAAGCTGAAAAACCGCTGGAAAGGATAACCATGGCTATCATCAATATTTTGGATCAGGGAACCATTAATCAGATTGCTGCCGGAGAAGTCGTTGACAGACCCTCCAGCATCGTCAAGGAACTGGTGGAAAATGCCATGGACGCCGGAGCGGATGCGATCACCGTAGAGATCAAAGACGGTGGCATCGCACTGATCCGTGTGACGGACAATGGCTGCGGCATTGAAAAAAGTGAGGTACGCAAAGCGTTTCTTCGCCATGCGACCAGTAAGATCGCCTCGGCCGAGGATTTGAACAGTCTTCATTCGCTCGGGTTCCGAGGGGAAGCGTTATCCAGCATCGCTGCGGTTTCGCAGGTGGAGCTGATCACCAAGACCGCAGAGGAAATGATCGGCACCCGTGTCACGATGGAGGGGCCGACAGAAACAGATTTTGAGGAGGTTGGTGCGCCGACCGGTACGACGATCCTGGTCAGAAACATCTTTTTTAATGTTCCGGCCAGAAAAAAGTTCCTGAAAAGTCCCCAGACCGAAGGCTCTTATATCGCGGAACTGATGGAGCATCTGGCACTTTCGCATCCCAATATTTCGTTTCAGTTTATCCAGAACCATCAATTGAAGTTTTCAACCTCAGGCAACGGAAAACTGAAGGAAGTCATTTACCGGATTTACGGCAAAGAAGTGGTGGATGATCTGATCGATATCTCACAGGAAGGAAATGGCATTACCGTCAGAGGCTACCTGTCGAAACCTTCCGGGAACCGCTCCAACAGAAATTTTGAACAGTATTTTATCAATGGCAGATATATCAAAAGCAAAGTGATCGCCTCCGCGATCGAGGATGGATATCATCTGTATCTGATGCAACATAAATATCCGTTTGTCATCCTGATGATCGATGTCGATCCGACCAAGGTCGATGTGAATGTGCATCCGTCCAAGATGGAAGTGCGCTTTGACAACAACCAGTATATTCATGATTTCCTGGAAAGTTCGATCGCAGCCTGCCTGCATGTGCATGAGATGATCCCGAACATGATCCTGGAAGCGGAAGGCAGATCCGGCATTGATTTTTCGGAGCGGCCGCAGCCGTTTCAGTCAAATGTACGTGAAGCCTCTTCGTTTTATGAAAAGGGTGCTGCCGGGGAGAGCGCAGCGCAGAGTGCGGCAAAGCCACTCGGTATGGAGACCCTCTTTAGTGATGA
>JAILPR010000250.1 GCA_024699355.1 Lachnospiraceae bacterium
ACTTGTCGTCACCGCTCCATGGAGCGTTGTATCGTTGGTGGCAATCAGATAGGTGATATAGCAATACTCGATCAATGCGGACTGTTGCGCAGAGCTTAACGTTAATCCGGAGGATGCATACTGCGTAAGTGCACTTTGTACCATCGCACCGATGACAGCCTGTGCGGATGCCCCCTGCGCCATCTGTGCGGCTACGGCTGTATTTAACGAATACCCGTGATCGGCAAGCAGATTTGCATCCAGCATTTCCATTACCTTGGTCGCCATCACAAACATGGTCATCCCATCGGAACTTGAAAGCGCCTGACTTAAATAAGCCTTCTCCGTTGCCGGCAGATAGCTTTGTGCCGCATAGACACAGCTGGTCAGCTTTTGTGTATTGTATGAGGAAGACAAGGTCGAAAGCGTATGTAATTTGGTTACCGAACTGTTCAGTGAATCGATCCCGGCTTTTAAACTGCTCATATAAGAGCCGATCTGTGCTGCGCCGTTATATAACAGCGTACTTGCGTATTTTAACTCTCCCATTCCCTCTTTTAAGTTCTTGACTCCATCGGTATAGGTCCGGATCCCGCAGAATAAGGTCTGCATACCGCCATCGAGGCTGTCCGCACCTTCTTTTAAGGCTGTTGCCCCATCAAGCAGAGAAGAAGTTCCGTCTTTCAACTCTGCCGTACCGTCGGATAATTCCGATACGCCGTCGGATAATTCACCTGTACCGTCGACCAGCTGTGTGGATGCATCCGAGAGTTCATCGATCGCATCGTTTAATTCATCGGAATTGAGCGCATCCGGATCCAAGGTAAATTCGGAAAGCGCATCTGTCATTGCAACGGACAAGGTCATATCCAGTGCAAAGTCAGTCGTATCCGCCTCAACCTCGATGTAATCCGGAATGGTCATATCTTCCAGCAGATCCTGATCAACATCCAGACTTTCCATCAATCCCGGGAAGGCAAGGCCAACCACCATTGCAATGTTGCCCTGATCCACGACCTTTCCGTTTTTGACCGAAATGTTATAAAATTTATCCGTATCCAGAAGCATACCGCTCATGACGCCAAACGGCACATTGATCGTCTCTTCCCGGTCAGCGACCGTGATCTGAGTGGTCGCATTGTTGGTGTAATCAAGGCGGATCTTCACATGTCCGCTCTTCCCCGCAAGATCTTCCGGAGCGATTTCCTTTCCGTCCAGGAAATAGGTGACCTTTACCAGGATCGGAAGCTGCGCATCTGTGGAGCCCTGATAATGAATGTCATTGCCATCCGCTGCCCAGATCACTTCATCCCCGCTTTGGGGGGTATAGACTTCATCTCCTTTTAAGTTGGTCACATCACTCAATGTCGTGACATCGTCGATCGTAGCGCTGGCGGAAGGATTCCGCAGCCAATCGGTCACAATGATCTCGGGATTCTCGCCGTTGGCATCCCCGATGATATAAACAGTCTCTTCTTTATCAACTTCAGCGCCCGATGCATTTTCTACGGATTTGGTCAGCAGTTTTGATAAGATCACCTCGGTATCGTCTTCCGCAAGATCCACTTCCTCGCTCTGTGCGTTTACACTTGTCTCTTCCGCTTCCACGGTCGTGCTGTTCATATAGCAAACGCCGATACTTGTACCGACAACCGTCGCCGCGCAAACGCCGGCCATCACTTTCTTCGGCCCGGACAGTTTTTCCAATAATTTTCTCATGATAATCGCCTCTTTCCCTTAAGTATATGATGCGTCTCCCGCTCCGGTAAGAACCCGACGCTCGTATGCACGATGAGCGGATCACAAAGCATAAACAACGCCGGAAGCACCAGCATGACGACAACCATACTGATCAATGCGCCTCTTGCCATTAACGTGCAAAGAGAACTGATCATATCGATGTCGGAGTAAAGTCCGACGCCAAATGTCGCAGCAAAAAAGCTGAGTGCACTGACAAAGATCGAAGACACACTCGTCATTGCCGCTGTCAGTACCGCTTCTTTTTTGGTATGCCCATCCGCACGCTCCACTTTGTACCGGTTGGTCATCAGGATCGCATAATCCACGGTGGATCCCAGTTGGATCGTACCGATGACAATACTTGCGACAAACGGTAGTTTGGTCCCTGTATAATACGGGATTCCCATGTTGATAAAGATCGCAAACTCGATCGCCGAAACCAGGATAAACGGCAGGGAGATCGACTTAAAGACAACCAGGATAATGACAAAAATAACGCCGATGGAAACCGCCGATACGACCTGAAAATCATGATCGGTCACTTCGATCAGATCTTTGGTTCCGGGTGCTTCACCGATCAGCATACCGCTTGGATCATACGATTTGATGATGTTGCTGATCTCCTCGCACTGGAGATTGACTTCATCGGATGCGACCTTATATTCGGACATGACCAGCATGTACTGATATTTGTCATTCCGCATCTTGGCTTCGATCTGATCCGGCAAAAAAGCCCGCGGGATCTCGGGACCGACCAGCGCATCGATACCGAGGATGGATTTGACACCGTCCACAGTGCGGATCTCTTCACACATCTCATAAACTTCTTTGGACGAAAGGTCTGCATCGAGCAGGATCATCTCCGTGGTATTTAAGTGGAATTCATCTTCCAGCTTGGTATTTGCCATGACACTGGGCAAATCTTCCGGAAGCGTGGAATCCAGATTGTAATATACCGAGGTATGCGTATAGCCCCAAATGGCGGGCACCCAGATGATCGCAAACAGGATCAGAATGACCGGATAATATTTGGTGACAAACCCCGGAAGCTTTCGAAACTTCGGCAGCAGTGGCTTATGCGAGGTTTTTTCGATCGCTTTGTCAAAGATCAGGATCATGCTCGGCAGTAAGGTCACACAACAGATCACGCCAAACAGCACGCCCTTGGCCATGACAACGCCAAGGTCAAGTCCCAGGGTAAAGCTCATAAAGCACAGGGAAACAAATCCGGCAATGGTCGTTGTCGAACTTCCCAGAACGGATGCAAAGGTCGCCTCGATTGCCTGCGCCATCGCTTCTTTTTTATCGATCCCGATCGTGCCGTCTTTACAAACGACGCCGCCCTGCTGTTCCATGTTGGTTTGGGCTTCTTTGTAACTGTGCCAGAGGAAAATGGAATAATCCATCGTAGTCCCCAGCTGCAGGACCGCCGCAAGTGCCTGGGTGATATAAGAAATCTGCCCCAGGAAAATGTTGGTCCCCAGATTATAGATGATCGCCATCCCGATGCTGAGCAAAAACAGGACCGGGATCAGGAAACTGTCCATAAACAGTGCCAGGATCACACTCGATAAGATCACTGCAATACATACATAGATCGGTGTCTCTTTATTGGAGAGGTTCTTGGTATCGGTGACCAGTGCCGACATTCCACTTAAGAAACAACGTTCATCGGCCAGATCACGGATCTCTTCGATCGCATCCATGGTCTCATCTGCAGACATCGAAGTATCAAAGATGATGGCCATCAGCGTTGAATCATCACAGTTAAATGCCTCATACAACCGATCCGGCAAGAGCTGTGCCGGGATATCGATATCGAGGACAGAATCATACCAAATGACTTCTTTGACATGATCCACCGTTTCAATCTCAGCTTTTAAAGAAGCAACATCCTTATAGTCCATTCCCTCGACCATAAACAAGGAAAAGGCACCGGTGCCGAAATCGTCGACCATGATGTTTTGTCCCCGCATCGACTCAAGGTCTTCCGGGAGGTAGGACAGAATATCATAATTGATCCTGGTTTGCGTATAACAGATAAACGCCGGAATCATCAGTGCAATCCCGATTGCCAGGATCAAGAATCTGGATTTGACGATTCCCTTTGCGATCAATTTCATGAATCAACTCACCCCTTTTATGTTCTCTTTTGATCATCCACAGTATAAAAAATCATAAAAGCAAGGGTAAGATTCAAAGTTCGGAATGTGTTTCAAGCTGATATACACACCGGCAATTTTGTATATCCTGGAGAAAATTCAATACAAAAAAGCATCCGATAATCATCGATTATCGAATGCCCGAATCGTTTAACAAGTCTTCCAGCGAATGACTTAAAATATATTGACAGACCAGCACCAGTTCTTCCGGCGATACCAGATAATTGGACTTGATCCAGTTGATGACGATATAGGATAGCGAAAACGCATAGTAGTCAGCAAGTCGCTCGATCGTCAGCCATTTCTTTTGCGGCAGATCAATATGATTTTTCTCAAATTCATCCACCAGCACTTCCCGAATGCACAGCTGAATGATGGACTGAAATGAATTCTGCCCTTCGAGTCTGGCTGCTTTGGCATAAAAGCCACGATCCTCATAAACGTTGTTAAAGATGACCAGAAACGCTTCTTTGACATAACCGGTCGACAACAATGCCGATGCCGGAGAAATGATCTGTTCACGGATGATCCATTCAAGCAGTTCATACTTATCCTGAAAATGATTGTAGAAGGTCGGACGGATCACACCGGCTTTGTCCGTAATCTTTTTAATTGTGATTTTCTCGATCGGCATGGACAATACGAGTTCTTTGAACGCATCTGCCAACAGCTGATCCACACTCTCTTTCGCTTGCATAACGATAGTATAGACCACTCTTTTTCAAAAAGCAAAAGCCATTGCCTCCCCGGAAGTAAATTTCCTCCAAAGAAACAATGGCTATCAATGCCTTTATTTAAATGATTAGTTGTTGATTAGTTGTTGATTAGTTGTTGATCAGTTTGTCACGATCGGACCAGCTGTACATCTTACGGATCTCAGCGCCGACTTTCTCAGACTGATGCTCGGAAGCAAGCTTTCTGAGTGCCTTGAAGTGTGCCTGACCACCTGCCGGAGACATATCCAGAAGGAAATCTTTTGCAAAGGTACCATCCTGAATATCGGAAAGGATCTTCTTCATCGCTTTCTTGGTATCTTCGGTAACGATCTTCGGTCCGGTAATATAATCACCATACTCTGCGGTATTGGAAATGGAATATCTCATTCCTGCAAAACCTGACTGATAGATCAGATCAACGATCAGCTTCATCTCATGTACACACTCAAAGTATGCATTTCTCGGATCATAACCTGCTTCAACCAGTGTGTCGAAACCGGCCTGCATTAAAGCACATACACCACCGCAAAGAACAGCCTGCTCACCAAAGAGGTCTGTCTCTGTCTCGGTACGGAAGGTTGTCTCGAGAACGCCGGCTCTCGCACCACCGATCGCAGCTGCGTATGCCAGTGCAAGATCTTTTGCCTTACCTGTTGCATCCTGCTCAACAGCGACCAGCATCGGAACACCCTTGCCTTCCTGATACTCGCTGCGAACCGTATGCCCCGGTGCCTTCGGCGCTACCATGGTAACATCGACATCCTTCGGCGGGATGATCTGATTAAAGTGAATGTTGAAACCATGAGCAAACATCAGCATGTTACCCGGTTCCAGGTTCGGCTCGATGTCTTTCTTATATAAACCTGCCTGCAGCTCATCATTGATCAGGATCATGATGATGTCCGCTCTCTTTGCAGCTTCTGCTGCGGTGTAAACGGTAAGACCCTGTGCCTCGGCCTTTGCCCAGCTCTTGGAACCTTCATACAGACCGATGATGACATTGACACCGGACTCCTTCATGTTCAATGCATGAGCGTGTCCCTGGCTGCCGTAACCGATCACGGCTACAGTCTTGCCTTCCAGTAACGAGAGATCACAGTCTTCCTGATAATAGATTTTTGCTTCTGACATTCTTTTATCCTCCATTTTTGAAAATCATTAACACGTAGTATAAAACTTAAATGAATTATTTGCAAGTGATAGGTGAATGAATTTTAATCACCTTTAATTTAAATAAGTGACGTTTTCAATACCCCGTCCCAGACCTGCAATACCGGTTCTGGCCAGTTCCAGGATCTCATAGCCGTCCAGGAGCTTCAAAAACGCATCGATCTTTTCCTGGTTACCGGTGATCTCAATGATCATACTTTCCTGTGAAACATCAACGATCTTGGCACGGAAGATCGTTGCATTGGCAAGGACTGCCTGCCGCTGCATATCATCGCAGCGAACTTTGATCATCGCCAGTTCGCGATATACGCTCTCTTCCGGTTTCAGCACCTTGATATCTCTGACATCGACGAGTTTTGCGACCTGTTTTTCGATCTGGTCAAGGATCTCATCATCTCCGTTTGTCACGATCGTGATCCTGGTAAAACGCGGATCCGCTGTGACACCGGCGGTAATGCTTTCGATGTTATATCCACGTCTGGAAAATAACCCCGAAATGCGGCTCAGCACACCGGTTGTGTTATCAACCAGCAGCTGAAAGACTCTTCTTCTCATTCCACTCCTCCTTTAATCCATACACTTTTGCAGCGCCAGCGTCCCGGTACGGGCGATCTCAACAATGCTGATCGACGAAAGCATCGTAATGAGCAGGCGTGTTTTTTCCGGCGTATCACAGATCTGAATCATCAGATTCGTTTTCGACATATCGATGATCTGTGCCTTCATAATGTCACAGATTTCCATGATATCGCGTCGTGTGGATTTGTTGTATTTCACCTTCAGAAGCATCAGTTCACGACTGATACACTGTTCTTCCGAAAAGGTTTTGACTTTAATGATATCCAGCTTTTTGTTGAGCTGTTTCTCGATCTGCTCCAGTGTCCTCTCATCTCCTGTAGAAACGATCGTCATCACTGAGGTATCCGGGGTATCCGTCTCCCCCACCGCGAGCGAATCGATATTAAAACTTCTTCTGGCAAAGAGCCCGGCCACTTTACTTAAGACGCCGGATCGGTTTTCGACCAGAACGGAATATATTCTTTTCATACACGGCCTCCTATTTTACCAGATCCAGCGGATCGATCATGCATTCCAAAAGGCAGCTTTCGTTGCCGGATAAAAACTCCCGAATGATCTCATCGATTCCATCCATCTTCTCCGCACGTAAATAAGAAATACCGTAAGCCTTGGATAAGTAGGACAGATCCGGATTACCATCCAGCGAAACCATCTGGTAATTATCCTTATAGGTATAATGCTGGTACTCCCGCACCATGCCAAGGAAGCTGTTGTTCAGCACAATGATCTTTACCGGAATCCGGTGCTGGCGCATCGTAGCCAGCTCGCACATAGACATCTGGAAACCGCCATCACCGCAAAGTGCGACCACCTGACGATCTTTTGCGGCAAACTTGGCACCCATTGCTGCCGGGATCGCATAACCCATCGTGCCCATACCGCCGCTGGTGAAGAATTTTCCGCCGCGGACATGGAAATTATCACAGGACCAGATCTGATTCTGTCCGACATCCGCAACAAAGATCGAGTGATCATCCATCAGCTCGGATAATCTGCGGATAAACGCAGCCGGATCCACATACGCCGGATTTACCTTGCGCTCACGCAGCATAGAGGAACGATAACCGTTTAAGGTCTCGATCCAGGCTTCATGATCACCGCTAAAGTCTTCCTGCAAAAAGTCGTTAAAGATCGATTTGCAATCACCAACCAGCGGAATGGCCGCCCAGGCATTTTTTCCGATCTCCGCAGAATCCACATCGATATGAACCAGCGTCTTATTACCCGTGATCAGATCCGGCTGGCTGACCGCACGATCTGCAACACGCGCACCGACCATGATCAAAAGATCCGATTCATTCATGGCGCGGTTGGCATAAAGCTTCCCGTTGTTTCCCACCATGCCATAGTACAACGGATGGTCTGTCGGCATCACGCCGATGCCCATCATCGTGGAGACTACCGGAAGGTGGTGCTTTTCCGCCAATTCGATCAGTTCCTTCTGCGCATCGGCGAGCAGCACGCCGCCACCGGCACAGATGATCGGTCGTTTGGCTTTTTCAAGTTCTTTGATCACCTTATGGATCTGTACAATATGACCTTTGACCGTCGGTTTATATGTTCGAAGAGAGACACTCTCCGGATATTTGAAATGCGAGATCGTCGCATTCTGAATGTCAATCGGCACATCGATCAATACCGGACCTTTCCGGCCGGTAGAGGCGATGTGAAACGCTTCTTTCATGATCCGCGGAATGTCATTCACATTTTTGATCAGATAACTGTATTTTACAAACGATTCCACGGCACCCGTGATATCAGCCTCCTGAAACACATCGGAACCGATCAGATTGCTGTTTACCTGTCCGGTAATACACACAAGCGGAATCGAATCGGCAAACGCCGTTGCGATGCCTGTGATCACATTGGTCGCTCCGGGACCGCTGGTCACCGCACAAACACCTACTGTGCCGGTTGCTCTGGCAAGACCGCTTGCCGCATGCGCTGCATTTTGTTCTGTACGGATCAGCACAGAATCAATGGTACTCTCCGACAAGCTTTGATAAAACGGCGCAATCGCCACGCCCGGATAACCAAAGACGCAAGATACATGCTCTTCCTCCAGACATTTTACAATTGCATCAGCACCTAACATGCGCTACCTCCTTCACAGTTTGATCCGGTTCGTTTCGCCCGAATCCGTCAGATTAAAAAATATCCGAAACGTACAGTTCTATTCTAACAGATTCTCAGGAAAAATGACCCTATATTCTGTAAATATTACCCCTTTTTTGCCATAAAGTAAACGCACTAGAATTATCCACTTTTATATTAAAATTCATCAATTGGGCTTGATCGCTTGAAGAATAAACATAGTTGTGATAAATTTGAAGAAGTGCATTGATCGGAGGATTTGTCTTGAAAAAGATTACAGCGATCTGTGTTGCATCCTTCCTGTTTCTTCAGGTATTGACCGGATGCGGTGCGGAACAGGAAAGTGAAGAATTAACGACATATAAGGCCAGCATGGAAACCTTCTTTTCCAATGTCGCTTATCTGGATGAGCAGATGAACTCCATCAACGCAGATTCCGATGACGCATTGGATACCCTGCTCTCCAACCTGGATCAGCTTGCGGAACAGTTTAACCAAATGGCAGAACTGGAAGTTCCGGAACAGTTCGAAAACGTTGAGGAACTGGCAGATCAGGCTGCGGAAAATATGGTCATGGCCGTCAATTATTACCATGAAGGCTATGAAGGCGAAACCGCTTTTAATCAAAACTATATCGATGCTGCCAACGAATACTATAAGCGTGCCAACCTCAGGATCAAATATATCCTGCAGTATTTACACGGCGAGGAGATCCAGGAAACCGAAGTCAGCTTCGATGAAGAATATGAAGCGATCCTGCAGGAACGCATTGACAATGCGACATTTGTCGGTGAAGAAACGTCCGGAAGCGATACCACTTCAGAAGAACCAACTGAAAGTACTTCCGCGGAATAATCTTCTTCTGTAACGAAATCCATACACGTAAGGACACACAAAAAGCTCAGACATCATGTCTGAGCTTTCTTTTATGGATGGTTCTGTCGTTTCGGAAACCCCCCGGTAGTTCAAAACTATAAGTTTGATCGGCACGTCCGACCGGTCAGGCCAGAAATGCGGCACGCTCCATCATATCACGGCTTGCATGATGACGCTGCTTCTCTTCATACATCAGATTGTCAAGCCGGTTACGGAAACTGTCCATATTAACATCAACAGCAGGATCATAGATCGCGGCACCGACACTGATGCTCATCTCGTAAGGGATATTTTTCTGATGATTAAACTCATCCAGCTTGATAAAAATCCGCTGGATCGTCTTATCCAGTTCATCTTTACTTTGAATATCCGCAATGACAAAGAACTCGTCTCCGCCGTATCTGGCAACCACATCCGAATTCTTACGGAAACACTCGTGCAGGATCTTGGAAAGTTCAATAAGCGCCATATCTCCCATGCTGTGTCCGTATTTATCATTGATCATCTTAAAGTAGTCCACATCGATCATGATCCCGGCAAAGGTCTTACCGGCGCCCCATTTGAGGCGATCGTCCAATGCCGTATCCATCATACGTCTGTTTACCGCATTGGTCAGATAATCATGGTTGACATCTCGGCATTGTACGGAGATAAATAAGACCATACAGGAGAAGATCAATCCGGTATATTCAAATGCCCACGGAAGGATAAAGGACTGCAACGTTCCACCGATGATCGGCAGGATCGGGAAAATCAAAATAGCCTTCCGGTATTTGAGTTCAAACGACTCTTTATTGATAAGTACATAGACCTCAATAAATAAGAGACATAAGAACTTGATCGCAGAACGAAGCATAAAGAAGCTTCCGCGATGATACAGTCCTGCATTATCGTAATAATACAGCCATCCGGTATTCATCACCTCGTTCATCATGACAAGGAGCGCATTCGCGATCGCGATCATCAGTAAGCCTCCTCTTGCTTTCGGAAGCCGATCGTCCTCGCTTTGCCAGATATGAATATAGGATACGGCGAAGAAATAAATAAACGGATCCATGAAATACGTCACAAAATTCGCCGTTCTGGATGGAACATAGCCAACAAGGCCATAACTGCCCGCCATGGAGACGCAATTTGAGACCATCAAAACCAGGACAATACTCAACAAACGCGTATATGCGCATTTCTGTCCGTAATCCCTGTTGTTCCATTTCCCTGCATTATACGTTAAGAGCACTGTCGCGATGGCAATCGTATATAGATTCATTACCAGCCAACCGTACATATATAACCCCTATCGAAACCCAAAACCCCAAAACTATTAGTGTCATTGTATTACATGATTTTAAAAAAAGGAATAGTATTTTACAATTACCAGTGTTATTTATTGTTTCACTTTTGATCGTTTCTTTGATAAATGCCGAATACGACCTGTTTCATTGATCTACTTCTTTCAGAACTCAAAAAAGCACTTTCACGAAATCATACAGACTTCGTAAAAGTGCTCTTCTATGATCCTCTGATCCACTGCTGCAACAATCGTGCAGCAAATGATCTGTTGTTAGAACTTACCTGCCTTTGCAGCTTCTTCCACAAGAACTGCTACTGCTACAGTTGCACCAACCATCGGGTTGTTACCCATACCGATCAGACCCATCATTTCTACGTGAGCCGGAACGGAGGAAGAACCTGCGAACTGTGCATCGGAATGCATACGGCCAAGTGTATCGGTAAAGCCATAGGAAGCAGGACCTGCAGCCATGTTATCCGGATGCAGGGTACGACCCGTACCACCGCCGGAAGCTACGGAGAAGTACTTCTTACCGGCTTCAACACGCTCTTTCTTGTATGTACCTGCTACCGGATGCTGGAATCTGGTCGGATTGGTAGAGTTA
>JAILPR010000281.1 GCA_024699355.1 Lachnospiraceae bacterium
GCAGCGGGGAAGGGAATGCAGGTCATCCTCAATCCTTCACCGTATGATGCACAGCAAAAGCATGTCGATCTGCATAAGGTCTCCATGATCCTGATCAATGAGATAGAGGGATTCCAGATGAGCGGACAGAAAGAACCGTCCGGGATCCTGCAGACGATCCATACGCGCTTCCCGCGATTAAAAATAGTCTTAACGCTTGGGGCGGAGGGCGCATGGTACAGCGAAGCCGGGAAAGAAGCGATCTATCAGGAGGCGTGCAAGGTCAAAGCAGTGGATACCACGGCAGCAGGCGATACCTTTACCGGGTATTTTCTGGCACGCCTTGCAGAAGGAGCACTGGTCAAAGAAGCACTGCAGTTGGCAGCCGGGGCATCTGCGATCGCGGTGACCAGGAAAGGTGCATCGACTTCCGTACCGATGCGCAGCGAAGTGGAAGAAACCATATAGCACAGCGTTTGCCGAAACATATCAGCAGGCCGATCGAGGCGAACATCACAGAGTTCATTCAAAGGACAAAAATAACCAGATTGTGTTATTTTTGTCCTTTTCTGTTGCTCAAAACACAGAAGGATCGAAGCTACAATGATAGTGTTGAAACAATCGTGTTATGGGAGGATAGATGTGAGTATTTTTAATGCAACAACGGATCCGTTGATGAGTGAACGTGAAAAAAAGCATATGGAACTTGTGCGCAGGATCGCACCGGAAGGAATCGTATTACTTGAAAATGTCGGGGTACTTCCCGTGGCGGAGCATAAAAAGAGTGTGGCGCTCTTTGGCAATGGTGCGCGGCACATGGTGAAAGGCGGAAAGGGGTCCGGAGATGTCAATTCCAGAAGTGTCGTTGGCATAGAACAGGGACTGTTGGATGCAGGATGCACGATCGTTTCCGGCAAATGGCTGGATGCATATGATCAGATCGCCAATGCTGCCAAAGCTGCGTACGATGAGCATATCCGGGAGGGAATGAAAGACTCTCCGATGTTTGCGATCCTGGAGACATTTAATCATCCGTATCATGATCCGGATCCGATCCTGATCGAAGATGACATGATGGAGGATGCGGATATTGCAGTCTATCTATTGACGAGAGATTCCGGGGAAGGAAGGGATCGTAAGCCGGTAGCCGGAGATTATGAGTTGTCGGAGAACGAGAAAGCAAATCTGTTAAAACTCTCCGAGCGTTATCGGGAACTGGTTATTGCGTTAAATGTCGGCGGCGTCATTGACACTAAGTTTTTCAGAACGCTGAAAAAGCCGTATGCCTTGTTACTTTTAAGTCAGGCCGGTAATAATATGGGGACGGTTTTTGCGGATGTTCTGTATGGAAAGTCTATCCCAAGCGGGCGACTGGCAATGACCTGGGCAGAAAACTATACAGATTATCCGGCACATGCGACGTTCGGCAGTCAGAACGGAGATGTGGATGATGAATATTATGAGGAAGGGATCTATGTAGGATACCGTTATTTTGACAGCTTTCAGATCAAACCGGCTTATCCGTTCGGTTATGGAAAATCATATACTTCATTTTCGATCACGACCGGACAGACAACCGTGAAGGGAACCGAGATCTCGGTTGAGGTCAGTGTAACCAATGAAGGTGATACATATCGGGGAAAAGAAGTGGTTCAGCTGTATGTCAGTGCACCGCAGGGTACACTGGATAAGCCCTATCAGGAACTGCGGGCATTTGCCAAAACACCGGAACTGCAACCGGGAGAATCCTGCAGGCTGACACTGACAACCTCGCTGCAGGACTGCGCTTCATTTGACAGCAGCCGATCGGCATATGTCCTCGAAAAGGGCACGTACCTTCTTCGGGTGGGACGCAATTCCGGAGATACACATATCGTTGCCGGCATCGAGCTTTTAGCGGATCTTGAAGTACGGAAAACCGGATCGGGGTTATCTGCGGAGGTTACCTGGCCGGAGCTTCACGTAACTGAGGGGGCGATCAACAGAGATCCGAAGGATACAGAGGAACTGAAGCAGACAGAGATCTTTGTCCTTGCGTTACCGCAAGATCAGGAGAAGGAAGCGGATGCAAAAGAATGCATTCCGGAAGACGCAGGAGATGTGCAAACGCCGCTTCTGACGCTGCAGGACGTCCATGAGGGAAAAGCAAGTGTGGATGCGTTGATCGGGCAACTGACCAAAGAAGAGTTGGCGGAGCTTTGTGTTGGTGTAGCAAGAGAAGGTCTTGCCAGAGATTCTGTACTGGGAACAGCTTCTGCGGTTTGCCCGGGGGCAGCAGGAGATACCAGTTCCGTGCTGGCCGCCACCAGAGGAATCCATAATCTGGTGCTCGCAGATGGACCGGCGGGGCTGAGATTGTCGCCGTTTTTTGCCTTAGATGACCAGGAGCGGATGATCTCGGAATTAAGTGCCGGATATTCGTTGGGCAGTATCGCAAATGCACCGGATCAGGAGGCAATGAAACGCTACCCCGGAACGTTTACGATGCATTATCAATATTGT
Source organism: Lachnospiraceae bacterium (assembly GCA_024699355.1). Taxonomy (GTDB): domain Bacteria; phylum Bacillota; class Clostridia; order Lachnospirales; family Lachnospiraceae; genus SIG336. The sequence goes on from JAILPR010000281.1 coordinate 2,482, forward strand.
ACGGCGATCCCGATCGCTACGATGCTTGCACAGACCTGGAATATGGAGGCGGTGGAAGCGTGCGGAGATATCGTCGGTGCAGAGATGGAGGAGATGGGCGTTCACTTGTGGCTGGCACCGGGAATGAATCTTCAGCGGAATCCGCTTTGCGGCAGAAATTTTGAATATTATTCCGAAGATCCGTTTCTCTCCGGAAAGTGTGCCGCAGCAGATACGATCGGTGTGCAGAAACACAAGGGGTGCGGTACCACGATCAAGCACTTTGCATGTAATAACCAGGAAGATAACCGGATGCATAATAATGCGCATATCAGCGAACGCGCACTTCGTGAGATCTATTTGAAAGGTTTTGAGATCGCGGTCAAAGAGGCACAACCGTATGCTGTTATGACTTCTTACAATTTGATCAATGGGATCCATTCCGCTAACCATAAGGCCATGCTGACCGATGTGCTGAGAACCGAATGGGGGTTTGACGGCATCGTCATGACGGATTGGGGAACCACGGGATCGATCGAAATGGAGCCGGGAAAGCATTTTAAATATGGCGCTTCGGATGCGGCCGAATGTATCAAAGCCGGAAATGACCTGATCATGCCGGGATCTCAGAAAGATGTGGACCGGCTGGTGGAAGGTTGTAGCACAGCGGAACTTCAAACCTGTGTCATTCGATTGTTAAAGACTGTGATGAAATGCAGATATTGAGCCCGGAATGGAGAAAGCAATGGGAAAAGCATATAAAACCATAACCGAAGTTTTTGACTTCGGACCATTTATCACAACAATTCTATTGGAAACCGGTGTGTCATTATCCGGCGCAACGATACATGCCAGGGATTTTCGTGTTCATATCACGAGGGAAGCGATCGGGGAAGATCATCCCTGGCCGGCGTTATTTGGCAGAAAGGTAACGTTTCCGATGGATGGCGAAATAAACGTAACCGGCGCTGCGATCACCGATGAAAACGGAACGCCGGATCCGGATGGCAGCTGTATCGCACTTTCAATTTCGGTAGACCCGAGAAATACGCTGAATTCCATCGTGCGATTTAACGGTGCATTTAATGCCTTTGTAACGATGAAACTTGTGATTACACAAAGCAGGGACATTGCAGGACGGGGTGGCATCGCTCCAAAGGGTGTTTATGATCTGGCGGATGGAAACAGGATCCGCTACGGAGAACTGCTCAAAGAGGAGATCCATTCCGATCCTCAGATTTCATTAAAGTATGTGTATTACAAGCCGGAGGCGGAGGAGCATGTCAAATATCCGCTGATCATTTGGTTGCACGGCGGAGGCGAAGGCGGAACAGATACTCTGGTATCTGCGATCGGCAATAAGGCAGTGAATTTTATGACGCCGGAAATACAACAGATCTTTGGCGGAAAGGCGTATTTTTTGTCACCGCAATGTCCGACCATCTGGATGGATGATGGGCAGGGGGGTTTTTTGGATACCAAAGAGTCTATCTATGTCGAACCATTGGAGCGTCTGATCGCAGAGTTTATACAACAACACAGTGATATTGACCGGCAACGGATCTATATCGGCGGAGATTCAAACGGTGGATATATGACACTCCGGATGATCCTGCAGATGCCGGATCGATATGCGGCAGGATTCCCGATCTGCGAAGGCTATAAGGATGAATGGATCGGAAAAGAGGAGGAAGAACAGCTGAAAAAAGTACCGCTGTGGTTTACCGCAGCAAAAAACGATACGGTTTTGCCAATCCGTATTTATGCGGAACCAACTTATTTGAGGTTAAAGAAGCTGGGCTGCGAAGTGCATTTTTCCCTTTTTGATAAGGTGATCGACACGAAAAACCAATACCCAAATGAAGACGGGAGTCCTTATGAGTATCCAGGGCACTGGAGTTGGATCCCGATGTTAAACAATGAGTGCAGACTGGATTACGATGGGAACGCGGTTTTGCTGAACGGAAAAGAAACCCGCATTTGTGAGTGGCTTGCAGACCACAGAAAAGAGATAAAATGAGAAAAGAAGTGAAGATAGAGGTAACGGAAACGCCGATCACATTGATCTCGGGGATTACGTTTGCACAAACGCCCTATTGGTTTCCGATGTATGGATATAAGGATCTGAAAATGGATCTGCTGGTGCCGTTTCGACGACCACAGCAGGGAGAGCAACGCCCGTTGATCATTTGGATCTGCGGCGGCGCTTTTCAAACCATGGAAAGATCGGCACATATCCCGTGGCTGATCAATTTTGCCAAACATGGATTTGTGGCGGCAAGTATAGAGTATCGATTATCCAACAGTTCTACGATGTCGGGACGACTGGGGGATGTCAAAGCGGCGATCCGGTATCTTCGGGCACACGCGGAAATGTACGGCATCGATCCGGAGCGGATCATCATCGGCGGAGAGTCTGCGGGCGGAATGCTGGCCTCTCTGGCAGGGGCCACGTGCGGAGAGATGAAGTATGAAGTCGGCGCATATTTGGAGGAGAGCAGTCAGGTTTCTGCAGTGATCGATTTTTACGGACCCTATACGGTGATGAAGAAGACAAAACAGGATTCGGCTGACTGGGATATCGATGAGATCGATCTGACCAAAATGCCACCGGTTTTTTTGGCACACGGGACAAAAGATGAGATACTGGAGTTATCCTACAGCGAAGAATATGATCGGTTACTGGAACAAAACGGTGTAGAAACGACTTTTTATGTAGTTGAGGGTGCAGGTCATATGGGCATGGAGTTTTATCAAAAAGAAATGTTTGATAAGATTATGATGTTTTTACAGAAGTCCAGAATGTGTTAAATGAACACGGAATAATTCTTTTTTGCGGTGATCTGAATCGATAGAATGAAATCATCAAATCACAGGTCGGTGTATTCAGGACACCGAGAAAAGGAATGGAGGGTATACATGAAAAAGAAACTTGTTGCATTGATGCTGACTGCCGCAATGGCATTTGGTATCGTAGGCTGTGGCAGCAGTACCACAACGACGCAGGCCCCGGAAAATACTTCCGGAAGCAGTGATGAAGCAGCATCTGCAGACACGCAGGCAGAGGATGCGACAGCGGGGGAAGCTGTAAAATTTGATGAACTGCAGCATCTGGTAATCGCGTTTCCGACATGGACCGGAGCGCCGGCCGATACGGATATGGTTGTTGAAGAACTGAATACCATCTTGCGAGATAAATACAATATCGAAATTGAAATGCAGATCGGTGATGCCGGCTCTTACAGCCAGAGCATGACATTGGCATTATCCGGCGGACAGCAGATCGACGTGATCTCCACTTTGTTTGTCGGTTATTCCAATCTTGTGAACCAGGGATATCTGCTGGATCTTGAGGAGGATGATCTGCTTCAGAATTACGGTCAGGGAATTGTGGATGCGATCGGTCAGGACTATATTGATATGTGCCGTGTGGGCGGTGTCCTTTACGGTATTACCAATAACCGTGACTTTGCAGCAGGCAGAGGTTGCATCGCGATCGGATCGGAATACCTGGAAGGCATCGGTTATGAGGTTCCGGCAGCAGACGTCAACATCAAAGAGATCAGTGAAGAAGAACTGGACAGCATTCTTGCTCAGTTGCATGAACAATATCCGGATATGGAAGTATATCGTCCGGCAGCAAACGATCTGGTACAGCAGAGTTCCATCGATCAGATCGGCGGAAATAATTTCGGCGTCATTTTAAATTACGGGCAGGAAGCAAAAATTGAAAACCTCTTTACCAGTGAGGAATACAAAGAATTCTGTACAAGAGTATACAATTGGAATCAGGCCGGCTACATCAGTAAAGATGCGGCAACAGATACGACAGCGGTTGGTTCTTTGATGAAAGACGGAATCATCATGACTTACGGAACCAGTGGTAAGCCGGGTTCTCGTGTGCAGGAAGCACTCGGTGACCAGCGTGATGTAACGATCTTCCAGACCAAAAAAGATTACATGGGTGCATCTTCTGTAGCAAGCTATCCGTGGGCGATCCCGTATACGACAGCAAATCCGGAAGCTGCCATGACCCTGATGAAGGCATTATATACAGATGCGGATATTGCGGATCTGTTCAACTATGGTATTGAAGGCGTACATTTTGAATACAGTGAAGATGGTCTGCTGGATACCTCTCAGGGCACAAGTACCGGTAATTACGGACTTCTTGCATGGCTGTATCCGAATCAGTTCCTTACCACACCGACTGTCGGCAACCCGGCAGATCTGTGGGATCAGGTAAAGAAATTTAATGAAGATAGCGTGAAATCCGTAGCGACCGGTTTTGCATTCGATTCGACACCGGTAGCAAATGAGATCGCGGCTTGTACGAACATTTATAACGAATATAAAAACCAGTTGGAATATGGTTTCCTGGATCCGGAAACCGGACTTGAAACCATCAACCAGAAGCTGATGGACGCAGGAATGCAGAAGATCATTGATGAGAAGCAGTCACAGCTGGATGCGTTTATGGCAAATAAATAATTTGAAGAAGTAAATTTACAGGATCGATCAAGAAGGTGCTCCCCGGGAGCACCTTCTTTTATTTTCGGAACTCACGCGGCGTCATTCCGGTAATGTTTCTGAACTGTCTGGAAAAATAGGAGATGTTTTGGAAACCGCATTGGATGGCGATGTCCTGAATGCTTAAATTGGTGTTGGCAAGCAACTTTTTGGATTCTTCAATGCGCTCCTTGATCACGTAATTGGTCAGTGAAATATGGACTTCTTTTTTGAAAAGATGCGAAAGGTAGTCCGGGGTTAAATATACCAGCCCGGCCAGCTTTTCACGCGACAGGTCCTCATCCAGATGACTCTTGATATAGTTGCGGACATAAAGGACAGGTTGTTCTTCTTCGGTACATCCGGCCGTGCATTCATCGTACAGTGCCAGGATGTTTTGTACCCATTCCCGGATCAGATAAAAGGAGGAAGTGACATCATCTTCCTGATACCGAAGTGCTTTGGCATTAAAGTCA
>JAILPR010000016.1 GCA_024699355.1 Lachnospiraceae bacterium
GGTCTGGTAAAGGGCGCATCCAAGGGTGAAGGTCTGGGCAACCAGTTCCTGAGCAACATCCGTGAAGTGGATGCGATCGTTCATGTGGTTCGCTGCTTTGAAGATGGAAATGTCGTACATGTTGACGGCAGTGTGGATCCGATCCGTGATATTGAGACCATCAATCTTGAGCTGATCTTTGCGGATCTGGAGGTTCTCGAGAAGCGCATGGCCAAAGTCGGCAAGCAGGCACGCATGGACAAAACTGCAGGCAAAGAATATGAACTGCTGGAAGAGTTAAAGGCACACCTGGAGGCAGATCATCCGGCCCTGACATTTGAAGTGGGAGAGGATGATGATCGTCGTGCCTGGTTTAAAGAATATAATCTCCTGACGGCAAAGCCGGTGATCTATGCAGCCAATGTCGGAGAAGATGAACTTGCCGATGACGGCGCAGGGAATGCGTATGTGGCGAAGGTCAGAGATTATGCGGCAAAGACCGGAAGTGAAGTCTTCGCTGTTTGCGCTAAGATCGAAGCAGAGATTTCCGAACTGGATGATGAAGAGCGTGCGATGTTCTTAGAGGATCTGGGACTTTCCGAGTCCGGTCTCGATAAGTTGATCAAGGCAAGCTATCATTTGCTCGGACTGATCAGTTTCCTGACGGCAGGCGAAGATGAGTGCCGTGCATGGACGATCAAGGTCGGAACCAAAGCACCGCAGGCAGCAGGTAAGATCCACACGGATTTTGAGCGTGGATTTATCAAAGCGGAAGTAGTCAGCTATCAGGATCTGATGGAGTATGGCTCCCTGGCGGCAGCCAGAGAAAAGGGCGTTGTCCGGATGGAAGGAAAGGAATATGTCGTACAGGATGGCGATGTGATCCTCTTTAGATTTAACGTCTGATCGGGGGTGATCCTCTTTGGATGCAACGTCTGATCGTGGTATGATGTGGAGAATTTTGGGATATTCCTCCACCGGGCGTCTGTTTTAGAAAAAATTTAGAAAAAGAAATTTTTATTTGTGATTATTTATATGATACAAGATATTGTGGTGAGGCAAAAAATGTCTCACCACATTTTGCGTTACAGGGTCGGAGATGCGCTTCCGGAGCGTGTCTGCGGCCTTTTTGCATGCCAAAAAACGGGGAGGAGACTATTGCCAAATTCCCAATTTTGACATAAAATCATCTTGAAAAGGGAGCAAAGTGGAGTGAAAGTGGTGAGAAGTGGTGGAGATGAAGCTGATCTCTACCGACCGCGGATTCTCTTAAGGTGAGGTGCCTGCCGATGTTCATGGGTGAATACAACCATACAACTGACGCAAAAGGCAGACTGATAGTTCCGTCGAAATTCCGCGAGGGGTTAACTGACAAGTTCGTGGTGACGAAGGGACTGGATGGCTGTCTACTCGCATATGCACCGGATGAGTGGAAGAGAGTGGAGGAAGGATTGTATTCCCTGCCGCTGTCCAACAAAGCAGGTCGACAGTTCTTACGTTTCTTCTTCGCGGGAGCTTCCGAGATCGAAATCGATAAACAAGGGAGAATATTGATACCTCAAAATTTGCGCGACTACGCCGGGATCACAAAGGACGTTGTGTCTGTCGGTGTAGACAGAAAGGTGGAAATATGGAGCAAAGATCGATACGATAGCATGGATGTAACGAGTGAAGAGATGGATAACGTCTTAGAGCAGCTCTCTGAGATGGGCATCATTCTCTAAACGAGTACCAAAGGAATGAAAATATGGAATTCAAGCACTACTCCGTTCTCTTAAAAGAGACCATCGACAACTTAATGATCAAGCCGGATGGTGTGTACTTGGACGGCACACTGGGCGGCGGCGGACATTCTGAGGCGATCCTTTCACATTTGTCTGCCAAAGGACATCATTACGGGGTAGACCAGGATGAGGCGGCAATCGAGGCGGCGACAAAGCGGCTTGCACCGTTTTCCGACAGATTGACGATCATTCGAAACAATTATTGCAATGCAGTAGATGCACTAAGAAGTATGGGCGTTGACGGCGTCGACGGAATTGTACTGGACTTAGGCGTTTCCTCCTATCAACTTGATAACGCGGACAGGGGCTTTACGTATAAGGTGGATGCGGATCTTGACATGCGTATGGACCGCAGACAGACTCTGACAGCAAAGACCATCGTGAATACCTATTCGGAAAGCCAGCTGTTCCACGTTATCAAAGATTACGGTGAAGATAACTTCGCCAAGAATATCGCGAAACATATCGTGATCGAGAGAGAAAAGAAGCCGATCGAGACCACGTTTGAATTAAATGAGATCATCCGGGCATCGATCCCGGCCAAAATCAGGGAAAAGGGCGGCCATCCCTCCAAGAGAACCTTCCAGGCACTGCGCATCGAATGCAACGCAGAACTGGATGTGCTGAAGAACTCTCTGGAAGGAATGATCGATTTCTTAAATCCCGGAGGAAGGCTTTGCATTATCACCTTCCATTCCCTGGAAGATCGCATTGTCAAATCCGCATTTCGTACTGCGGAGAATCCTTGCACCTGTCCGCCGGACTTTCCGGTCTGTGTCTGTGGCAAGGTTCCGAAAGGAAAAGTGATCACCAGAAAGCCGATCCTTCCATCCGAAGAAGAGCTGGAGGTGAATTCGCGCTCAGCGAGCGCAAAACTCAGAGTATTTGAGAAGAAAGGGTAAATACTCGCCGATGCAGGGATGCGTTCGGTTAAGATTTTACGGAGAAAGCAATGGCAAACACGAGAGGGGCTGCACGTCAGCGCAGAACAACTACATATATTTCGGGGACGGCAGCAAGGCAGCTCTCTACAGAAAGAAGCCGGAGAGTATCCCGTGATGAGCGCCTGCAGGTACACAAAAACCGTGAGCGCGCTTTCTATATGAATCTGCCGTATCTGCTGTTTTTGACCGCCTCCATGGTGGTAGCCGGAATCGTACTATGTTCGTACATCCAGCTGCGCAGTGAGGTGACCAACCAGGTGAAGAGGATCTCAGCGCTTCAACAGGAGTATAACGAAATTAAACTTGCGAATGATGAAGAATATGCTAGAATTACAAGGAGTATAAATCTGGAAGAAATTAAGGCAACGGCAATCGGCGAATATGGCATGCACTATGCCAAGGACGGTCAGATTGTGATCGCGGAAGACACCCGTCAGGACTATGTCTATCAGGTGGCTGATTTGCCTGAGGATAAGTAGTAATGCCACGTAGTAACAATGCATCAACCGGCCAAAACAGGCCGTTCCCCACACGTATGAAGAAAAAGCTGGTAGTACTGGTTCTGGTGGTACTGCTGGCTTTCTTGGGGTTAAGCGTCAGATTGTTCATGATCACGCGTGACAATGAAGAGACCTACAAGCGTCAGGTCTTAAGTCAGCAGTCCTATGATTCGACAACGCTTCCTTATAAAAGGGGCGATATTGTGGATTGCAACGGCACCGTGCTGGCCTCCAGCGAAAAGGTTTATAACCTGGTCATGGATGCCAAGGACCTGTTAAATCATGAAGATGACCTCGATTATTCGCTGCAGATCGCAGAACAGTGCTTTCCGGCACTGGTCGATGGCGACGTTCGTTCCTATATCAATTCGAATCCGTCTTCCCAGTACAAAGTATGGCTCAAGCAACTGTCTTATGAAGAGATCACACCGTACCTGGAGGCACAGGATGATGCGGAGAACGGAAGTCACGTTCACGGGTTCTGGTTTGAAGAAGAATACAAACGTACCTATCCGAACAATGCACTGGCATGCGATGTCATCGGTTTTACGACAAGCGACGGCATCGGACAGTTTGGTCTGGAAGAATATTATAATGATGAACTTTCCGGCACGAACGGACGTGAGTACGGATATTTAAATGATACCTCGACGCTGGAGCGCACGGTCGTGCCCGCGGTGGACGGAAATACTGTGGTATCCACGATCGATGCCAACATCCAGAGTGTGGTGGAGAAGTATTTAAAAGAATTTTCCGATGAACATATGAATGAAGCACGGGATGGCCTTGGCGCCAACAATCTCGGCGCGATCGTGATGGAAGTGGATACGGGCAACATCCTGGCGATGGCCAGTTATCCGAACTTTGATCTAAATAATCCGACGGATTTATCTTCCTATTATACGGAAGAAGAACTGGCCGCCATGACAAGTGACGACTCATTCCTGGATACCTGCAATAATCTGTGGCGTAATTTCTGCATCTCGGATACTTATGAGCCGGGATCCACGATCAAACCTTTCACGGTTGCGGCGGCGCTCGATGCCGGCGTGATCACCGGAAATGAAACCTATCTTTGCGAAGGTGTTCGCGAGATCGGCGGTTATGAGATCCACTGCCATAACCGTTACGGTGATGGTCTGATCACGGTCAAGCAGGCGGTCGAGACTTCCTGCAACATCGCATTGACCTATATCGCGGAAGAGTTGCAGGCGGCAGGATTTACCGAATATCAGCACAATTTTAATTTCGGCTTAAAGACCAACATCGATCTGGCGGGGGAAGCCAGAACGGATTCACTGGTCTATACAGCGGAGACTATGGGCGCAACGGAGCTTGCGACCAATTCCTTCGGACAGTCATTCAACGTGACGATGATTCAGGTGATTGCGGGGTTCTGCTCGCTGGTCAATGGCGGTACTTATTATGAACCGCATATGGTCAGCCAAATTCTGGCAGCCGATGGTTCTGTCGTCAAGAGCATTGAGCCCAAAGCACTGAAGCAGACGGTTTCCGAATCGGTGAGCGAGACGATCATCGATTACTGCAACGGCGTTGTTACGGAAGGTACCGGTAAAACGGCGCGCCCGGCGGGATATGCCATCGGCGGCAAGACCGGTACGGCGCAGACACTGCCCCGTGGTAACGGCGAATATATTGTTTCCTTTATGGGATATGCACCGGCGGATGATCCACAGATCGCGATCTATGTCGTCGTCGACAGACCGAATGTCGCATCCCAGGCAGATGCCAAATATGCGACCAGGATCGTACGCAGCATTCTGACGGAGATCTTACCGTATCTGAATATCTATATGACCGAAGAACTTTCGGAAACTGAGATCGCAGAACTGGAAGAGTTGGAAAACACCCTGACGAGCAGTTATCAGCAGATGCTGCAGGGAGATGTCTCCGGCAATGATCCATCCGGAACGGAAGGCGATGAGACGAGCGGTGAAGAGGGCAGCCAGGATACCGGCGCTGCCGGAGAAGATACCGGTGAAGATGACGATTCTTCGGACGATGCGACAGATGATCTGTGGGAGAGCATTGATACCGAGGTTTGGAAAACCTTTGAAAAGGATCCGGTAACCGGTAATTATATTGACCCCGTAACGGGGCATCAGATCGATCCGATCACGGGAGATGATCTGACAGGAACGGATACCGGTGAGTTGGTATCTGGTGAGGAGGAAGAAGCGCAGTGACAGGAAATGTAGTAGCGGCACTGGTCGCATTTGCGATCAGCCTGATTTCCGGCAAATGGATCATACCGGCACTTCTGCGGTTAAAGATCGGACAGACAGTCCGGGATGACGGTCCGCAGAGTCATTTAAAAAAGAACGGGACACCGACCATGGGAGGCGTGATCTTCTTACTGGGATTTACGATCGCGGCATTGCTCTTTGCGGGAAAGAGTCCGTATATCTTACCAATTGTATTATTGACATTGGGCTTTGGCCTGATCGGCTTTTTAGACGACTTTATCAAGGTCGTCTTAAAGCGTTCTATGGGACTTCATGCCTGGCAGAAGATGCTGGGACAGTTTGTGATCACCGGCGTTTTCGCCTGGTATATGGTAAATTACAGCGGCATCAGCCTGGAAATGAGCCTGCCCTTTACGGACGGAATGATGTGGAATCCGGGGGCACTTGCAATTCCACTCATGTTCTTTATCATCCTTGGCACTGTCAACGGAACCAACTTTACAGATGGCCTGGATGGACTGGCATCGAGCGTGACGGTGGTTGTCGCACTGTTCTTTGCAGCGGTCAGTGTGCGAATAGGCGTTGAGATCACGCCGGCGATGATGGCGATGGCCGGTGCATTAATGGGATTTTTGTTTTACAATGCCTATCCTGCGAGCGTCTTTATGGGAGATACCGGATCACTGGCACTCGGCGGACTTGTGGCTGGTGCGGCATACGTACTGCAAATGCCACTGTTTATCGTGCTGGTCGGATTTATTTATCTGATCGAGGTGCTGTCGGTCATTTTGCAGGTGTCGTACTTCAAACTGACCCATGGGAAGCGGATCTTTAAGATGGCACCGATCCATCATCATTTTGAAAAGTGCGGTTATACAGAGACCAAGGTCGTCACAGGCTTTACCATTGTGACGATCCTGCTGTGTCTGATCGCGTATATCGCGATATAAAGACCGCGATGCTGCATGGATCGCTTTGCGGCACGGAGCACCGATCGCCTTGCGACGAAATACGGTGCAGATCGCTTCGCTGCGGATTTAAATTAATGAAAGAAAGTCAGGAATTATCATGGAATGGAAAGATCGACGCGTGTGCGTCATCGGTTGTGGAAAGAGCGGGATCGGCGCAGCACAGTTCCTCTGCGGACTGGGCGCGGATGTTGTATTGTTTGATGCAAACAAAGAATTAACGGAAGAACAGGTACGCGAAAAAATGCCGGCAGATCTCAAGGTACAGATTTGCTTAGGGGAGCTTGCAGATGAGATCGCACAGGGGATCGACGTCCTGGTGCCAAGCCCCGGGGTGCCGGTAGACAGCCCGATGGTAGAAGCGTTTGTCAAACGGGGGATCCCTGTTTGGGGTGAGATCGAGATCGCGTATACGCAGGAAAAGGGTCAGGTCGTAGCGATCACGGGAACCAACGGAAAGACGACGACAACGACGCTGATGGGTGAGATCATGAAGACGATGGGTGAGACGTTTGTCGTCGGCAACATCGGCACACCCTACACCGATAAAGTCTGCATGAGCACCAAAGCATCGGTAACGGTTGCGGAGATCAGCAGCTTCCAGCTTGAGACGATCGATACCTTCCATCCGAAGGTTTCTGCTATTTTAAATATCACACCGGATCATCTGAATCGCCATCATACGATGGAAAATTATGCGGCGATCAAAAATGCGATCACGAAGAATCAAACGAAGGAAGATACCTGCGTTTTAAATTATGAAAATGAGTATACGAGAGCGTTCGGAGAGCACTGCAATGCAAGCGTGATCTATTTCTCCTCCGAAAGAGTATTGGAGAGAGGCGTCTATCAGCAGGGCGAAGAGATCCTGATGAATCTGACAGGTACGCCGGAGCGCGTGATGAACATCCATGACATGAATCTGGTCGGGACCTGCAATATCGAGAATGTCTGTGCGGCGATCGCGATGAGCGAAGCGATGGGTGTTCCGAGAGAAAAGTACTTAAAGACCATTCGTGAATTTAAGGCGGTGGAGCATCGGATCGAATATACGGCAACGGTAGACGGCGTCGATTATTATAACGATTCCAAGGGAACCAATCCGGATGCGGCAATTCAGGGAATTAAAGCAATGAGCAAGCCGACCATTCTGATCGGCGGCGGCTATGACAAAGGCAATACTTATGATGAGTGGATCGAAGCCTTTGACGGAAAAGTAAAACTTCTGGTACTGATCGGACAGACCAGAGAAGATATTGCGGCATGTGCCCGCAAGCACGGCTTTGACAAGATCGTGATGGCGGATACGTTTGAAGAATGCTTCAAGATCTGTGTGGAGCATGCTCTGCCGGGAGATGCGGTATTGCTTTCTCCGGCCTGCGCAAGCTGGGGAATGTTTCCGAATTACGAGGTGCGTGGCGAACAGTTCAAAGAAATGGTACATGCACTGGAGCACTAATGAGGTTTATGAGGGGATAGTACGTGGCACAACAGTTACGAGCGATCCGCGGCGGTAAAGCGGATGAAAGACAAGAAAATACACTGATCGATTACAGTTTGATCTTTACCGTACTGTTTTTGCTGGGGTTCGGACTGGTCATGATCTACTCGGTCAGTTCTTATGAAGCGGCACTGCAGTTCGATGACAGCAGCTACTATTTTAAGAGACAGCTGATCAATACGATCGTCGGCCTGGTGGCAATGACCATCGTAGCATTGATTCCGTATCGACTCTGGCAACGCTTTCTGGTACTTGCTTATATCGTATCGCTGGTGCTGATCCTGCTGGTACAGACCAGTCTCGGAATCACGGCAAACGGTGCGACCAGATGGTTAAACCTCGGTGTGTCTCTGCAGCCGGCGGAAGTGGCAAAGCTTGGCATGATCGTGTTCCTTGCAGGTCTGATCAATAAGATCGGCGGACAGATCCGGACACCGAGAGGATTTTTGGTGGCACTGTTGACACCGGCTCCGATCGCTGTTTGTATTTGGAAGATCACGGATAACTTAAGTTCTGCGATCATCGTCATGGCCATTTCGTTCATTATGGTATTTGTGGCGGATCCGGATTATAAAAAGTTTCTGGCGATCGCTGCGGCTGTCGCTGTTTTTGCAACACTGTATGTAATGTATGTCATGCATGCGGCGGAGAACGGGACACTGTCCGGTTTCCGTAATCAGCGTATCCTGGCATGGCTCAATCCCGAAGCGTATGCGAGCGGCAAAGGTTTTCAAACCCTGCAGGCACTCTATGCGATCGGCTCCGGAGGCATCTTTGGCAAAGGACTCGGAGAAAGCATCCAGAAGCTTGGGTATGTGCCGGAAGCGCAGAACGATATGATCTTTTCGATCATTTGCGAAGAACTCGGGCTCTTCGGCGGCTTTGCCGTGATCCTGCTGTTCATCCTGCTGATCTGGAGATGTATGATCATCGCCCAGAACGCACCGGATCTGTTCGGAGCACTTCTGGTGGTTGGCGTGATCGCGCATATTTCCGTGCAGGTGATCTTAAATATCGCTGTATGTACCAACATGATCCCGAACACCGGTATTTCATTACCGTTTATCAGCTACGGCGGATCTTCCGTGGTGTTTTTGCTGATTGAAATCGGACTGGTGCTTTCGGTGGGACGCAGTATTTATTTCAGGGATTTATCGTAAGGCATGGCAAAGAAAAAGAAACAATCAACTACAACTCAAAGCGTGCCGACACCGGTCTGGAAAATGGATGAGAGCACACTTCGCAAGCATCGCGTAAAAAATGCGGTTTTTTCAAAAGACAAGTCCTTTACCGCAAAACGGCTGAAAGAAGAGCGCCTTGAGAAAAAAGAAGCAAAGCGCAGAAGTCGCGGCGAGAGAAGCATGCATCTCTCACTGAAAGCCAAAATCGCGATCGGACTGATCGCGTTTTTCCTGATCGCCGGCGGTGCGGTGTTTTCTTATCTAAGCAGTCACTACGCGATCACATCGATCACGATCTCGGGAAATTCACATTATACCGACGAAGAGATCATCAACCTGATCATGACGGATCAATGGGATTATAATTCGCTGATCCTCAACTGGCGGTATCATCATAAGGAAGTAGATTCGATTCCGTTTGTATCGGCGGTGGAGGTCAATGTCGTATCCGCCAACGCAGTCAACATTACGATCTATGAAAAGTCGATCGCCGGGTATGTATCGTTTATGGGAAGGTACATGTACTTTGACAAAGACGGTACGGTGGTGGAAAGTTCGCAGCGTCTGATCGGCGATGTACCGGAAGTGACGGGACTTTCCTTCCATGCGGTCGTTGTCGGAGAACCGCTCGAGGTAGAAGATGAGGCGGTATTTACCAAGATCATCAATATTACCCAGGCACTCGAAAAATATCAGCTGGATTCCGATCAGATCTATTTTGATTCCGATCTGAACGCAACTCTCTATTTTGATCAGGTGCGTGTTAAGATCGGTTCCGGTGATGCGATCGATGAGAAACTTTCGGAACTGTATTCGATCCTCCCGAAACTGGAAGGAAAAGTCGGCGTTTTGAACATGCAAAACTACACCAGCAACTCTACGGTCGTGGTGTTTCAGTCGGATATTCCATTGTCGGATGATGGGAAAATTACGGAAGAAGAGATCGATGTAACGCTTGAATAAATCAAAGATTTTGATAAAAAATCGTTGAAAATGTAACAATATCATTATATCATGATAAATAGGATTGTAAAAAAAGGAGGTAGTACGTACCTTGCTGGAGATCATGAAAACAGATGACGGCGCTGCTGCAAAAATCATTGTAGTGGGCGTTGGTGGTGCAGGAAATAATGCAATCAATCGTATGGTTGATGCGAGCATCACGGGGGTATCATTTATTGGAATTAATACGGATAAGCAGGCACTTCAGCTTTGCAAAGCGGAGCGCCTTCTTCAAATAGGAGAAAAACTGACAAAGGGACTTGGCGCGGGCGCCAGACCGGAAGTCGGTGAGAAAGCTGCGGAAGAGAGCGAAGAGGAGATCACCAATGCACTGAAAGGCGCGGATATGGTATTCGTTACCTGTGGTATGGGTGGTGGTACCGGTACCGGTGCGGCTCCTGTGGTAGCGAAGATTTCCAAAGAGATGGGGATCCTTACGGTCGGTGTTGTGACCAAGCCGTTCCGCTTCGAAGCAAAGACCCGAATGAAGAATGCTCTTCTCGGAATCGATAAGATCAAAGATAATGTCGATACACTGATCGTGATCCCGAATGACAGATTACTAGAGATCGTTGATAAGAGAACCACGATGCCGGATGCGTTAAAGAAAGCAGATGAGGTTCTGCAGCAGGCCGTTCAGGGAATCACAGACCTGATCAATGTACCGGCTGTCATCAATCTGGATTTCGCAGATGTACAGACCGTTATGCAGGATAAGGGTATCGCACACATCGGTATCGGTAATGGCAAGGGTGATGATAAAGCACTTGAAGCTGTGAAGATGGCAGTTGAGTCTCCGCTTTTGGAGACCACCATCAGCGGTGCGACCGATGTCATCATCAATGTATCCGGTGACGTGACCTTAAACGATGCTGCAGAAGCGGCTGATTATGTGAATGAACTTGCCGGAGATGATGTGAATGTCATCTTTGGTGCGATGTATGACGCAAGTAAAGCAGACAGCTGTACGATCACTGTCATTGCGACCGGCCTGGAGGATGTTCCGCAGAACCGTGTCAGCGGTATGACAGCACATAAGACCGGTGGGATCATCACACCGTCTTCTTTTGCGGGAACAAGTATCGGTGCGACACTTTCCCAGGGTGCAGGTGCTGCAGGTGCGACACCGGGCATGACACAAAAGCCCGTAGCACATACCTCTCCGTTACCGCCGATCTCCACACCGCCGGTAACACCGAGACATGATATCAAAGGAGCTGTTGATCAGAAATCTCTGAATATACCGAGTTTTTTGCAGAAAAAGTAAGAGGCTAGGAGAACAGACATGAAATGTCCATTTTGCGGTCATGAGAACACCAGAGTTATCGATTCAAGACCGGCGGAGGATAATAATTCCATTCGCCGTCGTCGTGCATGCGATGAATGTAATAAGCGTTTTACCACTTATGAAAAGGTAGAGACGATCCCGCTGATCGTCATCAAAAAAGATGACAATCGTGAGACCTATGACAGATCCAAGATCGAAGCAGGTGTGTTGCTGGCATGCCATAAGCGCCCGATCAGTGCAGATCAGATCAACAAGATCGTGGATGCCATTGAGACCGAAGTATTTAATCTCGAAGAGAAAGAAGTATCCAGCAGAGTCATCGGTGAAATCGTAATGGACAAGCTCAAAGAGCTCGATGCAGTAGCCTATGTAAGGTTCGCATCTGTCTATCGTGAATTTAAAGATATCAATACTTTTATGGATGAGCTAAAGAAAGTGTTGAAAAGTGACGATAAAATAGTTGAAGAGTGATTGACAAGTTTTTGCAGCTTGTTTTATTGGCTCTTTAGGAAGGCAATTTATCTACCTTTCGCAATTTTTTTGCCGGGAAATATCGGCAGAAAGGAGGCGGGATGTCTTTTCTTAGGATCCAGTCAGCTGACAGTTATCAAAACTACACGAACAACTATGCGCAGAACTCCACGAATCAGCTGAGCTCATTGCGTTCCAAAGACGTAAATCAGGCCATTGGGGACATGCAGAAAGATAGCATGTTACAACCGTATCAGTACTATGTAGGCGAAGCATTCTCTGCTTCGCAGATTAAGTATGCGTCGGAAGACGGTGTTGTTGTAAAAAAACCCAATATGGATGCATAACCCGAATGAAGCAGGGCTGTCGTGAGCGACAGCCCTAATTTTTTGCTTACGAATGTTTAGAAATGAGAATTGAATGAATCATACACTATTTCCAAATGAAGAAATCGACTCTACGTATGAGATTGATTTTGCGGCATATTATCAGGAAGGATATCGCGGGGTGATCTTTGATATCGATAATACCCTGGTGCCACACGGCGCACCGGCAGATGCACGGGCAATCGCGCTATTTTCCGAATTGCATGCACTTGGCTTTCAAACGCTGGTGCTCTCCAATAATAAAGAGCCGCGGGTACGGACCTTTGCGGAACCGGTCGACTCTCTTTATATTTATAAGGGCGGTAAGCCGGCCGGGCGTGGCTATCTGAAGGCAATGGAACTGATGGGGACGGATACAACATCGACCCTGTTTGTCGGAGATCAGATCTTTACGGATGTCTGGGGCGCGAGACGCGTCGGGATCCGATCGATCCTGGTGCATCCGATCCATCCGAAAGAGGAGATCCAGATCGTGTTAAAGCGTCGGCTTGAATGGCCGATCCTGAAAGTTTATCGGAAGAGCAAATATTACCGGCGGGCCAAACAGCGTGACGAAAGAGGATAAAGCATGGCTAATCAGATTGATTCAAAAACGAAAATTTGCGGACTGTTGGGATACCCGATCGGGCATTCCATTTCGCCGCTGATCCATAATGAACTGGCTGCAAGATACGGACAAAACCTTGTTTACGTACCGCTGCAGGTAGCACCGGAAAAACTGAAGGATGCGATCGCGGGTGCCGATGCCTGGGAGTTTCTGGGAATGAATGTAACGATTCCGTATAAGCAGGATGTGATCCCGTATCTGACACAGATCGATCCGGTGGCAAAGCAGATCGGTGCCTGCAATACGCTTGTGCGAATCGAGGGCGGATACAAAGGGTATAATACGGATGCGCCGGGGCTTTATCGCGCGATGGAAGAAGCGGGCGCACCGATCGAGGGCACAGATGCGGTTGTCCTTGGCGCCGGAGGTGTGGCGAAAGCAATTGTGTACATGCTGGCAGAGCATGGCGTCCGGAGGATTTTTATCTTAAACCGGACACAGGAGAAGGCGCAGGCACTGGCGGAGGAATTAAATGCGTATTATCGGAAAGCGTTTGCGTATGGCATGGAGATGGCAGCATATCGGAAACTCCCTGAGAAGGATCTGTTGGTCATTCAGGCGACCAATATCGGCATGACGCCCAATACGGATGCGGTCGTGATCGAGGATCCTGATTTTTACAGCCGGATCGGATTTGCCGTGGACGTGATCTTTAATCCGATGGAGACGAAGTTTATGGCGCTTGCAAAGGCTGCCGGGGCAGGTGTGATGAACGGTTTAAAGATGCTGCTGTATCAGGGGATCATCGCGTATGAACTCTGGAATCATGTGGAAGTATCTGCGAAGGATGCACAGGAGATCTATGCACTCATGCTGCAGAAATTACAGGGATAAGAAATGGAACAGAGACTGGAAAATCTGATCTTGATGGGCTATATGGGATGCGGCAAGTCGACCATCGGCGTCAAACTGTCGTACAAACTGCACCGGACCTTTATCGATACGGATAAAATGATCGAGCAGCATGCGGGAAAGAGCATCTCTCAGATCTTTGCGGATGAGGGAGAGGCGGCATTTCGCGAGATGGAGACGGCACTTTTAAAAGAACTGATCCAAAAGAAAAGTTATAAAAACAGCATTGTATCGCTTGGCGGCGGAACGCCGATGCGACCGGAAAATGCAGAATTGATCCGAAGGCTCGGGACGGTATGTTACCTAAAGGTTTCTCCTGCAACCGTCTATGAGCGGCTACGCGGAGATCAGACCAGACCGCTGTTGCAAACGGAGAATCCGCTGCAAAGGATCGAAGAGATGCTTGCACTGCGAGATCCCGTATACCGTGAATGTGCGGATGTGATCATCGACTGCGACGGGGAGAGTGCGGAACGCGTTGCGGCAAAAATAATTGAAAAAACAGTTGAAATGTAGAACTTTTTCAAATATAATGTTTTAGGATTGTTCATTTGAGAAGGCTTCAGAATGCCTTTTTTTATTTTGTTGAAATTTTAGGAGGATTTTTTTATGGTTTCTGCCGGCGATTTTAAGAATGGTCTTACAATTGAACTCGATAGCAGTGTATTTCAGATCGTTGAGTTCCAGCATGTTAAGCCAGGTAAAGGTGCAGCGTTCGTTAGAACAAAGCTTAAGAACGTCATGAACGGCGGAGTCGTAGAGAGAACTTTCAGACCGACTGAGAAGTTCCCGCAGGCACGTATTGACAGAAAAGAAATGCAGTATTTATATAAGGATGGTGATCTGTATTATTACATGGATACAGAGAACTATGAGCAGACCCAGCTGAACGAAGAAGAAGTTGGCGACGCTATGGAATTCGTCAAAGAGAACGAGATGGTTAAGATCTGTTCGTTCAATGGCAAGGTATTTGCGGTAGAGCCTCCTCTGTTTGTAGAGCTTGAGATCACCGATACCGAGCCGGGCTTCAAGGGTGATACCGCAACAGGTGCTACCAAGCCGGCTACTGTTGAGACAGGCGCACAGGTTTCTGTACCGCTGTTCGTTAACCAGGGCGATAAGATCAAGATCGATACCAGAACAGGTGAGTATCTGTCCAGAGTTTAAGTACTGAAATTGATTCTGCATCAGGATTTGAAAGGCAATAGAGAGTTTCTCTGTTGCCTTTTTTTGATGCCTAAAAACAGCTGCAGGCAGTGCGTGCGGGAGGAATTGTAATGTATATTTAGGAGAAAACAGAAAATGAAATTTGAAGAATTTGTAGGAACCATGAGCTCCCTGGTACAGGAGCAGTTAAGCACATGTCACGTGGAGACGACCACCGTGACCAAATTAAACGGCATCGTTCGAACGGGGCTGGTGATCCGGGAAGAGAGTGATCAGCCATCCCCCACCATCTATCTGGAAGAGATGTATGAGCAGTTTAAGCGCAAGGAGAGTAGCGCTGAAGAGTTGGCAACAAAGATCCTGGAAATCTATCGGAAAGGGCGTTTATCAAAGAAGTTTGATCTGCAGATGCTGATGGATTACAGCAAGGTCAGAGAGCATTTGCAAATGAAACTGGTCAATGCGGAGAAGAATCAGGAACTGTTGGAAAAATCCGTGCATATGGAACTGTTGAATCTGGCGATCCTGTTTTATCTTCCGACAGATGCTTTCGGTGTGCCGGACGGGACGATCACGATCACCAATCATCAGATGGAAGCCTGGAAAGTGACGAAGGAAGAACTGTTCTATGATGCGATCAGTTTTGCGGAAACAAAAAATCCGACGGTACTGTATCCGATCGAAGAACTGGTACTCTCCATGATGCAGGGAAAAAGTGCCATGGACGGGCCGGAGAGCGAGCCGGCAAGCATCAAAGTGCAGTTGACCAAGATCCTGGAGAAGTATCCGCAAAAAGAAGGAGAAGAGAATCCGCTGGTAGTCGTGGCGACCAATCAGCTGCGCAGATACGGTGCCAGCTGTATCATCAATCCGCAATTTATGAGGGACTGCGCCGAGAAGTTTGGCAAAAATATCTACATTCTCCCAAGCTCTGTACATGAAGTGCTTCTGATCCCGGAGTATCGGGAGATGGAAGCCAAGGTGCTGCTTGATATGGTACTGCAGGTCAATTCCACGGAAGTGGAGGCCGGTGATTTCCTGGCAGACAGTGTCTACTATTATGACCGGGAGAAGGATCGCATCAGCATTGTAGCCAATCAGGTCAACATGTCCTGCGCCGGATAAGGCGGATCTCATCATAGGAGCAGAGTGCATCCGGCAACGTGACAGAATGTTGGATGCACTCCGCTTAGATGCTGGACAACTCGTAGGAAGTATGATATAGTATTTGAGTTGATGTAACAAATTTGTAATAATTGCATCAGCGAGAATTTCATTAAAAAATGCCGGCGTTATGCCGCGCCTTTTTACGCACTCGTAGTCTAATGGATAGAACGGAGGCCTCCGACGCCTTTAATGCAGGTTCGATTCCTGTCGGGTGCATTTTTTTTACATATTTATCACAGATTGTTGATAAGATAAAGGCAGCAAATCGTATACTTCGAAACAGAGGGGAAGAAAGGTTATTATGGCTAGAAGAAAGAAAACATCGGATCCTTTGATGGAGGAAATTGTTTTAGATCAGACAGAAGAAGCCGCTGAGGCTTCGATCGCGGATACAGTGAAGGAAACAGAGACTGTATCGATAGAAGAAACGGCTACAGAGAAAGCGGAAGCGGCGGAAGCGGCATCGGAAAGCGATGCGCCAGCAGTAAGCGATGCACCGTCTGCAAGCGATGCGCCATCTGCAAGCGATGTGGCGCCGGCAGAAGAAGTGGCAGCACCGCCGAAGAGAAAGCGCGGCAGACCGAGAAAGAAACCGCTCGTAGAAGAGACCCCGGAAGAAACGCCGGCAGAGGCGGCGAAAGCTCCGGCCCTGCTGACGGAAGAAGAACTCCGTGCGCAGGAGAAGTCTGCGGAAATCGCCCAGGCGATCGCAGATACCGAAGAATACCGGGAAGATTACCTGAGAGAACAGGATCTGGATATCGAAGATGAAGAAGAGGAGCTTTCCACGGTGGTGCTCGCGGCAGAGACGATAGAGACACCGGAAAGCGATCGCGAAAAGGACGGAGCACAAAGCAGCGAGGCGGAGACGTCTTCTATTCGTGATACCGTTAATTCATATCTGGCATCGGAAGTAGGCCTCAAGAACCGGAATCGTGTGATCTGGGGCGGCGCACTGATCGCCTGTCTGATCATCGTGATCTTTGTCGGAATCCATTACAGCGGTACGTCGACACCGAAAGAGACTATGGCAGAGACCACCGCGGCATCGGAGAGCGCAACTGTGATCGGTACCGATGAAGTGATCGCGGTAACGACGGAAGAGTTGACCGCTTGTCAGGATACCGAATTAAATACTCTGATGGTAGGATATTATACGGCATATGCAGCCGGTGATACGACTCAGATCGCGTCGATCGTAAAGCCGCTGACGGACAATTTCCTGGCGACCATGGCGATCCGCAGCGAGTATATCGATTCGTATCCGGCGATCAATGTCTATACCAAACCCGGCCCTGCGGAAGGGTCTTACATCGCTTATGTGTATACCGAAGTATTGCTGACCGGTTACAGTCAGAACGTACCGGGACTGGAGTCCTATTATGTCTGCACGGACGAGAACGGCAATTACTATATCAATATGACCGAAGAACTCGCGGACAATGTCGCACAGTATTTCCATGACGTGGATCTGCAGCAGGATGTCATCGATTTAAATAACAAGGTGACGAGCGAGTTTAATTCACTGCTTACCGAAGATGCGACATTTGCGGCTTATTATGCACAGATGTCAGCAGCGATCAGCAGTTCTGTAGCTCAGACACTGGCGGCTGCGGAAGTACAGGCGCAGGAAACGACGGCAGGCAGCGAGGAAACAGTAGAGAGCGAAACGGAAACTGAAACCGGGGAAGCACAGGAGAGTGCACCGACGATCGTCAAGGCTACCGATGTCGTCAATATGCGTGCTTCGGATTCCGAACAGGCGGACAAGCTTGGAAAAGCCCAGATCGGGGAGACCTTTACACTGGTGGAAGCACTGGAGAATGGCTGGAGTAAAGTAACCACATCCGCCGGAGAAACCGTTTATATCAAATCGGATTATCTGGAAGTGGTCAGTGACGGTACAGAGGATGACGGGGAAGAGGAAGTACAGGAAGAAAACGATACTTCCACGACCACAACGACCACGGACGAGACACAGTATGTGACGGCGACAACGACGGTCAACATCCGAAAGAGTGCAAGTGAGACCGGCGAAAAGCTGGCAACCGTATACCAGGGGACCAAGCTGGAACTGGTGATGAAACAGGCTGATGGCTGGACCAAAGTGAAATATGACGGACAGACCGCATATGTAAAATCCGATTATGTGGAATAACCCAAAAGCGTGGTCTGATCTACCTTAAACGACGCATCAATCTCTGCCGCACAACTGCGGCAGAGATTTTTTTTGGAAATTCGTCCTTGACATTTCAGCGATTTAAAGTATTATTGAAATGAATAGAAGATGACTGCATCAACGGGGATGTACCAAAGCCAACCGATTCGATTGGCTTTCTTGGTGGTCCCTTTTTTTATGCCTGCAGGACATCTTTTAAGAGTAACAAATGTCCCGGGTAAGGAGCCTTGGGGCGGGGAAGTTTATTTTAAGGAGGACAGTTTCATGTCATACGTAGACGAGGTTTATGAGAGAGTTGTAGCACAGAATCCTGCACAGCCGGAGTTTCATCAGGCAGTCAAAGAGGTTCTGGAGTCCCTTCGTGTCGTTATCGAGGCGAATGAGGAAGAGTACAAGAGAGAAGCGCTGTTAGAGCGTCTGACCACACCGGAGAGAATCATCATGTTCCGTGTTCCGTGGGTAGATGACAAGGGCCAGGTACAGGTACAGAACGGTTACCGTGTACAGTTCAACAGTGCGATCGGACCTTACAAGGGCGGCTTAAGATTCCATCCGTCAGTAAACCTTGGTATCATCAAATTCCTTGGTTTTGAGCAGATCTTCAAGAATTCTCTGACAGGTCTTCCGATCGGCGGCGGTAAAGGTGGTTCCGACTTCGATCCGAAGGGCAAATCCGACAGAGAGATCATGGCATTCTGCCAGAGCTTTATGACCGAGCTTTGCAAGCACATCGGTGCTGACACGGATGTTCCGGCCGGCGATATCGGTGTAGGCGGTCGTGAGATCGGTTATATGTACGGACAGTACAAGAGAATTCGCAACCTCTATGAAGGCGTATTGACAGGTAAGGGCTTAACCTATGGTGGTTCCCTCGCAAGAACGGAAGCTACCGGTTATGGTCTGGTATATATCACAGATGCACTGCTTCGTGATCACGGCATGAGCATGGAAGGCAAGACCGTTGTCGTATCCGGCGCCGGTAACGTAGCAACCTATGCGATCCAGAAGGCTCAGCAGCTGGGTGCAAAGGTTGTATCCTGCTCTGATTCTACAGGCTGGATCTATGATAAGGACGGCATCGATGTAGCACTGCTCAAAGAGATCAAAGAAGTAAAGCGTGCAAGACTTTCCGAGTATGCTGCAGCACGCAGTTCTGCAGAGTATCATGAGAAGAAGAACGGCGAGCACGGTGTATGGAACATCAAGTGTGACATCGCGCTTCCTTGCGCAACACAGAACGAGCTGAATCTGGAAGATGCAAAGGCACTGGTTGCAAACGGTTGCAAGGTTGTTTGCGAAGGTGCAAACATGCCGACCACCATGGATGCAACAGAGTATCTGCAGAAGAACGGTATCCTGTTCATCTGCGGTAAGGCTTCCAATGCAGGCGGTGTAGCAACATCCGCACTCGAGATGAGCCAGAACTCCGAGAGACTTTCCTGGACATTCGAAGAAGTGGATGCAAAGCTCAAGGGCATCATGGAGAACATCTACAAGAACATCTCCGAAGCAGCAAAGAAGTACGGCGTAGAAGGCAACTATGTTGCAGGTGCAAACATTGCAGGCTTCCAGAAGGTTGCAGAAGCAATGAAGGCACAGGGTATTGTATAAGAGTTTATGATCGGACTTGGGATCGGAATGATTCCTGTTTGGATTTCAGAGTACAGATCAAAGGGTCGGAAGACATCGTCTTCCGACCCTTTTGTTGTGTGCCCGGGAGCGCTCATTTACAAGTGATCCCCTTTTTGGGGGGGACGAGAATGTTAAAAAAGTGTACGTTCATCTTAAAAAACCTGCTGAACTCTTTGCCAAAAAGTTGATAGGATGAGATCATCCAAATAGGAAACCTCGAGGGATAGCAAAAATGTTTTACGGAAGGGAGTTACCATGAAAAAGAGATTTTTATCGTTATTGTTAAGTACAGCAATGATCGCCTCTCTGCTTGCGGGATGTGGCAGCGCATCAACACAGGATGCAGGCGATGCAGATACCAAGGCTTCGGAAACTGCACAGGAGAGTGCACCGGCAGAGAGCGAGGCACCTGCGGAAACTGCAGCACAGGAGAGCAGTGCATCCATCGTGACCGAGCCGACCGAGCTGACCTTTATTTTTGCAGACGGCGATGAAGGCATGAAGGAAGCGATGAATACCATCGTAAAGAATTTTAATGATGCGTATCCGGACATCACGGTCACCATTGAGCCGGGTAACGGCGGCGCTTACAGCGAGTTCTTAAAGACCAAAGACAGTGTCGGCGAGTTCCCGGACATCATGGAGATGCGTGATACGGCAATGTATGTACGTGCCGGTAAACTGGCAGAGCTGCCGGAAGATATCACATCGCTCTTCAGCAGCGTGACCGAGTTTGACGGTAAAGTTTATACAGCCGCTATGGGCGGTGAGAATACCGATGGCATTTATTACAACAAAGCATATTTTGATGCCAATGGCTTAACAGAGCCTGAGACTTACGAAGAGTTTTTGGAACTTTGTCAGACCATCAAGGACAAAGGTGATATGGCTCCGCTCGTTGTCGGCGGTCAGGACATCTGGCATCTGGGCTTTTTATTTAACAAAGCATATGACGATCAGGTGATCAGCCAGGATGAAGATTTCATCGAGCATTGCTATGACGGCTCCAAGGATTTCAGTGATCCGGCATTTCAGGCAACCTTTGAAGAGATGGGGGACATCATGCAGTATGCACAGGATGGCTGGACTTCCACACCGGATGCACAGATCACCACCTTCCTGGTAAATGATATGGCAGCGATGCTCTTCTCCGGTACACATATGATCAAGACCATCAAAGAAGCAGCACCTGACTTCGAACTGGGCTGGTTTGCAATCCCGAGTCCGGACGGACAGCTCCGTTTGGTTGGCGGTTCCGGTATCGGCGGCCTTGCGATCTCTGCAGAGTCCGCAAAGGATCCGAACAAGAAGGCAGCTGCGGAAGAGTTCATCAGATTCTTCTTTAGCGAGGAAACCTATAAGTATTATTGTGAGACCATGAACTGCTTACCGACGACCAGCCAGGCACCGCTCCTTGACGTGGATCCTGTCATGCTGGAGATCGTGGATGCGACAGCGCAGGCAGATCACTTATCTCCGATGTGGAACGGCAAGACCGGCAACAACGAGCTGCCGCCTGATTTCCGTAACTTCACCTATAAGACCTGCATCGAATACCTGCAGGGCACCACAGATCTTGATGCGGCACTTGAAGAGATCAACAAGACCTGGCAGACTGCGATCACCAGCTTTAATCCGGTGACCGGCGTTGGCATTACTGTTGCAGAATAACTAAGAAAAGAAGGCAAAGACCATGAACAATAAAAGACAGAACAAGAGGAAAGTGGATACGGTTGCATTGGCCTTTGTAGCCCCGGCACTGATCTTATATGTGCTGTTTATCATTCTTCCGACCGTATCCAGTTTCTACTATTCCCTGACGTCATGGGACGGCATCAGTCCCATCGTCAGATTCATCGGGCTTGCCAATTATCGGGAGATCTTTACCAGTGCCCGATTTGGCAACGCCCTGAAGAATACGATCATACTGACGGTGTTTATCTCTGTATTTGAAAATGCGATCGCGCTTCTTCTGGCACTTGCGGTGGATAACGTTCGCTTCGGCAAGAACGTCTTCCGAAGTGTCCTCTATCTTCCGGTACTGATCTCGGGCATCGTTTCCGGTTTCATCTGGAAGATCATGTACAATTACAATTTCGGTGCGATCAATTCCTTTTTCAGAAACATCGGAGCAGACGGTTTGTGTCAGGACTGGCTGGGAAACACCTCCCTTACGCTCCTGATGATCGGGATCGTCCTGGTCTGGAAGGGCGCAGGCTACTATATGATCATCTATCTGGCAGGTCTGCAGAGCGTCTCCACGGACGTTATTGAAGCTGCACAGATCGATGGCGCAACGGCAAGACAGCGGTTCTATTACATTACGATCCCGCTGATCTCCGGAACCTTTACGATCAATTTCACCCTGTCACTGATCAACGGACTCAAAGTCTTTGACCAGATCTCCGTTATGACAGACGGCGGACCGGGCTTTACGACAGAGACCATCGTGTATCTGTTGTATAAAGTCGGATTCAACGAAGGCAGACAGGGCTTTGGTACAGCCGTCGGTGTGGTATTGCTGTTTGTGATCATCATCTTAAACACACTGCAGCAAAAAATCCTGAGAAGCAGGGAGGTGCAGATGTAATGAAAGCAGTCAAAAAGCCAAGACTTCGTGATTATCTGCTCTTTGTGGTGCTCCTGATCATCGCGCTGATCTTTTTGTACCCGATCCTCTTTGCGCTGCAGTCGGCATTGAAATCCAACGGTGATATCCTAAAGGACCCGATCGCGCTGCCGACCACGTTTTATGTTCAGAACTTCAAGGACCTCTTTGAACAGTCTGATTTCCTGACCGCCATCCTGCACAGTGTGGTACTGACGGTGGTTTCGGAAGTGCTCATTATCCTGATCGTGCCGATGGCAGCCTATGCGATCGACCGCAGGAAAAGTAGATTCATGGAGTTTTTGTACACCTTCTTTCTGGCAGGGATGATGGTACCGTTCCATTTGTATATGTTCCCCCTCTTTAAAGAGATGAAAGTCTTTCATATCTTCGGGACGATGGCAGGACCGGTAGTATCTTATATCGCAGGCTCGGTGGCCTTTGGGACGCTTTTGTATTGCAGCTTTTTAAAGACCGTTCCGCTGGAGATCGAAGAGGCGGCCAGGATCGACGGATGTACACCGTTTATGACCTTCTGGAAAGTGACGTTCCCCCTCCTTGGACCGTGTACCGGATCCATGGTCATCTTAAACGGCCTGGGCATCTGGAACGATTATCTGATGCCGTATCTGGTACTGCCATCCGGCAAAGCCAAGACCATTACGGTGGAAATCGCTTCTTTCGTCGGACAGTATACCGCGCGATGGGACATCGTCTTTGCGGGAACCATCATTTCCATCGTTCCGGCACTGATCATCTTTGTCTCGTTCCAGAAATACTTTGTGAAGGGAATTACTGCAGGTGGAGCAAAAGGATAAAACGGTATATGATAGAAGCAGATCAAACCGTTTGGAGAATTGCATGAACAGCCTGAAAAAGCGACTTCAAAACTTAAGTATGTATAAAAAATTTGCCCTGGC
Organism: Lachnospiraceae bacterium; assembly: GCA_024699355.1. Classification (GTDB taxonomy): domain Bacteria; phylum Bacillota; class Clostridia; order Lachnospirales; family Lachnospiraceae; genus SIG336. The sequence continues at coordinate 23,344 of JAILPR010000016.1, forward strand.
GATCTTATCGCTGGGGCTTATTCCGATGTTGGTGATCTTTCCGCTCCTGATCCGTCAGGCGATGACGGGCAATCTGCAGTCGATCCGCAGCAATTACGAGCAGGCCACCGGACACATTTCTTCCACGACAGAAAATGCGCTGTCGGTCTATGACAATGTTTCCAAGATCATGTATCAGTATACGGGCAGTGAGAATGCATTAAATGTCGGGCAGTACTATGTCTATTTTGATCTGTTCCGCCAGGTACTGCTCCTGCCGCAACAGGAGCGTAAGGCAGAGGTGGAGAGCTTTTTGCGCTCCCTCGATCAGGTGGATGCCTACATCTACGCGGTGCATTTTCTGACCGATGCCGATGCACCGATCGGACAGGAGGATTTTCACTACAGCTACCGTCGTACCTATTTTGAAAATCTTGAGCGCTTTCAGGAGGTCATGGGATGGGAGAGCGTTGATCGCACCGCCAAGAATCTGATGCTGATCGGCGCTCACGAGACAGACTATTATTCCGGCACCTCCGATCAGGTGTTTACCGTGGCACGCAATTATTATGATCTGCGCGGCGTGATCGGCAAGGAACAGTATATCGGCACGCTCTATATCGATATCGACATGACCAGGCTCAGGGACCTCTTAAAGACCATGAACCTGGGAGACGATGCGGATTATTTTTTACTGCTGGAAGACGGGACCTGTCTCTACAGCACTCTCGAAGAGGCTGTGGGAGAAAACATTTCGCAGATCCGTGCGCGGTATCCGAAGCAGCACTACGAGCTGATCACCTCTGCCGCCAATACCTACGGCATCAGCTGCGTCGCGGAGATTTCCAAAGAAAAGGCCTATGCGGCGGTACGCTCCATGATCCATCTGATGCTGATGCTGGGCGCGATCGTGATCGTATTGCTGCTGCTTGGCGCGTATCTGTTTTCCAAGAGCCTCACCAAGCCCATCTATGAAATGATGGATCAGATGAAGCGTGTGGAGAGCGGCTCTTTTGATATTCATCTGCCGGTCAAGAGCAACGATGAGATCGGTGTATTATCCGGGCGCTTTAACGAGATGAGCCATGAACTGGAAAAATACATTAACCAGTCCTATGTGGCAAAAATCCGTCAGAGCGAAGCGGAGCTGACTGCGATCAAATCACAGATCTATCCGCATTTCTTATATAACACCTTAGAAATCATCCGGATGACCGCGCTGGAAAATGACGACGCACAGGTTTCCAGAATGATCGATTCACTCTCGCAGCAGATCCACTATCTGATCGGGACCGTGGAGGATATGGTCCCGCTGGAAAAAGAACTCGATATCGTGGAAAAATATGTCTATCTGCTCAATTGCAGGATCGAAGGAAAGGTATCGCTGCAGGTCGCGATGGAAAAGGATCTGCATCCGATGATCCCGAAACTGATCCTGCAGCCGATCGTGGAGAATGCATATGTCCACGGCATCCGACCCCGCAGCGGAAGCGGTGAGATCCGGATCGATGTAGGCAAGACGATCTTGACAACAACGGATCCGGGCGAAGATACACATCACCGCGCAGCAACGGATCCGGGCGAAGATGCGGTGCAGGAGAGCGAGGTGCTCGAGATCACGATCCTCGACAACGGCGTCGGGATGGATGCGCAGGCGCTGCAAAAACTCCATGAACTGCTGCAAGGAGATGCGCCGGGCGTGAAAAATGAGTACAACTGGCAAAGCATCGGCATGAAAAATGTGCAGGACCGGTTACGGTATTTGTATGGAGAAGAGTACGGACTGCAGATCGCCAGTACCGAGGGCATCGGAACTTCGGTGCT